>CAZEPF010000306.1:0-1684 GCA_964514045.1 uncultured Rhizobiaceae bacterium | reverse complement strand
GAAGAAGACATTGCCCGCATCAGCAGAACGCGTGGCAGTGAGTTGGCGCTTCCCGCCGAGGCGCATTTCTCCCCCGCCTCCGTGTTTAATGATTATGAGGAAACAACCAGCAAATCCCAGCGCATCAACGGGGGTAGTGACCGTCAGATTTCGATTCAATTGCCAGCGGTTCTGCCGGAATCAACCGCGATTTCATTAGCAGATCATCAATTGCGACAGTCGTGGTTTGAGCGTGACCGTCTTGTGCTTGCAACAGGAACGTCACGCCTGGACATAGGATCAGGCAGTGTTGTCACCGTGCCGGAATATGGTGATCGCAAATGGTTGGTTGAAGAAGTGGAAACAGGCGTGCACCCCACGCTTTCCCTGCGTGCCTTGTTGGAAGAGCCAACCATCTCCAGTCAGGGAAGCGAGTTGCGGTCCACAAAAACCACAAGTGTTCATTTGGGCCACCAAAAATTGTATTTATGGATTTGCCTGCCTTGCGCGATGAGCATCAAGGTCAGTCACTCGTCTATGTAGCAATTTCTGCAAAGCCGTGGGCAGGACAATATTCGCTTTATTCCTCGCCTGATCAAAATGGTTTTGCCTTGCGCAAAAGCCATGATCGTATGAGTAATATTGGAACATTGAGAACTACGATTGAGGCGGGTTCGGTTGGACGGCTTGATCGTAAAAATACCATTCAAATTGATGGAATTGGTGCAGGTATTGAAAGTGTCGGGAACCTCGCTTTACTTAATGGCGCCAATGTTGTCGCGATAGAGTGTGTGGATGGTTTTGAAATAATTCAGTTTGCTAATGCTGGGTTACAGCCAGATGGCAGTTGGATCCTATCGCGTTTGTTGCGTGGTCAATTAGGTACTGAAGACGAAATGCGCTCCGGTGCTCTTATGGGAGGTCGTGTTATCTTGCTGGATCAAACCATCCTTGCACTACCGATTGAGGACCGTGAACAGGGCATTGCTCTTAATTGGAAAATCGGCCCATCCAGATACGCATCCAATCACGTCGCATTCACATCGACGTCTCATAAAGCAGCATCACGAACACGAAAAATGCTATCGCCCGTACATCTTCGCGCAGATGAGATTGCCTCAACATCGCTCACGCAATTTAGCTGGGTTAGGCGTGGGCGTATCAACGCTGATACGTGGGAGGTATCTGAAATTCCACTTGATGCCCGAGAGGAACGCTACCGTGTTCGAGTAATCTCAAGCAGTGCAACAATCGTTCGTGAAGAGACAGTCAATGAGCCAGGGTTCCAATATTTGCAAACCGCTCGAATTGAAGACTTGGGCTCTTTGACAGCGCCCTACACTCTTGAAGTGGGCCAACTCAATGATACGGGGGATGCAGGTTCCATTGCGTCTCTTGCCCTCAATTTCTAGAGGCTGGAATGATGCGCTCCCCGAAATTTTGGTATAATTCGAAAACACTACTTGGTGCGTTCATCGCCTTGGCCGCATGTTTGGGAAACCTGTTTTTATTTCTTTTGCCTAGTGACGCGTTTCATCTATCTTCCTTTATCACCCTGCAAATATCAGGCATCGTAGGCGCATGTCTCGTGATTTATCGCAGATATAAGGATGGAAAAATCCGGTTTTAGAGCGTGTCTGTCTTGGATTGTATCGATTTGATGGGTTGGATTTTTGATTTCAGCTAGGAAAATACCACAGCGCGA
>CAZEPF010000305.1:359-1714 GCA_964514045.1 uncultured Rhizobiaceae bacterium | reverse complement strand
GAGCACAAACGCCACGGCGTTCAAACGGTTCAATCCAAGACAGATACGCTCTAGAGTAAAAAATCTACTATTTAACGGGCTCGACCAGCAACGCGCCCGCATCAGAACCTGTAATCATCACAGATGTACCTGCTTTGGCATCTGCGCCTTGCACACGCCAGGTAGTGTCACCAAGTTTTGCACGCCCGCGACCATTTACTATTGGATCAACAACAACCGCTGTTTGCCCCACCAATTGGGCATTGCGATCGTTCAGCGTTTCATTTTCGCTGTGTTCCCAATCACGGTTCGCCATGATTTTTCTACCTGCAAACGCAATAATCAACGACAGAGCTACAAAAACGATCAGTTGCAATTGCCAAGGCCAGATGGGGCTGTTCATGCCCAATACCAGCGTAATTGTGCCGACAACAAGAGCAGCAAGTCCCGGCCAAAGAAGGAAAGTGCTGGGGAGCAAAATCTCAAGGCCAAGAAGTACAAGACCAAATACAACCCAAGACCACGAGCCTAATAGTTCAACTAATATTTCCATGAGACACCTTTAAGTAATGTTACCGGAAGGCGGTACTGTTGGTGTGGTTCTAGGCCGTGGCGCTGTTGGCGGTGTCTGACCTGATGATCCACCTGAATCCTTGCCAAACACATCTTTAGCGATTTCACCAATACCACCCAGTGAGCCGATCAGGGATGAAGCTTCAAGCGGAACCATGATCACTTTTTGGTTTGGTGCTGATGCAATCTGACCAAGTACCTCGGTATATTTTTGGGCCACAAAATAGTTGATTGCTTGCGTGTTACCACTTGCAATCGCATCGGACACCATTTGCGTTGCGCGTGCTTCAGCTTCTGCCAGTCTTTCACGCGCCTCGGCGTCACGGAATGCAGCCTCGCGCTCACCTTCGGCTTTCAGGATTTGGCCCTGTTTTTCGCCTTCGGATTTCAAGATTTCCGCCTGTCTAAATCCTTCAGCCTCAAGAATATTAGCGCGCTTATCGCGTTCGGCTTTCATTTGGCGGGCCATCGCATCAACCAGATCTTTCGGTGGGTTGATATCCTTGATTTCAATCCGCGTAATCTTGATGCCCCATGGAGAAACAGCTTCATCAACTACCCGCAACAGGCGTTCGTTAATCTCGTCACGCTTTGCCAGAAGTTCGTCCAGATCCATCGAACCCATCACCGTACGAATATTGGTCATCGTCAGATTGAGCAGTGCCCGTTCCAGATCCCGCACCTCATAAGAAGCACGCGGCGCATCCTGAATTTGGAAAAAGGTTACGCCATCGGCACTCACCGTCGCATTATCTTTCGTGATGACTTCCTGAGTTGGAACATCGAGGACTTGTTCCATCATA
>CAZEPF010000305.1:0-349 GCA_964514045.1 uncultured Rhizobiaceae bacterium | reverse complement strand
GTTCCAATCGTATCAATGAATGGAACAATCAGATTAAGGCCGGGTTTTAGCGTTTTTGTAAAACGACCGAACCGCTCAACCGTATAGTTAAACCCCTGCGGAACCTGTTTGACACCCGCAAAGATGATGAGAATGACAACAAAGGCAAGGACAGCCAGCGCAGTCTGAAATCCGAAAAGCATAAACCCCTCCAACGTATTTGATATGATTCGCTTGGTTCAGATATGGGGACAAATCAGCGAATTTGCAAATTCATCAGGTATTTTAGACAAGACAGCCATGAGTGTGGCCAAGCACTTAGAGCGTATCTGGCTTGGATTGAACCGTTTGAACGCCGTGGCGTTTGTGC
>CAZEPF010000304.1:0-1725 GCA_964514045.1 uncultured Rhizobiaceae bacterium | reverse complement strand
AGCATGATCTGGTCATTTTGGGCGTAGTTCGCAATAACCGCCGCCTCAAAGGGTTCAGCGCGAGTTTGGAACTCAAAGCAAAGGACATGCTTTTGGTGGAAGCAACCGCAGAAGATATTGACCGATTTCGTGGTGTGTATTCATTGGAATTTTTTGGCGAGAAAACCACCAATGAAAAAGCCATCGGTGACCTTCAACTAACCGAAGTTTTGGTGACCCCAGAATCAAGATTGGTAGGACACGCAGCGATAGATCTTAGATTACGTGCAAGACGCGGTGTTGCGCTATTGGGTATAGCACGAAAGGGAAGACGGTTTTCCAAACGTGTCCGGCATGAGAAAATTCGGGTAGGGGACGTGTTACTGCTGATTGGTCCTGCAGAAAACCTTGATGATACCATCGTTTGGCTCAACACAATGCCTCTTGCTGAGCGTGGGCTTCAGGTTACTCAACACACCAGGGCATGGCTAGCGGCTGGTATTTTCGCCGCTGCAATCGGCTTGGCTAGTTTTGGGTTTCTATATCTGGCTGTTGCGTTGGCAATTGTGGTTGTAGCTTTTGTGCTTCTAGACCTTGTTCCGATCCGTAATGTCTACGAATATGTAGAATGGCCTGTCATCGTATTATTAGGGTCGATGATACCCTTGGGGTCCGCATTGGAAGCCTCTGGCGGCACTTCGCTTATCGCTCAGCAGATTGTTAATTTCACTGCTGGCTACGAGCCATGGATCATCCTCACAATCTTGATGATTGTTGTAATGACGCTTTCTGATGTTCTCAATAATACAGCTACTGCCGTTATAGGTGCGCCTATCGCGGTGGATATTGCAAATCGGCTGGGCGTGAATTCCGACCCGTTTCTGATGGCCGTAGCGATTGCAGCATCCTGTGCATTTCTTACGCCCATCGGGCATAAAAACAACACGCTCATTATGGGGCCGGGTGGGTATAGTTTTGGTGATTACTGGCGCATGGGGCTGCCCTTGGAAGCGATTGTGATCGGTGTCGCTGTTCCCTCTATTTTAGTGTTCTGGCCGCTGTAGTCTTGGCGAAAGGTTAGCATAAATTGAAACGTGAACTCATTGAAGGAAAGCCTGCTCTAGTTGTAATTGATATTCAGGCGAGTACATTTATCGATGATAGTATTGAGCGTTCCATACCGAACATGGAAGGCTACCGCGAGCGGATGTTGGAATGCCGCGTGTTGATTGATCAAGCACGCGCATCAGATATCCCGGTGATCTTTGTGCAAGAAGTTCACCACCCAAGCAAAGTTGATTTTGGGCGCGAGTTAGACGGCGATGAGGATGTGCATTGTTTGGAGGATGATCCGCGCACGGAGATCGCCGTTAAAGAAATGGATTTCAGACCGAACGACTTTCTGATCAGAAAGCGTCGCTATTCTGCATTTTTTGGAACAGATTTAGAAATATTACTGAAAGGCTTAGGCGTTAGCACCTTGATAATGTGCGGCGGCTTGACTGATGTTTGTGTGCATTACACTTTTGTCGACGGGCACCAGCATGATTACTTTTGCCGCGTGGTTGAAGACTGTGCCGCGGGCTCAAGCACCGAAGCTCATAATGCATCATTGAAAGCAATGGAATATCTCCAGACCGGCGCCATCAGATCAAAATCAGAGATAATGAGTGCTATGGGCGGAAACGCTCACTAGAGCGTGTCTGTCTTGGATTGAATCGATTTGATGGGTTGGATTTTTGATTT
>CAZEPF010000303.1:0-1744 GCA_964514045.1 uncultured Rhizobiaceae bacterium | reverse complement strand
CTTACTTGGTTCGTGCTTCAATCCATTTACGCCAAGTCGCTGGAGAGCCTGTAAACACGTTGATATCCGTGTTTCCTTTAATGCCAGGAATTTGACCCGTGCCTGTATATTGCCAGAATGACCACCGCTGGCCTGGATAAACTTCGGAAGGGTGTCCGGCAACAGAACGCAGCCAAAACTCATAGCCCTTAAATGAAGCAAGATCATTGTCTTTGTAAAAATCGACAGTTGTATAGATAAGAGGCTTTTTGCCATAGTGGCGGCCAACAATAGACAGGAAGCGTTTCATCTCTTTGCGCACGGTCTGTGCATCCGGTCGTGTTTTGCACGTGCGAGATTCTGAATTCCATTCCATGTCCAACACGGGCGGCAAAGCTTTTGGGTCTTTGGGAACGTTTTGAATAAACCACCGCGCTTGCTCGATGGCAGGTCTACAGAAATAGTAGAAATGATATGCGCCGCGTGGAACGCCTGCACGCCCCGCTCTTAGCCAGTTATCGGCAAACTTCACATCAAGATGATCGCCGCCTTCGGTTGCCTTGATAAAAGCAAATGCCACACCGCCGCGTTTCGCAGTTTGCCAGTCAATTTCACCCTGATATTTTGCCACATCAATTCCGTGGACCGGATACCGCCATGGGTATTTCCCACCCCATTCACTATTATCGACGGGATCGTTATCACCGAATTGCGGGTTCTTCACCGCAAGACGCATGTCCAGCACAGATTCTGGCCCAGCCGTACATGCAGCGATAATCAGTGCAACGAAAATCAGTATGAAATTTCGCAAGAAAAAGTTCCTGAAATAAGGGTTAAAACTCTGAACACAATCTTACTAAAAACCTTATAAAGTTTTAACAAAATTACTGCCAGTAAAAACGTGATCTAAGACACTCTTAGTATGGTTAAGATTTTGTTCAGCCGCGCATCTCATGCTTGGCTTTTCTGCCCGATACCCGTTCGCGCCATACTTTGAAACTGCGGGGTTTTAACTTTGAGCGCATCAGTTTAATGACGTCCTTCTCGCGAACACCCATTTGCTTCTCGATTTGCTCGAACGAAGTTTTGTCGCACCAAGCCATATCAATGATAGCATTTTCTTCTTCTGTGATATCACTCATCTGCCTATCCAAGTTCCAATTCTGCAATCAGCCGCGGTATTTTTTCCTTTAGCTTGAAGAACCCGCGCGTAGCATGGGGCCATGACTTTTCGTCATATGGTCGCAAAATCTGATGGAGCTGTATTTCGTTTTCTCTCAACTGTTTTTCAAGGGCTTGAACAGCATCTGCCGCAGGTCCGACAGGCAAATAGGACGTCACAATATGATTGACCCCTGATGATTTTGCAGTCTCAATCAATGTTTCACTCAATGCGCTTTGCACAACGATGTCCGCTTTACACTTAAAGAAGGTTGAGGCTCGATCACTCGCATCTTCAATTGCCCCGTGTGAGAAATTCATCACATTTTGAGAGACTTCCAACTGCGATCTGGCTTCGGCAAAATGAGTGGCGATGATCGCTGTTGGATGTTGGCTTAATGTCAAAGGCTCGGCCAAACAATCTTCCTCTGTGATCAACAATAGAAAAGGTTCAGTCGGTATGTTTTTAGCAATGGGCGACGCAATAAGGCTGGCGTCGCGATCCTCTCCAAGCGGCTGTGGGTTTTCGATTAACTGGCCCACAGGGTTGAACCGTCCGTCCGTAAATTTGTGAATATTGCAAGCGCGGCCAGCAAAGTTTTTG
>CAZEPF010000302.1:0-1750 GCA_964514045.1 uncultured Rhizobiaceae bacterium | reverse complement strand
GAGCACAAACGCCACGGCGTTCAAACGGTTCAATCCAAGCCAGATACGCTCTAGCTCACTCATACACAATGCTTACAAGCACGTTTCGATAAGCTTGCGAGTGTTCTCTTCAGTCATCATAACCGGATTACCGCCTGTACTTGGGTCTGCCAAAGCGTCTTTAACAAGACGGTCCATATCTGGATTAGCAACACCAAGTTCAGTCAATGTTTTTGGGATCGCCATGGATGCGTTGAGATCATCCACATAAGCGCAGAATCCTTCAAATCCACCATCAATGCCAAGATATGCAGCTGCTGAATTAAAGCGCTCCGCAATTAAATCTTTATTGAACTGCAAAACAGCGGGCATACACACCGCATTAGTGGTGCCATGGTGCGTATGATAAATTGCGCCAATCGGGTGAGACAGCGCGTGAATAGCACCCAAGCCTTTTTGAAATGCAGTTGACCCCATAGCAGCAGCACTCATCATGTGTGCTCTTGCTTCTACATCGGTTCCATCCGCATAAGCGCGTGGCAGATATTCTTTCACCAAACGCATACCTTCTAATGCAATGCCTTGCGACATCGGGTGATAATGCGGTGATGAATAAGCTTCAACACAATGCGCGAACGCATCTAGCCCCGTTCCCGCTGTAATAAATTTTGGCATTCCGATAGTTAGTTCCGGATCACAAATCACAACGGCAGGAAGCATTTTCGGGTGGAAGATAATTTTCTTCTCATTTGTTTCAGAATTACTGATCACGCTCGCGCGCCCAACTTCTGAGCCCGTACCTGCAGTCGTTGGCACTGCAACAATTGGGTGAATACCGTCCGGGTCCGCCCGCGTCCACCAATCACCAACATCCTCAAAATCCCAGATCGGTCTGGTCTGACCCGCCATGAAGGCAATCACTTTCGCCAGATCAAGACCGGACCCACCACCAAAAGCGATCACGCCATTATATCCACCTTCGCGATAAATCCTGATGCCCTCTTCTGCATTCTTGTCAGAGGGATTGGGATCAACATCTGAAAACATATCTCCCCCCAGGCCAGCATCTTTTAACAACGCCAAAGTCTTGGTCGTGATCTCCATGCTTGCCAATCCCTTATGGGTAACAAGCAAAGGTTTGGAGATACCTGCTGCTTGGCAGGCATCAGCGATTTCAGAGATACGACCATTGCCAAAACGGATCGGAGTTGGGTAACCCCAGTTTGCAGTAAGAGACATCAGATTATGCTTTCTTCAAATGATAGGATTTAGGTTTTGTAAGCGCATGATAGCCAAGAACAGAAAGACCCGTTCCCTGCCCTGTATCTTTACAGCCCGTCCAACACAGTGCGGGATCAAGATAATCACATCGGTTCATAAAAACGGTTCCAGTTTCGATTTGCGCACCAACACGGTCTGCACGATCACGATCAGAAGTCCAGAGCGATGCGGTTAAACCAAACTGACTATCATTCATCAACTCAATTGCTTCTTCATCGTTGCTGACTTTCATAATGCCAACAACCGGACCAAAGCTTTCATCACGCATCACGCGCATGGAGTGGTTCACATTCGTGAGGATTTGCGGCGTTAGATATGCGCCTCCATCGTCCTGCGCAAAGGTTTCAATATGGGCAGTCGCACCATCAGCAAGTGCTTCATCAGTCTGGCTTCTAACCTCTTTAGCAAAGCGTACATTCGCCATTGGGCCAATGCTTGTTTCCTGATCAAGTGGATTGCCAAGCTTGTAAGAATTTACCAGCGCCACAGC
>CAZEPF010000301.1:0-1754 GCA_964514045.1 uncultured Rhizobiaceae bacterium | reverse complement strand
GGAAACAGCGACCATTGCAGCAGCTGAGCCCAGAAGAAGTGATTTGATGTTCATAATATTCGCCTCAGAAACTTTTGCTGATTATTGTTTACACTCCATTACCCTTTGCAATCCAGTATTCACTCGCCTCTAACCACCGATTTCATCCAAGCGCATGTGCATTGCACCCATACTGTTGCATTCACGCAACATGATAAAACCTGTGTAAGAAATCAGAGTTAGCCTGTGGCTAGGCCGTGCCTTAAATATTGACCTTTACGTAAAAGTTATTAAAAACCTTCACTATGAACACAAAGTTTGAAATCTTATTGTCCTGGCTAGGTCTGCCAATTTACATTTGGCAGGGTCTTGGCATCCGTCGAAAAACAATGCGACTACCACCACCAGAACAAAAACCACTGGTAGAAATCAATGGCAAAGGCAAACCGATCCGCATCTTGTTTGTAGGCGATTCATCTGCAGCTGGTGTTGGGGTTAGCGAGTTTGAAGAGGCTGTTGCAGGCAGATTACCGCACCTGATCGCTAAAGCGACGAAACGTCCGGTTATTCAGCGCACGAGCGGCAATAACTCCGCCACATCAGGCCTGATTAGAGATCACGTCCTACCGCATTTAGAGCACTTCCCGTATGACTATATTGTACTAAGCATCGGTGTGAATGACGCGAAAAATTTTCATACTGCGAGCCGCTTCAAAAAGGAGTTCGGGTCTTTGCTCTACGCAATGCACGCAAAATTCCCGGATGCCAAAATCATTTGGCAGGGTCTGTTGGACATGGAGGGGATTCCAATTCTTCCCTCACCCCTTAACAAAATTTTGGGCACACGCTCACGGGTGTTACGCGAATGCGGAAAACAACTTTGTATTGAACGCAGCGCCCAATCCCCGGACACCAAATGGCAACCCGTTGAAATGAACTTTTCGCAAGATGGATTTCACGCCTCAAGTGAGGGCTATCGCATATGGGCAGAAGAACTGGCCGATTATATTATCGAGCAAGAACCGCATTAGCGTTTCGTAGCGATGGACTTAACCTCCCGTTTTTGATTATGGTCTGCGGAAAATCAGGCCAGATCAGAGTAGATCAGCTTGCGGGAGGAACTTAATGTCATCAGCATATGCAGAAATCTATGATCAGTGGAAATCCAATCCGGAAGGATTTTGGGAAGAAGCTGCAAAGGAAATTACGTGGTTTTCTCCCGCAGAAAAAATCTTTGATCCAGATGCGGGCATTTATGGCCGTTGGTTTACAGGGGCGACCTGCAACACTTGCTACAATTGCGTTGACCGCCACGTAGAAAACGGCCGCGCTGATCAACCTGCCATTATCTATGACAGTCCGATTACCGGAAACAAAAAAACACTCACCTATGCGGAACTTTTAAAGGACGTAAACGCGCTGGCTGCTGTCCTAAGCGACAAAGGCGTGGGCTATGGTGACCGTGTTATTATCTATTTACCGATGATTACGGAAGCTGCCGTGGCAATGCTTGCATGCGCTCGCTTGGGCGCAATTCATTCGGTTGTGTTTGGTGGGTTTGCAGCATCTGAACTTGCAACCCGCATTGATGATTGCGAGCCTAAACTGATTATCTCCGCATCCTGTGGCATAGAGCCTGGACGGGTGGTGAAGTATAAACCGCTCCTAGATGAGGCAATCAAGCTTGCTTCGGCAAAACCTCAGGCAACGCTTATAATGAACCGCGAAAAGAAAGGCTGCGATATGAACGAAGCCCCCTATTTTGATAATCCAAA
>CAZEPF010000300.1:0-1778 GCA_964514045.1 uncultured Rhizobiaceae bacterium | reverse complement strand
AGCACAAACGCCACGGCGTTCAAACGGTTTAATCCAAGCCAGATACGCTCTAGAGCCTCACTTAATACTCATTGTTAAGCGCGTCCATCACCGGAATTTCCAGCTCGCGTTTTGCGATATACTCCAAGAGCGCTTCGTTGACGCCTTCATCCAGCTTGGGTTCTTCATAAGCGTTCAGCAGAGATTTGGTGTGAGCAAGCGCACGCTCATTGATTTCTATAGAGCCTTCTGCAGCCCATTGTTCAATCGAATTATTATCAAACAATTCCGGCATAAAAAACGCAGATTGAAATTTCTCCAGCGTATGCGGATGTCCTAAATAATGCCCGCCCGGTCCAATGTCGCGAACCGCAGAAAGCGCCTCATCAAAATCATCCCATTTAACGCCTTCCGCCATCCGGTAAGCCATCGCACATTGCTCCGCATCAACCACAAACTTTGCCATCGAACAATGCATGCCTGCTTCATTCCATCCGGCCGAATGCCAGATGTAATTTGCCCCCGCCATCATGACCGCCATGAGCGTTGAAGCACTTTCATAGCCTGCTTGCGCGTCAAACGTCTTTGCACCACCCAGTGTGTTGGAAGTTCGCCACGGCACGCCATAAAACCGCGCCATCTGACCGATCATAAAGTTCATCAGGCTGATCTCTGGCGTTCCGGCCATTGGCGCACCGGACTTCATGGATACGGTAGAAAGATAATGCCCGTAGATTGCAGGGCAGCCTTTGTTAATGACCTGCGTATAGGCAAGTGCGGAAAGCGCCTCTGCATTAAGCTGCGCAACAGATGCAGCAGTGGAAGCGGGCGTATTTGCACCCCCCAACACAAATGGGGAACACAAAACCGGCTGGTTGCGCTTACAAAACGCACGCATCGCGCCCAGCATGACCTCATCCCACACAAGCGGTGAGTTACCGTTGCAGTTTCCAGTTACTACGGGATGACTATCAATAAACCCTTCACCGAACAAAATATCGCACATGTCCATGACATCTTCGCCATTCTTTGGACTGGTCGTCATCCCCATAAAGGTTTTGTCCGAGTGCTTCATAGACGAATATGTAATCCGCAAATGCCGTTGGCTGATCGGATGGTCATACGGCTCAACAATATGGTGAGCCGAAGAATGCAGGGCCGGAAGCATGTGGCTAAGCTTGTGGAAATTCGCCAGATCTTCAAGCAGAGGGTTGCGCCTAACATCATCAAGGTCACGCAAGAAAGGGGCACCCGTCATAGGAATAAACATTGAATGATCGTTGCCAAAGGGGAGATTATTCGCCGGATTTCTCGCGTGATATGTAAAGCTGGAAGGAATGGTGGAAATCAGTTCACGGATCATGCCGCGATCAAAATGTACGCGCTCATCGCCATTGGCATCGGAACGGATATCCGCACCTGCACGTTTCCAATCATCAATCGCAATCGGATCGCGAAAGATAACACCCACTTCCTCCAAAATATCGAGGGAGGCTTTATCGACCTTCTCGACCTGCTCTTGATCCATTGGTTCTGTAAGCGGCAATTTGCGCTTCAGCGCAGGCAACATGGTTGAATCATGAGCAGAGCGCAATTCACGCCTTGCCCCGCGCCCACCGCGTCTTGATTTCTTCTCGTCTTGCTGCTCGCTCATACGGACCTCTTAATTTGATCCATAAGTACCATTGTTCATAACCCTGCCGAAACTTGAAAATGCGACCTGCTCAATGGCGGAAATAAACCATCGCTAGAGCGTATCTGGCTTGGATTGAACCGTTTGAACGCCGTGGCGTTTGTGC
>CAZEPF010000299.1:0-1802 GCA_964514045.1 uncultured Rhizobiaceae bacterium | reverse complement strand
GAGCACAAACGCCACGGCGTTCAAACGGTTCAATCCAAGCCAGATACGCTCTAAGACCGTATTTTGCTCTCTTTGGGAAGATCTTTGCCCCTAAAAACCAATCAAAGGACCCTTTTTCAAGAATCGATACGCGCAAAAACGAGTCGTTTTACCCGGCGATTCGAACACTCAGTTTCATAAAAAGTGAAAAGAATCGCAGAGTCGCGAAATAGTTAACAAATCAATACATAAAATTTCACTGAAACGTCGTAAATTAACCCAAGCCGTTGAATCCTAATGATTTCTTTTTTCAAATGTTTTCCACACTATCCACATCTAAACTACTACATGTAGTTTTTTTGCGTTTTTGCCTTACAATATCTTGACCCACAAAAAGCAGTCTGCGTATTTTGTTTGCAAGAGTTAAAGGAAGTAGATCGAACAGCATTAAAGACAGTTTGGCGCTGTCGCTTAAGAGAAGCTTCTCCCTAAAAATTCGTATGAGTTGGCTGAATGTCTATGGATTGTCAGCTAGTTTTTTGCGGACTTTTTTTGGGAAACTTTTGTGTGAAAATCAGTGTCGGGAGTAGGTTGTGCAAAAGCGCCGTTAATACTATATTTAGTATTTACAGCAAGCATCGCAACTAGATATTGATCTCTAGCCGCGTAAGACGGCATGGGAAACGGGGGTTTTCGGGGCAAGTATTTGTGTCCTCGGGGGTCAGGCAAAATTTGTTATTGGAATTGGCTAGTCAGGGATGATTGGTCGTTAGGAATTCTGTGCCCAGTTTTGAAAAGCTGTGTCACAGGCTGAAAGGATGATGAGGATGCGCATCGAGCGACGTTACACAAAGCAAGATCAATCGGCATATGCAGGAATAGATTTCCGCAAAGCCATAAGTGAAATTCGTAATCCGGATGGATCGATTGTCTTCAAACTGGAAAATATTGACGTTCCAACAAGTTGGAGCCAGGTAGCAAGCGATATCATTGCTCAGAAGTATTTTCGTAAGGCAGGTGTGCCGAAAATCCTCAAGAAAGTTGAAGAAAACTCCGTACCCTCTTGGTTGTGGAAGTCGGAAGCAGATAAAGAAGCAATGGCTGATCTTCCAAAAGAAGAGCAATACGGCTCTGAAATGGATGCACGACAGGTATTTGATCGTTTGGCCGGTACCTGGACATACTGGGGCTGGAAAGGCGGATACTTTAACGATGAAGAAGATGCCCGCGCTTTTTACGATGAGCTTCGCTATATGTTGTGCAACCAGATGGTTGCTCCAAACTCACCCCAGTGGTTCAATACAGGCCTGAACTGGGCATATGGAATTGATGGCCCTGCACAGGGACACCATTATGTTGATTTTGAAACCGGAAAACTGGTTAAATCAAAGTCCTCTTACGAGCACCCGCAACCACACGCATGTTTCATCCAGTCGGTAGATGATGATCTGGTAAACGAAGGTGGCATTATGGACCTTTGGGTTCGTGAAGCACGTTTGTTCAAATATGGTTCGGGCACTGGCTCAAATTTCTCCCATTTGCGGGGTGCTGGTGAATCATTATCAGGTGGCGGACGCTCTTCCGGCCTTATGTCATTCCTGAAAATTGGTGACCGTGCTGCGGGCGCTATTAAGTCAGGCGGCACAACACGCCGTGCTGCCAAAATGGTTGTGGTAGACATCGACCATCCAGACATCGAAGAATACATCGATTGGAAAGTGAAAGAAGAACAGAAAGTCGCAGCAATTGTGACAGGTTCAAAAACCGTTTCCAAACACATGAAAGCAATCATGAAGGCCTGCATCAATTGCGAAGGCGATGGT
>CAZEPF010000298.1:0-1806 GCA_964514045.1 uncultured Rhizobiaceae bacterium | reverse complement strand
AATCAAAAATCCAACCCATCAAATCGATCCAATCCAAGACAGACACGCTCTAGTCCTAATTTGAAGACATGCCTTTTAGAACGGCCATAGCATCGTTCTCTCTCCCGTCTGGAACAAACAAATGATCATGATAGAACCCGGACACAGGGTTCACACCCATTTCATGCTTCGCTAACTCTGATGAAATTCGAGCCATAAACCCAACTGCCTCTAAAGAGGAGTGAATATTCAGAGTAATCATTCGGCAAGGAAATTCATATGGCAGATCGTGCATTTCGGCCTCTGACTTCTGCAATATAAGGGTTGTTCCTTCTGCCTCTTCGAACATCATACGAGGCGATATGCCGTTTGGAATTTGTTCGGACCCGACCGTCACAAAGACAAACAAGCCATCTAAAAGTTCGGCCGACATTGACCTTATCAATTTATCCAGATCCGTTTCACCAACCATGCACTTTGTCCTGTCGATATGTTTTGGTTTCAACGTATAAGAGATGGCCAAATAGATCGAGGTTCAAGCGCACTTAGAGGCAACTAGGGCTCATATTGCCCACAATAGTTTAACGAAGTTAGGCAGTTTCGAGATTTGGAATTCTTGTACTTCCCGCAGCAATACCGTCGATAAAACAATCCCGCTGTTTTTTCCTCGTTGCGAAGATAGTCTGATTACGACCGTGCCCCTTTGCTTGATACAGTGCTGCATCAGCTTCCTGTATCGCTGCTTCCAGATTGTCACAAGCATCTTTCAAGGAACCGCCAATGGATACGGTAACTTTTACTTCACATTCAGTAAACTTGAATACTTGTTCAGCGATTTGATTGCGCATTCGCTCAGCCACCTCATAGCCAGATTGAGGGTCAAGATCACGTAAAAATATTATGAATTCTTCTCCTCCGAAGCGAGCTACTAGATCTGTTTTACGAGCAACTTTTTTCAGTGTTTGAGCCACACACTTGATGACTTGATCCCCTGCAAAATGCCCATGCTTATCATTGATGCCTTTGAAATGATCAATATCAACCATTAGGGATACTCCATAGGCATCAGGTGCCTCTTCCATACGGGCAAAGAAAAAGTCTCTTGTACCAACATCTGTCAGCCGATCACGGTTGACTAGGCGCTGTAATTCATCTGTAAGCTGACTGTTCTTAAAGATTTGATATCCCATGAAATATGAAGTTGGTGTTGCAATCACAAACGTCAGCGATAAGCTGAGCGTAAGTTCATATCTCCATAATTCTGGTGGATAGAGAGATGTGATCACACCCACTATTATTATGGCAGCTGTGACGTTTATCGCCATAACAGCAATCCAAATATCTTTGGTGGACCTGATTTTCATGGTAAATTTTACCTAGATACCCTGACACTATTATCAGAGTGGGGTTGTCTGAAACATGTCGGTAATGCGACGAGTATTCGTGACGTCATGCCATGAAGAGATCTGTCGTGATCATTAGCAGTAGTGGATGAATTTTGGGTTAATCAGGAACTGGGGAAGATTCACATCTATGTTCGTTCGAGCGTTTATTAAGCTACAGCGTTGTTATTGTTCACACATCTCTGACATTTACGTGTTTGGTTGAAGGTCCGCGTTTATGCCAAGGATCGTCTGGATTTCTTTCCTTTTTGCTGAAACACATACCAGCCAACCCAAAGAAACGCATACAATCCAAGCGCTGCATAAATAGCCGGTTGCGGGCTTTCGACGTGGCCCCATCATGATAATCAATTTCCCAAATCAATAGGAAGACTGAATCACGAATCACAACACTCAACAAGAAAAGTTTTTCAACAGAATAGCC
>CAZEPF010000297.1:271-1816 GCA_964514045.1 uncultured Rhizobiaceae bacterium | reverse complement strand
AAGCAAATGAGCGCCGCGCAAAAGAACTTACAGAGATTTACAATCAACCCAACTCGTATGAAAACCGCATGCGATTGAGGCTCTATGAGGAAATGGAAGCGTTGGGCAAGCGGTGTGTCTTCACTGGAGAGCAAATAAATGCTGAAAACCTGTTTTCAAATGCGGTGGAGATAGAGCACCTGCTCCCGTTTTCGCGCACGTTTGATGACGGTTTCAACAACAAGGTCTTGTGTAAGCGAAGGGCCAACCGGGACAAGGGCAACGAGACGCCTCATGAAGCATTTGGCTCGTCGCCGTCCGGTTATGATTGGACGGAGATTTCCAAACGCGCCCAGGAGTTGTCAAAAGCGAAAAGCTGGCGGTTTAACCCGGATGCGATGGAGCGTTATGACAATGAGGAACGTAATTTTATCGATAGGCAATTGACGGATACGCAGTATGTTTCGCGTCTTTCCAAGGCCTACTTGGAAGCGATCTTTGGCGGCCAGGGCCATGCCGGTAGCAGTAATCAGGTTTGGGTTGTGACCGGGCAGCTGACTTCCGAACTAAGACATAGTTGGGGTCTTAATAGCGTACTTTTGGGAGATAACCTTCCTGAAGCAGAACTGCAGAAGAAAAATCGGGATGACCATCGCCACCATGCGATTGATGCGATTGTAATAGGATGCATTGACCGCTCCATGCTCAAACGCGCCTCTGATGAGGCTAAGAAGCGTGAAATCGAAGAGCGGAAAAACCTGCTTGGCAATGTACCTGCCCCTTGGGAAGGGTTTCGAACGGATGTGGAAAATTCCGTACGCTCTATTATTGTTAGCCATAAACCAGACCACGGGTTTCAGGATGCCATGCATAATGACACAGCATATGGTTTTATTAAGGGCAAGGAAGGAGATTCAGACAAACGCGGCGCACGCAAGGTCGTAACCCGAAAGCCGATTGAGAGCTTTGATAAGCCAGTCGATCTTGAAAAAATCCGTGACTATCCAACGCGGATTCATCTACTCGAATCAACGCAAGGACTATCCGGCAACGAATTCAAACAGGCTTTGGTTTCTGCGGCCGACAATATGGTGCTGCCGGTCCGTCGCATTCGAATCGAAGAACGCATGAACGTTATTCCCATGGAGGACCGGCAGGGGAAGCATACAAGGCGTATAAAGGTGATGGAAACTATTGTTATGACATATGGGTTGACGAGAAGGGCAAATGGACAGGTGAGGTCATCTCGACATTTCAAGCCTATCAATTGGCACGGCACAACAGAAACTGGTGGCAACAACCGATCGGTCGTGATGGGCAAAAACTACTGATGCGGCTGCGAAAGGGCGAATGTTTGAAACTGGAGCAGGATGGGGAAATCTTGATAGTTCAAGTAATCAAGTTTACGGCTGGTACCTTTGCTTTGGCAGCCCATAACGAAGCTAATGTGGATGCTAGAACTAGGGACAAGGAAAATGATTTGAAGTATATTTTTAAATCTCCATCTTCTCTGCAAAAAGTCAAAGCAAGACGTGTAACTGTAAGCCCTTCAGGGGTAGTCAAAAC
>CAZEPF010000297.1:0-261 GCA_964514045.1 uncultured Rhizobiaceae bacterium | reverse complement strand
ACAACTCCGTGAAGAGAAACCGGAGTTGGACAATGCAAAACCGGATTGTAGAAATTGCTTCTGATGGTGCGCATTTAAGCGTTTCGCGCGCATTTTTGACTGTAATGATCGACAAGGAAAAAGTTGGTCAGGTTGCCATTGATGACATGTCTGCGCTGGTTGTTCGGGGCCACGGCGCAAGTATTTCCATTAATGTTTGCTCCCGGTTGGCCGATGCAAACGTACCCGTTGTAATCTGTGGATCCAACCAGTCTCCCGCTT
>CAZEPF010000296.1:1012-1823 GCA_964514045.1 uncultured Rhizobiaceae bacterium | reverse complement strand
CCCGAGTGATCGGCGGGTGCCTTGCGATAAGCGATATGGGCGTGCGGGGCGGCAGCTTTGATCTGGTCGGGATCAATGTCGGTAGCGTCCACATGATCAAAATATTTGACCAAAGACTGCGCCGCTTGACCCGACCCCGTAGCAATATCGAGAGCCCGTTGCGTTGAGGGACTGTTCTCGGCGATCCATTTAAAAAGAGCCTCAGGATAAGTCGGACGCCCTTTGGCGTAGGTCGCGGCCTGTCGGCCAAAGCTGATCGCATTGCTCATAAATCAGAGCCTAGCGAAATTTTGCCCTCGCACCAGTTTTCGACGCGAGGACCTCTTATGCATTTTCAGGCGGGGGGGATTCTCCCAAACGGTGTTTTCACGCGATTTCGGTCTCGGCCTGCATCACCGCTAATCTTATCCGCCCGCCAGCCGCATCAATTTTGACTTGATCGCCGTCTTTTAGGCGACCACTCAAAAGTTCCCGCGCGAGTTCATCTTGCACTTGCTTTTGAATGACGCGCTTTAGCGGGCGTGCGCCATAGGACGGATCATAGCCCGCCTGACCCAAATGTTCGCGCGCAGCGTCAGTGAGATCAAGGGTAATCGACTTATCGCGTAACCAGCCTTGCAGGCGGGCCAGCTGTATGTCGACAATCGCGCCCATATGCTCAGGCTTGAGACGCTCGAACAGGAGAATTTCGTCGATACGGTTCAAAAACTCAGGACGGAAATGCGCATTGACTTCGGCCATGACGCCGACCTTGGCCTTTTGCACCGTTTCGCCATCACCCAGATTGAGCAAGTGCTGCGCGCCAATATTG
>CAZEPF010000296.1:0-1002 GCA_964514045.1 uncultured Rhizobiaceae bacterium | reverse complement strand
GAGCCGCACGTTGAAGACATCCGGGTGCGCTTTTTCGATTTCATCAAACAAGACGACTTGATAGGGCCGCCGCCGGATCGCTTCGGTCAAGGCACCGCCTTCATCATAGCCAACATAGCCGGGCGGCGCGCCAATCAGGCGGGACACACTGTGCTTTTCCATAAACTCGGACATGTCGATGCGGGTAATGGCGTCATCAGTTTCAAACAGGAAATCCGCGAGCGCTTTGGTCAGTTCCGTTTTACCGACACCCGTTGGGCCGAGGAACATGAAGCTGCCGATCGGGCGTTGCGGATCGCGCAGGCCGGCCCGGGCACGCCGCACAGCGTCAGAAACGGCTTGGATCGCACTGTCCTGACCGATAACCCGCGCGCCAAGGATCGCCTCCATCTCCATGAGTTTTTCGCGTTCGCCTTCCAGCATTTTCTCAACGGGAATACCTGTCCAGCGGGAGACGACCGTGGCGATTATATCCGGCGTGACCGTTTCGCTATCAGAGGCCTTATCCTCGTCTCCGGCCTCTAGCGTCGCCATTTGCGCCTCAAGCGTTGGGATGTCGACATGTTGCAGACGGCCTGCAGCTTCATAATCACCGCGACGCACGGCGTCATCGAGCTCAAACCGAGCGCGCTCTAACTGTTCTTTCACGTCAGTTGCACTGGCCAGTTTGCTCTTCTCGGCTTCCCAGTCCGCCGTCATCTCTGCGCTTTGGGCTTCAAGGGTGCCAATTTCCTCTAAGCGCTTTTCCAGGCGCTCTTTAGAGGCGTCGTCTTTTTCTTGCTTCAGGGCCTCGACCTCGATCTTCATTTGCACAATTTTGCGGTCAATTTGGTCCAACGCTTCGGGCTTGCTGTCGACCTGCATGCGTAGGCGAGAGGCGGCTTCGTCCATCAAATCGATCGCTTTATCGGGCAAAAAGCGGTCCGTAATATAACGGTCGGCCAAGCGGGCGGCCGACACGATGGCAGCATCGGAAATGCGAATGCCGTGATGAACTTCATA
>CAZEPF010000295.1:0-1842 GCA_964514045.1 uncultured Rhizobiaceae bacterium | reverse complement strand
GAACTTAACCTTGATCTTGTACCCGTTCGTGAAGAGCAAATGACGGCCTATGAAATGATGCTGTCCGAGCGCCAGGAACGCATGCTGATGGTGCTTAATCCTGAAAAGGAAAAAGAGGCCAAAGCTGTCTTTGAGAAATGGGCGCTAGATTTTGCAATCGTAGGCAAGACCACCGACGATCTGCGATTCCGCATCACGCACCAAGGCGAGGAAGTGGCAAACCTTCCGATCAAAGAACTGGGTGATGAAGCACCCGAATACGACCGCCCGTATATTGAACCTGGCACGCATTCCGGCCTGTCAGCAGACGATGTTGAAACTCACGACGACCATAATGCTGCTTTGCTTACTTTGTTGGGCAGCCCAGATTTATGTTCAAGACGCTGGGTGTGGGAGCAATACGACACGCTTATCCAATCCAACAGTCTACAAATTCCCGGTGGCGATGCCGGCGTCATTCGTCTGGTCGATGAAAACGGTGAACCTACAGGGCGCGGACTGGCTTTCACCAGCGATGTAACGCCACGTTATTGCGAAGCAGACCCGTTTGAAGGCGGCAAACAAGCAGTGGCAGAAGCATGGCGCAATCTGAATGCAGTTGGCGCCGAACCACTGGCTACTACGGACAATTTGAACTTTGGCAATCCGGAACGCCCGGAGATTATGGGGCAGTTTGTCTATTGCATCAAAGGTATTGGAGAAGCAGTGAGCGCACTTGGTATGCCAATCGTCTCAGGCAATGTTTCGCTTTATAATGAAACCAATGGCGAAGGTATTTTACCAACACCCACAATCGGCGCAGTCGGTCTGATTGAAGATACGTCATGTATGGCACGCGTTGGCGGCATGGAAACTGGCGATAGTATTTTCCTGATTGGCACTGATGCTGAACATCTCGGCCAATCACTGTATCTGCGTGAAGTTTTAGGCCGTGAAGATGGCCCTGCACCTGAAGTTGACCTTCTCAAAGAGAAAATGCGTGGCGAGTTTGTACGTGCGGTTATCCGCTCAGGCTATGTCACTTCATGTCATGATGTTTCAGATGGCGGGCTTGCCGTTGCACTTGCAGAAATGTGCATGGCGTCAAGCAAAGGCGCAAAGATCAAATTGCATAGCGATAACATTCAGGCTGGATTGTTTGGCGAAGACCAATCACGGTATCTCGTAACCGTGCCGGATACATATGCAGATATGTTCGCAGCCAACGCGGAAGATTCTGGCGTCTATTTCCAAAAACTGGGTCGTGTAGAAGGTGATAAGCTAATCGTCAAAGGCGCATTATCTATTTCCGTTGATGAGATGAAACATGTTCACGAAAGCTGGTTTCCGTCCTATATGAATGAGAAGCCGATAGCGCAAGCCGCTGAATAGCCAAGGGAGTTCAATCCATGCCAATGGATGCTGGTGAAATCGAACGTATGATCAAAGAAGCATTGCCGGATGCAGAAGTTTCCATTCGCGACCTTGCTGGCGACGGCGATCATTACGCTGCCGAAGTTGTTTCGGAAACCTTTCGCGGTAAATCGCGCGTGCAACAACACCAAATGGTGTATGAAGCGCTTAAAGGCAATATGGGCGGCGTATTGCACGCCCTCGCCCTTCAAACCAGCGCACCACCAGAGGCTTAACCCTTGGAACGCAAGACTTCCGGTCTGGAAAAACTTCCCCGCGTCCTGAAAGATCCATTCTGGACGGATCGTTTTTTCTGGATTGGCGTTGGCATGGCATGTTTCTGGATTGCCGTTATTGGGTGGCTTTTCTTTTAGAGCGTGTCTATCTTGGATTGCATTGATTTGATGGGTTGGATTTTTGATTTCAGCTAGGAAAATACCACAGCGCGAT
>CAZEPF010000294.1:0-1847 GCA_964514045.1 uncultured Rhizobiaceae bacterium | reverse complement strand
CTACCACCTTGAACGTCAACGGTAATTATTCGTTCTAAGCCGTATTCCTCAGCAGCCTGGTTAGCCATCTCCGAAGCGGCAGAAATGCCTTTCGCCCGACCAATTTCATGAACGAGGTCTCGGTACACAACCGTCGTTAGATTTGGTGGATGGCATAGATCCACCGAAAGAATGTGTTTTGACCAAACATCATAGTCCTCGACTTGGACAGGTGTACCGGAAGAATCGAGCCTTAGAAGCTTGTTTTCAAGCTGATCGCAAATAAAAAATCTGTTGTCGGGATCCTGCTTTTCAAAGCCTTTGGCCAATGTTTTGGCCTCAGCTATAGTCGAGGCGTCCGCATAGACAAGAAAATCAGCTTCCCAGCTGTGAATTGCGTATCGTAGATGGTATCCAATACGCAAGTACAATGGTATATTTAATGCATCAGAGTGGCGATTTTACTTGGCTCACTCCCCTGCCCCGCTATAATGATCGGTGATCTTTCAAGATAGTCTTGCCAGCACGACAACGGCTGGCCGGATGTTTTTTTGGTGGATCACCAATGCTGTCTTCGGACAGTTTTTATCCGTTCCCCCCTATTCATATGCTTAAATTAGAAACAGCTTCTGGTTCAAATTCGATGGTCGTAATGAGCTCGGATATCCTTGATGTTCGAGAAGGACCAATCGAACCTGTACCACTAAAGAAGCAGACAAAAATTGGCAAGGTTACGACCTGGTTGCAAAACCAGTCACGCAGTTTTGCTCGAGCATGGAGAAACAGTCGTCCTTCAACTTTTAGCGGAGTGATTGACTACTGTCTCTTGAGAGGGTTCTTAGTCGGACTTTGTGCAAATGCACTCGGTCTGATCTAAGAATTGAACAGACTAATATTGCCGGATTTCATCCTTCGTTGTCAAGGATTTTCTGGAGTTCGTTGGAACTGTTGCGACTTCGCGTTTGCGTAGTAACACAACTTTTTACACGAATGATATTGCCTGCTGATGCAGTGCCTATTTTGAGGTGGTGGAAACACCACCTCAAAACTCTTTATTTCCTTACCTTATTTTCTATGGAAAAAATTCCTTTGAAGTTGAGTCCTTATTACGACAAGAGTCTTGACCCTGATCACAACAACGACACCAACATGGGAGTCAGTGACTGGGGACCAGATTTTTGTGATGCCGGTCCTTGGCCTCGCTTGTTCGCGTTGGATCGTAAACCAAAGACTCAAGATGAGAAGTAAGAAATGAAAATGAGAGGGTAAAGCTTACTTCCCCTCTCGAACCCTTTTATTCTTTCCCCCGTTTTTATGTCAGAAATCTACGTATCCAAGAATGGCGTTCCGTACTGGCTGGTAGAAAGTCTTGAAGATGTCAAATATGCTCGCTTCTATTGTCGCGATTGTAATATGAATGATGATAAACCACATTACTTTTTTACAATCCAACCAATGTGGCAACGCATCAAACGAGTCATCTTCAATCATTGTCAGCTCTATTTCCGGATTCGCAAACTTGGAGATTTTTTGGGTGTTGAATCATTGATGTATGAGACATTCGATGACTACTCATTTTTCACGCACCCGGACATGACGATTCAAGAGAAGGCAGCGATGCTTCTGTATCGCGAGTGGTAGGAAGTAATCATTGAGGTGGTGGAAACACCACCTCAAACTCTTTTACTTGCCTTCACTTACCAATTCAGGCACCCTACTCCTCCTGTTAATTTGATTCTTTAACAAGCGAGGTGAATTTATGGCTAATGAAACAGCCGCACCCCCAGAACAAACGTTTCGTTTGGGGAATGTAACTGCAACCGTATGGCACAATACGGGAGGACAGAAAAAGTTTCGTAGTGTAACGT
>CAZEPF010000293.1:0-1879 GCA_964514045.1 uncultured Rhizobiaceae bacterium | reverse complement strand
CACTGTGGCGTTTAAATCACTTAATGATTTCGAAGCTGGTTTGACAGAGGCCACTATGATCGTGTCTGATCTTGTAAGTATGGCCGATAATAGCTTGATTGATGAGTCAGTGAATATTGACTGGACTAACGACGCCAAAAAGCTTGAGCAGGCCCTGATTTCTGCCCGTAAAGCAGAAACATTCTTTAATGGCGCGGATTTTCAATCAGATCTCATCGTTAAGTACTCTAATGCAGTCGACGGGTTTCGTGACGTGACAAATGCCTTCGGTCAAAAGGCATGGGAACAAAGCGTTCCGCCTCTTTCCAACGCATCCTAAGCTCTAAGAAACCTTTTTATCCCCAAAGTGTGTGGTGAGGGCCGTGTATCCACTGCCCGTCATATTCTAGGCCGTTTTCAATATCGGTCTTTAAGAGTATTGGACCATCGAGGTCGATAAAGTCAAAAAAGCTCTCCAAGTACATCATTGGGGCAATGGCCAATGATGAAGCCACCATACATCCCCCCATTATTATAAAACCCATATCTCGCGCCTGTTTGGCCAAGTTTAGCGCGTCGGTTAGACCTCCGCATTTATCAAGTTTGATATTCACAGCGGTGTACCCGGCATCGCGAATATGCACTAAATCAGCGGATGTGTGGATGCTTTCATCCGCGCAAATTGGCACCCCGCTTATGCCTTTGAATGTATCGGGGGTAACTGCCTTTGCGGGTAAGGGTTGTTCGATCAGGGCAATAGAAGCTTCACCAACAGAAGATACGAACTGTTTCAGTGTCTCCACATTAAGGCCTTCATTAGCGTCCACGATAAGTTTTGCATCTGGGCGCGCATCTATAATGGCCTGGCATGAGGGGATAGTCATCGCGCCATTTACTTTGACCTTCAGAATGTCGAATTCAGTAGACGCACGCGCCGCCTTCGCCATATTTTCCGGTGTATCAATAGACAGCGTATAGGCCGTTTTTCTGCGTTGCGGTTTGGGAAGGTTGAGTAAGTCACTCATGGGTTGTCTAGACTGTTTTGCCCGTAGGTCCCACAAGGCGCAATCAACAGCATTTCGCGCGGCACCGGCTTCAAGTGCGCCCTGAAGGTCATGAACGTTCATACCGTGCTCTATTTTGTTGCGGGTAGATTCTATTTGTTGAGTGACTGTTTCAGGGGTTTCTCCGTAGCGCGCATAAGGTCTGCATTCGCCGCGACCAATATGACCTTGCTCGTGGATTTCAACCCTAACTACATGTACGGAATGGAGTGTTCCATGCGTAATGCGAAACTCCCCTGCCAACGGTAACTCATGAGTGGAAACGAATAATGCTCGCACAGCTTTTCCTTTTGCTTGACCTATGGGTCTAAGCTTTGCACGTTATCGACATGTCACATGATTTGACAGATGATATTCTAAATGCACCTGGTTTTACGGTGTCCCAATCGCAGCGTGGCATTACTGTAAAAGCCCATGGTGATTGGACGCTTCAAAACATTGGCGCGGTTGACGCAAAGCTGTCTGATGATCTGGCCGCTATTAACTATGACAATGTTACATACGATTTTTCCGACCTGACAAATCTTGATACGTCAGGAGCCTATGTTTTCGCGCGTGCAATTCGGTGCGAAGCGGACGAGTGCTTCCCGTGGATCATTGAAGGAGCCACTGAGGGGCACCACATGTTGATGCGCGCAGCTGCAGAGGCTTCCATGGGACGGCTTCCACCGACGACACGGCCTTGGTACGATACGTTCGCGCGGGTCGGGCAAAGTACCGTGCGTTTCTGGAACGAATCTGTCGACACCCTCGCATTCCTGGGAAAGTTTGCTCTTGTTCTTCTAAAGCTCTTCACGCAGCCAAAGAAAATCCGTTGGACCGCTGTTGTGGCTTTA
>CAZEPF010000292.1:0-1886 GCA_964514045.1 uncultured Rhizobiaceae bacterium | reverse complement strand
TCTAATCATCAGGTCGGGGGTTCGAATCCTCCCGGGATCGCCAAAAGCACCTCTTAAACATTAGCAATCTCACAAGAAGAGCCAGTTCAAGCGCTGGGTGAACAACACTGTCGTTTCAACGCTGCAAAGGTCGCATATCTTTTATTGCAAAATGTGTAGCGCCTGCGAAACTTGGCATATCAGAAAAATAACGTGCAGATGATAAAGATGACCGAAACACCGCTAGAAATCCAAACTCCAAAACGTGGCAGGCGGTCAGGAGGTCGTTCAGGAAACAAGCGTGGTCAAGGCGCTGCGATTAAGCAAATGCCATGGTCTGTGCCGATCAATACCGATAAGCCTACCGAACCTCTTCCTCCTGAAGGAGTTGCGGCAGTTGACGATACAGCTATGCGTGTCTTGGAAGAAATCGGCGTAGAGTTTCTTAATCTGGAAGCTGTTCAAATATTAAAAGCGGCAGGTGCCGACATATCCAATGAAACCGATGAAAGCGCATTGGTGAAGATGGATAGAGCAATGGTGATGGAAAAAATCGCACTTGCGCCTAGTCAATTTACAATCACCCCCCGCAATATTGATCGAAAGATCACGATTGGCGGCAATCATATTGTGTTCGGCAATATTTCGTCCCCGCCAAATTATTCCAATCTGGATGAGGGGAGAAAGATAGGAAACCGAAAAGCCTATCAAGATTTCATCAAACTAACCCAATATTTCAATTGTATGCATTTTTGCGGTGGCTATCCTGTTGAGCCGATGGATATCCATCCTTCGGTTCGACATCTCGATTGTCTTTACGACAAGCTCACGCTTACGGATAAAGTAGTTCATGCGTATTCATTAGGGGTGGAGCGTGTTGAAGACGTAATGGAAATGGTGCGAATCGCTGGTGGCCTCACGCATGAGGAGTTCGATGCAACACCTCGGATGTATACAAATATAAATTCAACATCGCCACTCAAGCATGATTGGCCGATGCTTGATGGGTTGATGCGACTTGCCCGACGCGGTCAGCCAACAATTGTAACGCCTTTCACGCTTGCGGGAGCGATGTCCCCAATTACGTTGGTGGGAACCGTGGCGCAATCCATTGCCGAAGCTCTATGCGCGATCGTGCTTATTCAATGTGTGAAGCCGGGTTGCGCCTGTGCGATTGGTACATTCTCTTCAAATGTGGACATGAAAACAGGTGCGCCGGCATTTGGTACGCCGGATTATATGCGTACTACACAAATGACCGGGCAAATGGCGCGGTTTTATAATCTTCCTTTGCGCGCATCCAATACATGCGTTGCAAACACTCCGGATAACCAGTCAACGTGGGAAAGCGCCCATTCGCTCTTTGCGGCACTCACGTCAGGGGTCAACATGGTTTATCACGCCGCTGGCTGGCTGGAGGGTGGTCTATGCGCTTCCTACGAGAAGTTCATCATAGATTGCGAGCAACTACAGCAAATGATTGCCTATATGGGACCGGTAAAATGGGATGAAGGTGAATTGGGATTTGAAGCAATGGCCGAAGTTGGGCAGGGCGGTCATTTCTTTGGCATTGATCACACCCAATCGCGTTATGAAACGGCATTCTACGAACCGTTCTTGTCTGATTGGTCAAATTATGAAAATTGGGAAGATCGCGGTGCTGTAACAACCGTTGAACGCGCCAATCAAACCTACAAGAAAATATTGGCTGAATTTGAAGCGCCACCTTTGGATGAGGCAATCAAGGAAGAGCTTGAGGCATTCATTGCCAAACGCAAGGAAGAAGGTGGAGCGCCAACTGATTTTTAGGGTTTGCTGCTTTTATTTTGAGAAATACAGACTCAAATTCAACGGCTTAGAGCGTATCTGGCTTGGATTGAACCGTTTGAACGCCGTGGCGTTTGTGC
>CAZEPF010000291.1:0-1914 GCA_964514045.1 uncultured Rhizobiaceae bacterium | reverse complement strand
ACAGAAAAGTACTGGGTAAGTGGTATTACGTAACAACGCCATTTGAGTTTTCGTCTTACAAAGACGCAAACTACGCAGTAATGACCTTCTACATCTCCTCAAACGGAACACTTGACTACAAAGTTGAGCTTTATCCAACACGTCGCGGTATAGAAGAACCCGGCGTGGAAAGGTCTCGCGGCCAAGCTTATTCAAAGGCTAGCCGCTATAATAGCACCAAAGGAAGCATAGAACTCGTTTTCTCCGTATCTTACAAAGGAGAGACGGCACAAGGGAGCCGCGACGGGCGCTTGTTCCTCCATTTTGTCGAAGCTGGGCATTTGGAAGGTGACTGGGTAAGTGAAGTTTCCATTCACAAAGATGACAGCCTATCTGAGAGGACATTATCAAGTGGTCGCATGATAGCAGCGCGCCCAAAGGACTTTTTTCAAATCATTGACCGCCGATTACACCTTAGCACGGAGGCGGAGACGGCCCCCAACTAAGCCCTTAACCGCAGAGCACGAAGGCCCAACTGCGTCTAGTCTTTGCATTTTATTCATTTGTTAAGCATAGTGAATATCTAAAGGGTGTCCGGGGCCTAGGGGCACTCATGCTTAAATGGAGACCCCCATGACATACACAAAAGGATTTTGTGCTATCACGATAGTAGCCATGTCTTTCGCACCTATCGCTGCGTCTGCACATGATAATGGCTATCACCATTCACACCAAAGCAATGGTAACAATCAATTCGCAGGCGCTGCAATTGGCGCAGTTGCTGGCGGCGTACTCGGATCACAACTCGCAGCAAACGGCGCGCGAACTGAAGGCTCAGTCCTAGGCGCTGTCATTGGCGGAGTAGCTGGTGCGGCCATCGCCGGAGATAATAGAAGCCAGTACAGGTATCAAAGTCGGTATGCGAGTAACCCGTACTACCATCAACCGCGCCAGACCTATTCCTATGGTCATGGATACCATTCGCAGCCATACTACTCGAACCAATACCGGTCACACTATCCGCAGCCTGTCTATAGAGGCCATGGGTATGGGCATTCGCAGCCTTATTACAACACACGCCCACGAGTCAGTTTAAGTATCAATACATTTGGTGGATACGGCTCTAACCACTATCGTAATCAATACCGCTCACGAAATCGGCATCATCACAATATCTATAGCCGGCCTCGTCGTTGGTAATTTTATTCGTTAAAGGCCCTTCGGGGCCTTTTTTATTGCGTGCACAAGATATTCTTCATTACCGTCACCACCTGTAATCGGAGATGAGCATTCATCAATCACATCCCACCCGACTGTACCAAGCCAAGTTTTAACGTCTGCCAAGGCCTTCAGCTTAGCCGTTTCTTCAGTGACGATCCCGTTCTTTCCAACATTTGCGCGCCCAACCTCAAACTGAGGTTTCACTAAGGTCACTAACTCGCTCCCGACAGAAACGAGTGACAAAGGCACCACAAGGACCTTAGATAACGAAATGAAACTTGCATCACACACAATTAGATCCGGCGATGGGTCGAACATGCCAAGCCTCAGATTACGCGCATCCATTTGTTCCATCGAGACAATACGGTCTTCGTTTCTTAATTTTTCGTGAAGCTGATCGCGTCCGACATCAACTGCGTAAACTCGGCGCGCGCCACTTTCGAGAAGAACCTCTGAAAACCCTCCTGTCGAGCTTCCAACATCCAAGCAAACACGTTGATCCACTGATACATCAAATTGCTCAAGGGCATACTTTAGCTTGAGCGCCCCACGCGATACATAGGGATGTAAATCAGTCGCGGAAATTTCAACATTTCCAGATATCTTGAAAGCAGGCTTTTTAACGATGACACCGCTGACTGTAACATGGCCGGATTTTATAGCCGCCACGGCCCGCGAGCGACTCGGGAAGGTGCCTGTTTCTACAAGATATTG
>CAZEPF010000290.1:0-1921 GCA_964514045.1 uncultured Rhizobiaceae bacterium | reverse complement strand
CCACCAACAACGACGTCAAGTTCTTCAGTAGACAGTTCACGCATGTCTTTTTCCTTTGTGTATTTACTAACATAATACAAAGACCCCACAGCCCCTTGCAGCACAGTCCCCCACAGTCTGCACAATTATTAAAAGCGATTTTCATGCCAGTTGACAAGGAAAATGTTATAAAATCGTCCAAATTGCGGTTAACGCGCCCTTAATTTATACATTAAAATACCAAAGGTTGCAATTGGTGATGGATTTTTATCATAGATTTTAAGATTTGATTAACTATCGCACTGATTTCAAACTGAATTTTTATTTTCTAAATCTGGATAACTCGATCGCTGGCATCCAAAAAAGCCGGGCGGTGTGCCACAATGACGCGGGTAATGTCTAAATCACGGATGATTTTGACAATCGCAACCTCTGTCTCAGAATCAAGATTGGCCGTGCCTTCATCCAAGAATAAAACACTGGGGTCTTGATAGAGTGCACGCGCCAGCAGAACCCGTTGGCGCTGTCCGCCTGAGAGGACCGACCCCATATCCCCGATCTGCAATTGGTAGTTCATCGGCAGCGCCGCAATCGTGTCGTGAATTTGGGCCGCCATCGCCGCCTTATAAACGCGCTGCATATCAATCTCTGGATCGAAAAAGCTGATGTTATCGGCCAGCGTCCCGGAGAGGAGTTTATCATCTTGCATAACGACGCCAATGCGGGACCGCCAATCGGACCTGTCAATCGCTCTCAAATCCTTCCCGTCAATTTCAAGCGCTCCTGCCGTTGGGTCATAAAGACCCAGCATCAGCTTCATTAATGTGGTTTTCCCGCCCCCAGACGGTCCAGTTAGGGTCACCATTTCCCCCGCCGCGATCTCCAGATTGAAATCAGACAAGACAATCGGGTCCGTCGTTGAATATTGGAAACTCACATTTTTGAGCGAGATCGCGCCCTTTAAATCTGTCAGCTTTGCATCACCCGATTGATCCGCATCCGTCTCTTCAAAAATAATATCTGACAAGCGGTCGAGATGAAGCGAAAGCAAATTAAACTCGATCCCTTTCTCCAAGAGTTGAACCACAGCATCTGTGAAATATTGCCGATAGGCCAAAAAGGCGACGAGCATGCCGAGCGTAAACCCACTCCCCTCGCCCAGCATCAAGCTCACCGCGGCCCACACGACCAAAACAACCTGCAATCCCGTCAGCAGGGTTTCAAAGAATTTGCGCGCGACCACCCATTTGCCGTAACCGACATTGGCATTAATAAAGTCCGTGTAGAGATTGCGCCACGCCGCCTCGCGTTCGGCTTCACGACCAAACATTTTGACCGTTGTAATGGCGCGAATGCTTTCAATGACGTGAGAGTTCTCCAGCGCTTTCGCGTAGATACTTTCTTCCTGTGTGCGGCGTAAATGCGGATAGATGAGCCATGTTGCGAGAATTAAGCCAGCCACGGTCGCCAGCACAATGCCGCCCAAAATCGGTGAATAGAGGAACATGACGATCAGCATTAAGATCGCCATCGCCCCGTCAATCAGGACAGCCGGAACCGATTGGGTCAACGCCTCTTGGATCGGGACTGTGCTGCCCATGCGGCTGATAATATCGCCGACATGTCGCCGCTCGAAATAACGCGCCGGCAAGCGGATGAGGTGGCGGAAAACATTGCCAACCATCTGTAAACTCATCTGATTGCCGTAAACCAAAATCGCCCACCCGCGCACGGCTTCTGCGACGGCGCGCAAAATGACCAACCCCCCAAACCCAATAGCAAGCGCGAGCAGCAAGGCACTATCCCCGCGTGGCAAAACCGCATCGACCACGAGCTGGAGATAGAAAGGCGAGAGCAGAACGATGGCCTGCAAAATCACGGAAAGAACCAGCGTCTGGGTTATGGCGCGCTTTAACCCGACAAGGCGCGACCAAAGCAGCGA
>CAZEPF010000289.1:0-1924 GCA_964514045.1 uncultured Rhizobiaceae bacterium | reverse complement strand
GTACTTTTTAACGGTGCAAACTCGGTTGCGACCGTCCAAGACGCCTCGACCGGTATGGTGGTCACTGTTGCACTATCACAAACAGGGGCTTTGTCTGAGCTGACAAAAGGCCAGACAGTTTACACCAGATGGCAACCGAACATGGCGCGCTTGTACCCCTTGGAGGCCCAGAGATGAGCAGCGATACCTCCAGACTGGGCTTTTACCTTCTGCTGGCGCCGATCCTTTTGTGGCTGGTGGTATTAATAATACTGCCGCACGTAGGGTTATTCATTGTATCGATCACTGAAAAAATCGGGCCTCGTGAGTATACCGTAGGATTAGGCAACTACGCTAAGTTCTTTGAGGAACCATTGTTCTGGCACACCTTTGCCCGGACAGCGATTATGTCAATAGTGGCGACGGCGCTCACGCTTCTTCTTGGTTTTCCAATTGCCTACTACATCGCAAAGCTCACCAAGGGACGAACCAAAGCGACGTTATTCTTGATGTGCATGATCCCTTTTTGGGTCTCTGAACTGGTACGCACATTCGGATGGATGATCCTTTTGCGCGAAACAGGCGTCATCTCCAACGGTTTGCAGGCGCTGGGAATTGTCAGCGGCCCCGTAGAGCTTTTGTACAACGATGCGGCCATAATGGTTGGGCTTGTCTACACATCCATTCTTTTCATGGTGGTACCTCTCGTGACCACGCTTGATAGCCTCGACGATAGCCTCATTGAAGCTGGGTATGACCTTGGTGGCAGCACCCAATCGATCATGCGTGAAATCGTTATTCCGCACGCAATGCCCGGTATAGTGTCTGGCTGCATCGTGGTCTTCATGTTGAGCCTTGGGAACTATCTGACCCCCGTTTTGTTGGGAGGAAAAGACAGTCTCTGGTTTACCGGGATGATTTATAGCCAGTTCATCACTCGGTTTAATTGGGAGCTAGGATCTGCATTTGGTTTCCTTTTGCTGATCCTGTCATCTCTGGTCGTTTATCTTGGGTTGCGCATTTCAGGCCAATCTTTGTCAGCCACGATGGGGCGCACATGATACCTACAGTTCCTCAACGCAGCTTTGCAAAATGGTGCTACCGCGCGTATGTCGCGTTATTCTTTACCTATCTTGCGCTGCCACTAACGGTCGTCTGCGTGTTCGCCTTTAACAATAGCGTCTTCCCATCGTTGCCATGGGAAGGCTTTACCACTGCATGGTTTTTTGGAACCGAAGCGCCGTTCATCGGCGTCTTCCATGAACGATCCATCTTGCGCGCGATAGGAACATCCGCATTCGTTGCAGTATGGGTTGCAGGTCTCGCTGTCGCGGTAGGCACCTGCAACGCGTTTCTTTTCGTCAGACACAATTTTAGGGGGAAAGGGTTTCTCTACATCGTGATGCTTTTGCCCCTGATCATTCCAGGAGTTATCCTAGGCATCTCAATTCTGGTCTTTTCAAGCAACATCGCCAACACTCTGGAGGATGCCACAGGGCTATGGTTCGACCAACTCCGCCCCGGGCTCGTACTCGTCATTCTGGGCCAGTTTTCATTCGTCACCACATTTGCAACGTTGGTCATTTCCGCACGTTTGCAGAAGTTTGACCCGGCGCTGGAAGAGGCCGCCCTAAATCTTGGGGCCAGCAAGTTTGGGGCAATTCGTCAAATTACCCTGCCTTTCCTGCTGCCTGCTATTCTCGCTTCAGCTGTGGTTGCAGTGCTCATGAGTTTTGAGAACTTCAACACAACTCTGATGCTTGTAGGATCTGACTCGCCATTGACCATCGCGATGTTTGATAAGCTGAAGCAAGGTTCAACGCCTGTCCTAAACGCGGTTTCATTGTTGCTCATTCTCGTATCAGCCGGGCTTGGCGCAATGTCTCTAATCTTTCAAAAGAGGCGTGCTTGAACATTTCCATCGCAAGGATCCTTCTCTTGAAGT
>CAZEPF010000288.1:0-1926 GCA_964514045.1 uncultured Rhizobiaceae bacterium | reverse complement strand
GAACTATGCTTTGTCGCGTGGTGTTCCTTGTTATCTTTCTACAAAGAACACGATCCTGAAAGCCTATGATGGCCAGTTCAAAGACTTGTTCCAAGACGTGTATGAGGCCGAGTTTAAAAACAAGTATGAAGAAGCTGGCATTTGGTACGAGCATCGCTTGATCGATGACATGGTTGCTGCATCCTTGAAATGGTCTGGTGGTTATGTCTGGGCATGTAAGAACTACGATGGTGATGTTCAGTCTGATACGGTTGCACAAGGGTTTGGCTCGTTGGGTTTGATGACCTCTGTTCTGCTCAGCCCAGATGGCAAGACAGTTGAAGCAGAAGCCGCTCACGGTACGGTCACACGCCACTATCGCCAGCATCAGAAGGGCGAAGAGACCTCTACAAACTCTATTGCGTCAATCTTTGCTTGGACAAGGGGGCTCGCGCATCGTGCCAAACTTGATGACAATGCTGAATTGGCTCGTTTTGCCAAGACGCTTGAAGAGGTTTGTGTCAATTCAGTTGAATCAGGTTATATGACCAAAGATTTGGCACTGCTCATCGGTCCTGACCAACCTTGGCTTTCTACCATGGGCTTCCTGGATAAGGTCGATGAAAATCTGCAAAAAGCCATGGGTTAATTGCAGACAATTTTACACAGTTTCGTAAATGACTGCTAACAACGTTTCATAAAACTGCTTCTAATTTTCAAGTTAGAAGTGGGTTGTTAGGTTTTGTCTGGCAGCCTTGTCCCTGAGCAATGAGTGGATTTTTCCACATTTTAGGGAATGTAATATGAGACGTAGAGCGTCAGATCGTAGCCGTGAGATCATGGTGACAGTCAATACTTGGCTGTTTGGTATAGGTAGTCTTCTTATAGGCTATAATGCCTATTTGGGTCTTCCTGCCGATGCAGAAACATCTAATATATTTGCAAGCTTCACAGTTAAAGATGCTAGCATTCTGTCCAGCCTCTCTATCATGATTGCTGGCGTATTTTATTCGCTGGTTATTTTGCGTCCAGAGATGAAGCGAAATTTCCGCGAAACCAGACTGTTGGAACTGCAAGAACAGGCAGCACATGGCAATGAATATACAGACCGCGTTACGGGTTTGAACAATCGTGTCTATTTTGAAAAAACGCTAGATTGTTACACGGAAAAGTCTCGCATCAATGACGAAACGATTGGCATATTCGGATTCAGAGTTCGCTCTGATCCTGATCATTATTTACATGCCATGCGTCTTATCGGAGGTTTGATTAAGACGACGGCACGTGATGGGGATATTGTGGCAAAAATTGATGCCAACACAATTGCGATTTTGATGCCGGATATGCAAACAGAAGACTTCCTAGCGATATCCAGCCGCTTCCAATCTGCAATTGTCGACAACCGTTCCAGAGAATATTATTGTTCATGCACGATTGGGTTTACGTCTACTAGTAGAGATAATCAGACGCGTGATGCTTTGCTTGATTCCCTCGAGAACAGTTTCAAGATCAACAAGCGTCTTGCTGAGAGTAAATCTGCGGCATAGGCGCGGGTTGATTGATTGCCAAACTAAAAGAGTTGCAGCGCTTTCATGCTGGCATGTCCATCGCGACCAATAATCAAATGGTCATGGACGGTGATCCCCATGGAGCTTGCGATTTCATCAACCCTCCGTGTCATTTCAATATCAGCGGGTGAGGGGGTGGGATCACCCGATGGATGATTATGCACTAACACAATCGCAGTGGCCGCAAGTTCTAATGCACGCTTTACAACCTCTCTTGGATAGACAGGCGTATGGTCCACGGTGCCTTTGTTTTGAATTTCATCGCGGATGAGTTTGTTCTTTTTATCCAAAAATAGAATTCTGAACTGTTCGATATTTTCATAGGCCATCGCAGCTTTGCAGTAGTCGAAGACAGCTGACCATGAGGCAAGAACAGGGC
>CAZEPF010000287.1:0-1981 GCA_964514045.1 uncultured Rhizobiaceae bacterium | reverse complement strand
TGAGGCATTGCTGGAAGACTACGATCTTGATCCAACGACCGTGATTGAGGCCACGCAAAATTATGAGGAAGATGCGACCCGCAAAAATCTTGAGCGCCTTATTGATCTGTCAAAGCCAAGGCGGCAGGAATTATTGCGTCGGTTAAATCAGGTGCCAGGTGCAACAGAGCAATTGGTTCACATGCGTGAAGACTTGTTCCCGATGATCAAAGAGAACCGCTCGCTTGATTTGGTGGATTTTGATTTTGAGCATGTGTTTGATACGTGGTTCAATCGCGGGTTCTTGCTTTTGAAGCCGATTGACTGGCGTACACCAGCAAATATTCTTGAGAAGATCATTGAGTATGAAGCCGTTCATGCGATCAATGATTGGGATGATTTGCGCCGTCGTTTGCAGCCCAGTGACAGGCGTTGTTTTGCATTCTTCCATCCGGTGATGCCGGAAGAACCTCTGATCTTTGTTGAGATTGCTCTTACAAAAGGTATCCCTAATTCTGTTGGCGACTTGTTGGCAGACAAGCGCGATGTACTTGATGAGAGTGAAGCTGATACGGCAGTGTTTTATTCCATCTCCAATTGCCAAAGTGGATTGAGGGGCGTTTCATTTGGCAATTTTCTGATCAAGCAAGTCGCTGGTGACTTGGCAGCAGAGATTGCCAATATCAAGAAATTTGTAACGCTCTCACCGGTACCGCGCTTCTCACAATGGTTGAAAGATCAGGCGGTGGACACTTCAAGCGATCAATTGAAAGACATTGTGTTGGCTATGGATGAGGATGACATATCCACTAAAATTGATCGTCTACAGGCGTTTGAAAAGCCTCTGCTTCAATTGATGGCGACATATCTAACGGTAGCAAAACGCTCAAGCGGTCTTCCCTTTGATCCGGTCTCGCGGTTTCATTTGGGTAATGGTGCATCATTGGCGCGAATTAACTGGATGGCGGATAGGTCTGAAAACGGACTTAACCAGTCTGCGGGCATGATGGTGAATTATCAATATGATTTGGGATCTGTAGAGAGCAATCACGAGTCATATGTGAATGGTCATAAAGTGCATACGACTCGCGAGATTACGGGATTGGCGAAAGCGGGTTCTGATTTGTAGTCAGGCTGCGCCGGCAGTTTCGATATACAGTTTTTCTAACGCAGCTTGGCGCTCGATGGCGACCGGATCAAGATCAGTTTGCGCTGGAATATCCATGCCAAAATTATTGTACGTGTCTTTGCCTCGCACCAAAATCGCTGTGTCCATGTCATGTTTTGTCTGGCGAACATGGGGTGCAAGATATTGCACATTCAATCCAATGCGGCGGTCATTAGAATTGTTAGGCATAGAGGCATGCATCGTCCATCCATGGTGAAAGGAAGCCTCACCGGGTTGTAACGGGCACATGACAGATTGGGTTTCGTCCACGCCTTGAATGGTTTGGCTTTGCAGCAGGACATTGTCTTCATCGTCCCCTGTTTTGTGTTGCATCATGCCTTGTTTGTGGCTGCCGGGTATCATGCGCATACAGCCTGACTCACTTGTTGCAGGAGATAGTGCAAGCCACATGGTGGCCTGATCATCATGGGACAATCCCCAATAGGTCAGGTCTTGATGCCAGCTTACATGCGATGCGGAATTAGGTTCTTTAATAATGTAGGTAACATTAAAGAGCAGTATATCTGGGCCAATCATTTTCTCCACAATGTCGAGCACTGCGGGCATGGTCGCTAATTCCATAGGAGAGGTGAGAAGAGTATGGATTTTTGATTTGTAGTGCATGGTGCCGAAATCAGCTTCGGCATCTTCCAGTTTCTTACGGTGCTTTTGTGCTTCGACTTGAGATAGTAATGGGATGCCAGAGACGTATCCGTCACGTTTGTAGTCTGATTGTATTTGCGCAAGATTGTTTTGATACATCATCATTCCTCCACCATGTTAGAGCGTATCTGTCTTGGATTGAACCGTTTGAACGCCGTGGCGTTTGTGCTC
>CAZEPF010000286.1:734-1996 GCA_964514045.1 uncultured Rhizobiaceae bacterium | reverse complement strand
GGTCAAAGCGATGAAACAGGTTGCGGGTTCTATTAAAGGTGAACTTGCCCAGTATCGTGAGATGGCAGCGTTTGCCCAGTTCGGTTCTGACCTTGATGCTTCCACACAGCGTTTGCTGAACCGTGGTTCGCGTCTTACAGAATTGTTGAAGCAACCACAGTTCTCACCGTTGAAAACGGAAGAGCAAGTTGCAGTTATCTTTGCAGGTGTAAACGGTTTCCTTGATGATCTTGAGGTTTCTCAGGTTGGAGCCTTTGAGCAGGGATTGCTTTCTTCACTTCGTAACGAGCATGCTGATCTTCTCGGTGATATTGCTTCCAAGCAGGCGTTGGATGACGATCTAACAGATCGCCTCCGCTCTGCAATTGAAAGCTTCGCCAAGACCTTTGCATAAGGCTTGATCGACAAGGAACCCCTTAACGGACGGTATAATGGCAAGTCTTAAGGATCTCAGAAATCGTATCGCTTCTGTGAAAGCTACACAGAAAATCACAAAAGCGATGCAAATGGTGGCAGCAGCTAAATTGCGCAAAGCGCAAATGGCTGCGGAAGCTGCGCGTCCCTATTCTGAACGGATGGCGAAAGTTCTCGCAAACATTTCTTCAGCCATGGAAGGTCAGGAAAATGCACCTGAACTGATGGTCGGGAATGGTAGCGATCAACGCCATGTGCTGTTGGTTGCAACTGCAGAGCGTGGCCTTTGTGGTGGGTTTAACTCATCCATTGCGCGTCTTGCTCGTGACAAAGCCCGTGCCCTGATGGCTGAGGGTAAGGATGTAAAAATTCTTTGCGTTGGTAAAAAAGGCTATGACGCGTTGAAGATGGAATTTTCTTCAATTCTCATGGACCCGATTACTTTTCGTGAAGTAAAAAATGTAGGCTTTAACGAAGCCAACATGGTGGGCCAGAAAATTCTCGACATGTTTGAGGATGGCGAGTTTGACGTTTGCACTCTATTCTATTCAGAGTTCAAATCTGTCATCAGCCAAGTGCCAACCGCGCAACAACTTATTCCTGCGAATATTTCAGCTTCCGAAGAAGGTGAGGCCGCAGATGAGATTGATGTGTCTTATGAATACGAGCCTGATGAAGAGAAATTGCTAGCAGATCTACTGCCTCGCAATGTCTCTATTCAGATTTTCAGGGCAATCCTTGAAAATGCTGCGTCAGAGCAGGGTGCGCGTATGTCCGCGATGGATAACGCGACACGCAATGCTGGTGAAATGATCGACAAATTGTCGTTGCAATATAACCGGGCGCGC
>CAZEPF010000286.1:0-724 GCA_964514045.1 uncultured Rhizobiaceae bacterium | reverse complement strand
CTTTAGTGATCTGCGCCTGACACTGAGCTTTAACCGCCAGCGTCAGGCGCAGATCACTAAAGAATTGATTGAGATTATCTCGGGCGCTGAGGCGCTTTAAAGCTGGAGAGTAAGCAAATGGCAAAAGCAGCTACTACAACCAAGAAGGCGCCAGCCAAACGCGCGCCTGCTAAGAAGAAAACCGCAGCATCGTCCGCAATGGGTAAAGTTGCTCAGGTTATCGGTGCGGTTGTCGACGTTCAGTTCGAAAACTACCTGCCGGAGATTTTGAACTCGCTGGAAACAGAAAACAACGGTCAGCGTCTTGTTCTTGAGGTGGCACAACACCTCGGTGAGAACACTGTTCGTACCATCGCGATGGACTCAACAGAAGGTCTTGTTCGCGGTCAGCCTGTCACTGATACTGGTGAGCCTATTCAGGTTCCTGTTGGTGAAGAAACGCTTGGCCGCATCATGAACGTTCTGGGTGAGCCGGTTGATGATGCCGGTCCGATCAAGACGAAAACTACTCGTGCGATCCATGCATCTGCACCTGAATATGTGGAGCAGTCTACAGAATCAGAAATTCTTGTGACGGGCATTAAGGTTGTTGATCTTCTGGCTCCTTACGCGAAGGGCGGTAAAATCGGCCTATTCGGTGGTGCGGGTGTTGGTAAAACAGTTCTCATCATGGAACTCATCAACAATATTGCTAAGCTTTTCGGCGGCTATTCTGTTTTCGCGG
>CAZEPF010000285.1:0-2001 GCA_964514045.1 uncultured Rhizobiaceae bacterium | reverse complement strand
ACGGGTCGCACCGCCAAGTACAATCATACACATAACAAGAAGAATACACACCAGAAGCCAAACTCGTGGGCCTCTAAGAACTTGACGTGTGCTAAATGACACCATGCCTGCGTTTAGTCTTTCTATTGGCATGATGGTCGGAGTGATAGGATTTGAACCTACGACCTCTCGTCCCCCAGACGAGTGCGCTACCGGACTGCGCCACACTCCGAAAAAACATCATGCATGTTGAACGGCGCGTATAGAGAGGAAACGCAAATGCAGCAATGTAAAAAGGCCTTCTTTGACCGCGTAATCAAGTCGCGCTCATAAAGGTCTGCCAACGTGCGCGAAGGGTCTCAAGTCGAGACAACGCGTCTTCCAGCTCACTCACGTCAATGACATCTAGTTGATCGTCATCATCAATGTGCGCGTCTTCCTCATAACGACTTTCAATGTCATCGATTAATACTGAATGAGCGTCTTGTTCGACCTGAGGGCCATCATTGCTCTTAATACGGTCGGGAATGAGAATGGTATCTTTAATGTCCTTTGGATTGGACGCTTTCTCTACAGAACGGCCCAATTCGATGACCCGGCCAGGTCCTTTTAAACGGATCAATTTTTGTACGTCTTTGATTGGGTGTTTTTCATCATGCAAAAGAATTTTTATCCCACGTAGAAACTCAATGTCTTCCGGACGGTAAAAACGACGCCCGCCCCCACGTTTGATAGGCTTTATATGCGGAAACTTTGACTCCCAAAACCGCAGCACATGGGGCTGAAGATCCAGTTCTTCACCGGCCTCACTAATTGTGCGGAATGCGCGTGTAGTCTTCGACTGCATTAATGCCTCATCGCATCAAACGCATGTGTAGAAACGTGCGTTATTCTTCTTCTTCATCTGCCCCGGGGGACAGCGCGTTGTTGACCCGGCTGCGCATAACCTGTGACGGCTTAAATGCAAGCACACGTCTTGGACTGATAGGCACAGGCTTTCCCGTCTTGGGATTACGTCCCATACGTTCGTTTTTGTCACGAAGCGAAAATGTCCCGAAGCCTGCGAGCTTAACTTGCTCGCCGTTTAAAAGAGCATCGATAATGTTGTCTATCACGGCCTCGACGAGTTCCGCGCTCTCCGTTCGTGACAACCCAATTTCCCGATAGATCGCTTCTGTCAGGTCTGCCCGTGTGACTGTTCCCGTATTCATCAACCATTCCCCGTAACCGTCTGTTACATAAGCCAAAATATGGCACAGTTTTCAAGAAAAAATCGAAAAATAGCTGAAAGTGAAAATCCTTAGTAGCGAAACAGAGTTGCGCCCCAGGTGAAACCTCCTCCAAACGCTTCAAGCATAACAAGGTCTCCACGCTTGATTCGCGCGTCTTTAATCGCTGTATCCATAGCAAGAGGCACTGATGCTGCGGATGTATTAGCGTGGTATGCGACTGTTGAAATGACACTTTCCGGCGCGATTCCAAGTTTTCGCGCAACTCCGTCCAGAATACGTTGGTTAGCTTGATGCGGAACAAACCAGTCAATATCAGCTATATTGACGTCAGCACGCTCTGCACAAACCTCCATAGCATGGGAAATATCCTTCACCGCATGCCGAAACACCTGATTTCCGACCATTTGGACATGGCCCACCGTTTTCGTAACAGAAGGCCCACCGTCAACATACAGGAGGTCTTTATAGCGACCATCTGACCGCGTGTGTGTGGCTAGAATACCTGTGTCAGAGTGTTCCGCACTTAAAACCACAGCCCCGGCCCCATCACCAAAAAGCACACATGTTGTCCGGTCCGTCCAATCTAGGATACGCGAGAACGTTTCCGCCCCAATCACGAGGATATTCTTGGCATCCTCGGCCTTAATCATGGAATTGGCCACCTTAAGCGCATATATAAACCCGCTGCAAACAGCTTGGATGTCGAACGCCGCGCCGTGACGAATTTCCAGCTTTTCCTGAATAATGGTTGCTGTTGACGGGAATGTATAATCAGGTGTTGTTGTCGCCA
>CAZEPF010000284.1:0-2002 GCA_964514045.1 uncultured Rhizobiaceae bacterium | reverse complement strand
GGCTGAAATGGTTCAAGGGGTCCGCGGCCTCGGCGATGAACGGGATCACGTTCGAGAACTTCTTCCTCCCCGTCGCCACCATGGCGCTCTATGGCATGGGCTACATCGCGCGCATGACCCGCGCCTCGATGGCGGAGGTGATGACGGCGCAATATATACGCACCGCCCGACTGAAAGGCGTTTCGTTCTGGGGGGTGGTGTTCAAACACGCACTTCGCAACGCGCTCATTGCTCCGTTTACAATTATTATTTTGCAAATCCCGTATCTGCTGACAGGCGTGGTTATCACCGAAACGCTGTTCAACTATAAAGGGATTGGTTGGCAGCTTGTTCAAGCGGCCGGCAATAATGACATCGAAATGCTTCTGGGCGTTTCTGTTGTCTCAGTAGTAATTGTGTTGGTGACGCAGCTGATATCCGATATCGGCTACGTGTTCCTCAACCCGCGTATCAGACTGTCTTAGGGGAGGGCACTATGGAACCATTATCTTGGGGCGGAATTTTCATTGCAATTTTAGGCCAGTTCACGCCGGTCTGGATTGCCCTGTTTCTAACATTCGTCATCTCAATTTATTTCAAAGAGAACCTCGGTCTCTATGGTAGATTATTCGACAGCATGATCGGCATGATCGGGTTTTTTCTGGTTATGTTCTGGATTTATACAGGCCTGTTTACAGCAATCTTTGATCTGGTCTCAACGCATGACCCGTTGGCTCAAATATCCCAGATGAAAAACAAAGTGCCCGGAACCGCTTTACCACAAGGCAAAATAGACGAGGGTGTTTACACCTACTATTTGCTGGGTGGCGACAATCTGGGCCGTGATGTGTTCAGCAGGATGATCAAAGGCGCTTGGGTTGTGATCCAAATTGCACCATTGGCAGCATTGTTTGCCTATATGGTTGGTATTACGCTGGGCCTTCCAGCAGGATATTATGGCGGCAAACTGGATACGGTCTTATCATTCCTTGCCAACCTTATTCTGGCTTTTCCGGTTATCCTGCTCTTTTATTTGCTGGTTACGCCAGAGATCGTGCAAACGGGTATTCCGGCCTATATGGCGGCAGTTTTGTTTATCTTCCCCATGATCTTCCTTGGGATATTGCTCAACTCCAAATATGTGACACGCCCAGAAATCCGAACGCCACTTCTAATTGTTGTGCTTGGGATTAGCTTCTGGCTCTACGCATCTCTGGTATCCGAGGAAGGGCGAGGCACAATCGTGGATATATTCCCGGCCTGGCTTGATCTGTTCAACATTCCGGGTGGTGTCTTGGTGGTGTTTGTGTCTGTTGTGTTCGTCAACTCACCGACGATTTTCAGGATTGTTCGGGGTCTGACACTGGATGTGAAATCCCGTGACTATGTGTCTGCTGCCCAAACCCGTGGCGAAAGCCCTTGGTACATCATGTTGTGGGAAATTCTACCGAACGTACGGGGTCCGCTGATCGTCGATTTCTGTCTGCGCATTGGCTACACAACAATCCTTCTGGGAACTCTGGGTTTCTTCGGATTGGGGCTGCCGCCGGAAAGTCCGGACTGGGGGTCAACCATCAATGATGGTCGCAGATTGCTTTCTGTTTATCTGCATCCGCCAATCGTTCCGGCGCTGGCACTATTAAGTCTGGTGCTTGGACTGAACTTGCTGGCTGATGGCTTGCGCGAAGAATCGTTGAAAGATTAGGGGAGCGGAAAAAATGGCTAATAAAGACGTACAACCAATCCTCGAAATTGATGATCTGAACATCTCGTTTTTCGTGCGGGCAGGTGAAATTCCTGCGGTGATGGATTTCTCAATGAAAGTCTATCCTGGTGAAACCATGGGGCTGGTGGGCGAATCCGGCTGCGGTAAATCCACCGTTGCACTTGGCATCATGCGCGACATGGGAGCACGCGGTAAAATCGTTGGTGGCTCGATCAAGTTCAAAGGCCGTGACATGGGGGAGATGTCACAAGAAGAATTACGTGAATTGCGTGGCTCAAAGATCGCCATGATCTATCA
>CAZEPF010000283.1:0-2048 GCA_964514045.1 uncultured Rhizobiaceae bacterium | reverse complement strand
GAGCACAAACGCCACGGCGTTCAAACGGTTCAATCCAAGCCAGATACGCTCTAACAGATAAGCTCAACCAAATATTGCGAAGCGGCCCGAAAGCGGAGGAGCTTTCGAGCCTCTTCAGTATTGGGCAGGATCAATTACTGAATTGCAGCAGCAAACTCGTCTGAGTTAAGTTCACCGTCTGAATCCGTATCTGCCTGTTTGAACTGCTCTTCAGACCAAGGTAGGCCTGCATTTACAGCTTCGGTATACGATACGGTTCCATTGGCGTCGGTATCGACCGTTTGAAAGCTGGATTGTGCAAATGCGGTTGAAACTGCAAGTGATCCAAATGCCATAGCAAGTACAATATTCTTCATTTTATTACTCCCATTGTGATGCCGGTTCAGCTTTATTGCTTGTGCGGCGAGGTCTAACTTGGTGAGTAATTGGGGCGGGCAATGGCCAATTTTCTGGTCATTTTGGGTCGCAATAGTCACTTGGTATTTCATCACGAAATATTGCAGATGCAGTCATATTCATGGTGCGGAAGGGTGTCTTCAACTTTTCGCCAGTTCGCAACGTGAGGCTTCCATGAAGGTTTCCCATGCGTTAGGAGTTAAGTTCAGAAGAAGGCCAGATACCCATGATCAATTCATCACTCTCCCGTCGCGGTTTCTTGCAAGGTTCAATTGCATTGGGCTTTACCACTGCTACGGGGCTGCAAGCACATGCTGCTAATGTAACCAGTGTGTTGCGGGGGGATGCTATTAAGTGGAATGGAACGGTAATCAATATTGATCCGCTCAAGAAATTCTATCGTGGTAAGTTTGGTAAGGGTATTTGGACCGGTAAAAAAGGTCTCAATAAAAACGGTGCGAAGCTTGTAACGCTTCTACAAAATGCGGGCGCGGATGGACTAGAGCCAAGCGAATACCTTTCTGCCTTGCCGAAGAATATACAAAGTCTTACCGGTAAAGACCTCTCCACAGCGGAACTGTATCTTAGTCAATCGTTTTGGAAATTTGGCCGTGATTTATCAGCGGGGAGAACAACTCCTGCAGTTTCAGAACCTGACATTATTATCTCACGCAAAAAGGCAGATATTTCCGGCTGGTTGAAAATTGCATCCCGTAAAGGGCCGGACCATGTGATCAATGCGCTACGTCCGTCGCACCCGCAATATCTTGCTCTGCGGAAATTACTGCCAACTGCGAAAGGCAAAAAGACAAGGCAGATTATTGTAAATATGGAGCGGTGGCGCTGGCTACCGCGTTCGCTTGGCAAGCGACATATCATGGTCAATCAGGCATCGTTTGAGATGATGATTATGGACAATGGTAAGCTTGCGGATCGCCGCCGTGTGGTCGTTGGGCAGCCTTATCACAAGACGCCGATGTTCTCGCACAAACTATCCTATGCGGAATTTAATCCGACTTGGACGGTGCCGCGTTCGATTGCTGGCAATGAGATTTTACCAAAGCTACGTAAAGACCCCGGTTATCTGGAGCGTAATAATTATAAGGTCTATACAAGCTGGAAGGCTGATGCGCCCGCGATGAACCCGCTATCTGTGGATTGGAATTCTGTAAACGGCAAGAAATTCCCTTACAAAATCGTTCAACAGCCCGGCGGTAAAAATGCGTTGGGTCAGGTGAAGTTCCTCTTTCCTAACCGCTTTAATGTTTACCTGCATGACACGCAGGCAAAGAACCTGTTTTCAAAAAGCGAGCGGGCATTCTCGCATGGGTGTATTCGCGTCAACAAACCGCTTGAGTTTGCTGAAAAGCTTTTCGGGTCGCGCACTTTGAATCAGGCGAAGATTGGTAAAATTCTCTCTAACCCTGATACACAACGGGTTAACCTGAAAAAACCACTGCCTATTCATTTGGCCTATTTTACAGTCTGGATTGATGGCGGGCGACCAAGTTTTCATAAGGATGTTTACGGGCGTGATAAGCTGGTGAGCAACATCCTGTTTGGTCGGGCCTAGAGCGTGTCTGTCTTGGATTGAATTGATTTGATGGGTTGGGTTTTTGATTTCAGCTAGGAAAATACCACAGCGCGATGCC
>CAZEPF010000282.1:0-2087 GCA_964514045.1 uncultured Rhizobiaceae bacterium | reverse complement strand
ATATTTGCTTTTGCGCCAACTTCAGCGTCACCAATATAAGTGAGATGATTGACCTTTGCGCCAACATGCACTTTCGCATTTTTGATTTCGACAAAATTGCCGACTTTGGTGCCATCATCCAAGTCCGAACCGGGGCGTAATCTTGCATAGGGGCCAATTTCTGCGTTCTCACCTACGTGGGCGCCTTCCAAATGGCTAAATGCGCGAATGCGAGTCCCAGTTTTCACGCTGACATTTGGCCCAAATACAACATTGGGCTCTATCTCTACATTGGGTTCAATATGTGTGTCAGCACTGAAAAACACGGTCTCTGGCGCTTGCATTGTAACTCCGGACGTCATCAATTCCTGCCGTTTGGTGTTTTGCCAAATAGCCTCAACCTCTGCCAATCCATTGCGTGTGTTTACGCCTATCAGTTCGGCTTCGTCCGCTTCAATTGCTATAACAGACAAGCCCTTTGCATTTGCGATCTCAACAACATCTGTGAGGTAATACTCCTGATTGGCATTGTCGTTACCAATAGCATGTAGAAGCTCCATCGCGCTGGCCCCCGCCAATCCCATAATTCCACCATTGCAGAATTTAACCTGACGCTCAGCTTCACTTGCGTCTTTATGTTCGCGTATTGCCTCCAGCTTTCCATCATTTTCAAGCAATCGGCCATAGCCATCCGGCTCATCAGCGTAAAAACCCAGAACTACAACACTGGTACCTTTTTCAAGTTCATCACGAAGTTGGATTAGTGTTGCTTTGCGTAACAAAGGCGTATCACCAAACAATACCAAAACATCCGCTTTAGAGCGCTCTATTGCCTCTTGTGCAGCGAGAACCGCATGTCCCGTGCCCAAGCGTTCTTTCTGCTCGAATATCTGTGCGTCGGGAAATGTCTGTTTGAGAGAACCTGTCACGATATCAAAGCCATTGCCTGCTACAACCGCAATATCAGAGCAGTCAGCCGCTTGAGCCACACGCAGCACGTGATGCAACATCGGGCTTCCTGCTACTTTGTGCATGACCTTCGGAAGGCTGGAACGCATACGGGTTCCCTCGCCAGCTGCGAGAACGAGTGCAAGGCAAGGTGTTGTCATGATAACTCCGGCGATGATTCCAATTGGTATTTCCGCAATACAGGAATCTATGCAGTTTTTATAGGGAAATTAGCCTATCTGCCCGAGTGCAGGAAACGCACCTAGCAACCAGAATGCCAACCATTGTAAACCGCCTGTCAGGAAGAGAATGCCTGTAAGTACCAACATCAGCCCCATAATCATCTCGACTTTGCCCAAGTGACGTTTGAAACGCCCTAAAAAGCCTAAAAACGGACGAACAAATAAGGCAGAGAGAATGAACGGTATTCCTAGTCCTGCGGAATAGACCGCAAGCAATAGAGCGCCCTCGCCCACTGTTTCTTTTGAGCCTGCAAGTGTGAGGATTGGCGCTAGTACTGGCCCGATACAAGGTGTCCATCCGAAAGCAAAGGCCAAGCCCATTAGAAAGCTGCCAATAGGACCAGAGCCACCCGATTGAAAACGGGCTTCACGCTGTAATAGCCCAATTTTGAATAGGCCCAAAAAGTGCAAGCCCATCAAAATGATCACAACCCCAGCCACTTTCGCCAAAACATCCGACCATTGTAGTAGGAGTTTGCCTAAGGCCGTTGCAGACGCACCCAGTGTAATGAAGACAACAGAAAAGCCAGCTACGAAAATGATCGAATTGATAACGGCGCGGCGCTGAATGCTCCTGTCAATGCCTTCAATATTTCTGTCGGATAATTCTGAAAGCGTAGAGCCTGCCATATAACACAAGTATGGCGGTACCAATGGCAGCACACACGGTGACAAAAAGGATAATGCACCACCAAACAGCACTAAGATTACGGATATTTCCATAACGGGTATCAATATCTTTCATTCGATTAAATGCCAGATATAGACCAACAATCTGAGCGCTGAAAGTCACGCTTACGCGATGGCTAAATAGAAAACTTGTGATTTGTAATGTGTAATTGACGCAGGGAGGGATTTTTTAATGATTTCCGGCTAATACAGGTTGACCGGAACGATTGTGGCGAATATGAAACGCCA
>CAZEPF010000281.1:0-2152 GCA_964514045.1 uncultured Rhizobiaceae bacterium | reverse complement strand
CAAATAGTTATCGCGAAATTTCGGTCGTAATTTTGGTAATTCACTCTTACATCCAAAAATGCGCGCAAAGCAGCAAGTCACCTAACCTCACAGCCAAATGTAGTTCTTTAGCGTGAGAGTTGTACAACGTGACTAAACTGAGGAATAGCCATTGTCGTTTACAATCACTGAAGGTTTCGAACCAAATCAAAGAGAACTGGTAGCTGACCTTTATTGGCAGGCGTTCAAAACCAAACTCAATCCAGTCATGAAACCAGAAAAGAGAGCGCTAGAGTTTCTTACCAAAGTTGCTAATCCAACACATTCTATATCCGCAGTATCTCTGGACGGAACATTGCTCGGCATAGCCGGTTTCAAGACAAAAAACGGAGCATTTATCGCAGGCAAATTGGCCGACCTCCAAGCCACATATGGATGGTTAGGTGGATTTTGGCGAGGTATGCTTCTTGGGCTGCTTGAACGCCCTCTACAGGCGAGAACATTACTTATGGACGGCATAATGGTAAGCGAGACTGCTCGCGGCCTTGGGATAGGCACAGCATTGCTGAACGCGGTAAAAGCAAAAGCCATTCAATTGGAATGTAAAGAAGTGCGGTTAGATGTCATTGATACTAATCCCCGTGCACGGTCCCTGTATGAACGCCAAGGTTTTGTCGCTCAAACCTCAAGCAGCATGGGCCCACTTCGTTATGTTTTCGGCTTTAGCAAGGCCACTACAATGACTTACACCGTGTGAATCTCAACCCATTTTGCGACACTCGGAGAACGGTAGTTGACTCCGAATAGCGGTCTTTGCTGTTGCAAAAACTATTCTCTATAGCTGTACAATCAACACTTATGACGAGTGTTGATTTAGAGTTTCATGAAACCATCTGATTGGATCTTCTGCTCCGCTACCTTGCGAAAGTGGCCCGTGAACGTAAGCCGGCATCTCTAATCCACGTTGTATTTTCTCACAAATCCACACGTCTTAGGTTTGAAAATCTCCGGTTTCAAGGGGATGCTTACTCCAATTGTCCGATGAGATTATCCCTGAAGATTTATCGTAGCCTGCAATATATTTTCGTATATCCCTTGATTGGCCAGGACCAACCCAATGACGCACATTCATCTGACATCGACCGGGTTCCGTTGGAATCAGTGTGGATACAGAAATCCCATAAGGCGTAGGAACAACAAGCGTGGCTGGGTAAAGATAATAGACACCACCATAACCAGGCTTTGCTGCACTTGCGATGGAGCCACCACTGCCATACTCGTCACGTATTTTCTTGGGAAGGCGGTGGCGTACACTTTCTTCTGTTGCATACCATATCATATGATCCCCCGCCCTTTCCCATTCATTTAATCCGGGCAAGGGGCCGCCGAGTGTGTTCTCGTGCAAATATGCTAGATGATATCAGTCAATCGCATTTTCGACATAGACCTTCCAGTTACACTTCATGTCATAAACAAGCGGAACCGCTTCCTTGATATCTGAAGCCGTAAGGTCATGAAGCCACGCCTTGTCAAGTAAAGGGGCAATCCAAGTTTCAAAATCCGCGTTGGTATTGGGGTTCACGAATACCAGATCCTTAAACGATCCGATTGCGGCAGGTAGCAACCCAAGTGTAGATCGATCAAGATCGGGGAAACACTCCTTCCTATTCGGAACACCACGTAATGCTCCGTCCAATCCATAGGTCCATCGATGATAAGGACATACCATTGTGCTTCCACAATTACCCTGCGGGCCATCAACAAGCTCAGCGCCACGGTGGCGGCAAACATTGTGAAAAGCACGTAATTGCTGGTCTTTGCCAAGCACAACAATCATTCGATTAGCACCGCAAACGACAATGCGAAAATCACCCGCTTCTTTGAAGTCATGGATTGTACCTGCAAAGGTCCAGGCGTTTTGAAAAACTGTCTTTTGTTCACTCTGAAACGAAGACAGTTCTGTATAGGCTTCTTTAGGGAGACGATCACTCATGGGCGGCCTTCCAAAGGTCGGGTAACATCAATGAAATTTCATCGGATGGTTTTAGAGCAGCATCAAGGTAGCGGCAACTCACAATGGCAGTCTAAGAGTGTTTTGCTTCCAAACACTTTAGAGCGTATCTGGCTTGGATTGAACCGTTCGAACGCCGTGGCGTTTGTGCCTGACTAGGCG
>CAZEPF010000280.1:0-2158 GCA_964514045.1 uncultured Rhizobiaceae bacterium | reverse complement strand
CGCCAGGTGCGCGGGCAAGCAGGAAATTACCGCCCACATCCGGCACAAGTCCGATGCCACATTCCGGCATGGCGAACAGGGTGTTTTCTGTCACGATGCGGTGGGAGCCGTGGGCTGATATGCCTACACCGCCGCCCATAACGATGCCATCCATGACAGCTACATAAGGTTTTGAGTAATTTTTGATCTGCGCGTTGATGCGGTATTCATTCGCCCAAAATGTGCGCCCGTAATCATAGTTACCAGCTTTTCCGGTTGCGTAGAGGTCTGCTATATCGCCGCCTGAACAAAACGCCCGATCCCCTTCGGCATCTATGATCACCAGTTTTACTTCGTCATCATTTTCCCATTCGCTCAGGATAGCGCCGATGGCCATGCACATATCATAGGTCATGGCGTTCAGTGCTTCGGGACGCGATAGGGTAATGCGTCCAGCTACGCCTGACTTGCGAATATGAATGTCTGTGTCAGCCGCCAAGTTATGCCTCAGCCAACATCTGGCGTGAAATAATCATACGCATGATCTCATTAGTGCCTTCCAAAATTTGGTGGACGCGGAGATCGCGGACAATTTTCTCGATGCCGTAATCGGATAGATATCCGTAGCCGCCATGCAATTGCAGCGCATCATTGGCCACGCGGAAAGACAGGTCGGTGACTAGCCGTTTTGCCATTGCGCAATGTTTGGTAGCGTCTGGCGCTTTATTATCCAGTTTCCATGCGGCCTGACGCAGAAACACGCGGGCGGCTTGTAGTTCGGTTTCCATGTCTGCAATGCGAAATTGAAGCGCTTGAAAATCGGCGATCGGTTTTCCAAACGCTTTGCGTTCTTTCATGTAGCCAAGTGTTTTATCCAAAGCGTATTGAGCAGCGCCCAAAGCAGATGCAGCAATATTAAGCCGTCCACCGTCAAGGCCCGACATGGCATACTTAAAGCCCGCACCTTCATCACCGATCAATTGATCAGCTGGAATTTTACAATCATCAAATAGGACTTGCGCAGTGGGCTGTGCGCGCCAGCCCATCTTTCGCTCGTTTGCGCCAAAGGAAAGACCTTCAGTTGGGTTTTCAACCAATACCGCCGACACGCCCTTTGCACCGTCTTCGCCTGTGCGCACCATTGCCAGGTAAAGTTCGGATGTTTCGCCGCCAGAGATAAAGGTCTTGCCACCATTGATGGCCCAGCCATTGCCTGATTTTTCTGCTTTGGTTTTTAGCGCTGCCGCGTCTGATCCTGAGCCTGGTTCAGTAAGGCAGTAAGAGCAATATTTTTCGAGCGTGGTCATTTGAGGAAGCCATTTCTGGCGTTGTTCCTCAGTGCCATACGTGTCGATCATCCAAGCGGTCATGTTGTGAATGGAAATAAACGACGCAATCGACGGGCACGCATAGGAAAGCGCTTCAAAGATTAGCGTGGCATCAAGACGGGTGAGGTTAGAGCCGCCAACGTCCTCACGAACATAAATGCCTGCCATCCCCAATTCACCTGCAGCGCGCAGAACGTCTTTCGGGAAAGAACCCTCTTCATCCCATTGAAGCGCGTAAGGCGCGATGTGCTCCTGCCCAAATCCAAACGCCATATCATAGATGGCGGTTTGTTCTTCAGTTAGTGCGAAATCCATATTGGTTCCTCCTAATTATCACGATTTGGGCAGGATATTGTTTTAGCCCATTGTTGGGATGGAGAACTCGGCACCTTCTTTAATGCCGGATGGCCAACGTGATGTGATGGTTTTTGTTCTGGTGTAGAACTTGAACGCATCTGGCCCGTGCTGGTTCAAATCACCAAAGCCCGAACGCTTCCAGCCGCCGAATGTGTAATAGGCAAGCGGCACTGGGATTGGAACGTTAACGCCGACCATGCCGATATTGATACGGTTTGCAAAATCGCGCGCGGTGTCACCGTCTCTGGTATAAATAGCTACGCCATTGCCGTATTCGTGGCTCATCGCAAGATCGAGGCCTTCCTCGTAAGTTTTGGCACGAACCACTGACAGTACAGGTCCGAATATTTCTTCCTTGTAGATAGACATGTCGGAAGTGACGTTATCAAACAGGCAACCGCCAATGGAATAGCCGTTCTCATACCCTTGCATAGAGAAGTCACGTCCGTCGACTGCGAGTGTGGCACCTTCATTGATGCCAGCATCCACGTAGC
>CAZEPF010000279.1:1201-2172 GCA_964514045.1 uncultured Rhizobiaceae bacterium | reverse complement strand
TATGAGAAAACAGAATCCAACAGGAACTAGGGTCCAAGGAATTGTGGTGACGAGCTTGGAGTTTTCTTTTTCAGAAAGAAGGAACTTATATCCGTAAAGGCAAGCTACGGCAGTGCTTCCTGCGCTGGAAATGCTAAATATATCAAGGTTCCAGGAAGCAACATTGCTCCACAAATAGGACGGCCCGATGCCTGTGTAAACAAGGTTCGCAATAAATGCACCCAACGCGGTCAACATATTGAGGAGAAACAAAACCTCTCGCGTTAGAATTGCCAATACCAGGTTAAACAGCATCATGATTGTGGCAGCACCAATCAGTAGTAAATGAGTGTTGAACCGATGTTTGCGTTCTCTCTGGAAGTCACTCTTGTTCCAATAGAGGATATCCGTTGGCGTTTCTGCAATTGCAGTGACAGCGGCAAAGATCGGTGTGCCAACCGGATGATCTCCAAGCCCAAAGCTAATTGAAGGTTCTAGCGTCGTCCTTTTATAAGAATTTAGTGACTTTCCATTTTTATACTCGGTGTATGGTGCGAAAGCGTTCTGCTTTAAATAGATCGTGACATCTTCCGCTAAAATACCGAAAGACAAAATCTCCGCCTGTGTAGTGTATTCAAACTTTAGCCAAGTGGTGAAACCACTTTTCTGCGGAGGAAGGAAGCCAGTCTTGATCTGCGGTGCATCCTGATCGAGACAGCAGTTTTCCAAACTCTTTTGGTGGTCGTTTTCTGCCGGATACACTTGGAAAGTTGCTGGAAAACCTGACTGCGTTGCCATCTTTGCTAAGCAGTTTGTCGTGAATGTCAGGCTAAAAAGCAAAATTATGCACTTCACCAAACCTGCATTCGATGACAGTTTTGGCAAGCTAAACGAGAACACCTTAAACATATGTGCGTAGTTCCCCCAAACTCTAAACATATTTGCGCCCACACCGCTTAAAGATGGCAAAAACTTTGCGCAAGATCAATCAA
>CAZEPF010000279.1:0-1191 GCA_964514045.1 uncultured Rhizobiaceae bacterium | reverse complement strand
ATCAATCAAGGCGCGCTGGTATCTGGTAAAATAGGTAGATCGCGCATGCTCTATTCACCCTCGTTCTGTTGTTTGAAGGCTAGCCACGCGATGTTCACGCATTAATGTCTCGTAAGCAGCATTGCTTAGAAAATTACGCAGGAGTGCTGATTCAATCCAGTTGGCATCTGCAACATAATAGTTTGAATTAAAGGGGCCTGCGAGACCGCCATTCAGTACGAAGGTCTACTTGCTAACTTTTGTTAGCCGGGGGAAAGAATGTTTGCTAAGCGCCGAAAATCGGAAATTTTTTCCAGCTTTGTAGAGCCAATTTGCAAGTCATCTATTTTGTTCGCAGTGGCACTTGTTGTTGGATGCAGTCCTTCTCAAACCTTTAGACTGATGGACACCAATCACGCCGCCGCGACTGATTTTATTCAAGGTTGGAATCTCGGCGATAGACGTTTGTGGTCGCGAGCAAGTGGTGGGTCGAGGCTTATACCACTGAAATGGCTAACTATGCTCGAGTTTCATGATTCTGAAAACCGTATCATCAATTATCTCGCTGGCTCAGCATTCGGGTACCTTCAGGACGATGAAACAAGCATTAACCTTCCATTCGGATTTGCAATTGATCAGCAGCAGGATCAAGAATTCAGACATACTGGATTTCGGTGGTACGCAAAGCAGGGCGGGAGCAGATTTTCCTTGGCTGAACCTTGGGTCGGCCTTACCTGTGGGGCATGTCATACCAACAGATGTTGGGTACGCTTGTTGCAGCGGTAAAGGCGGCGCGTGAAAACCCAGTGAAATGGGAGCGCTTTGCTAAACGTGTTTTAGCCGAAGAAGATAATAATGCCAATCGTGAAATGTTGAAGGAGGCGATGGAAAAATGGCTCTACCGGATTACCCAGATAAGCCGCATCAACAAGAATACACTAGCCCACGGGATTGGACGCACAGATGCCTTCGGCCACATATATAATTCCGTTCAGTTTTATAGCGGAGAGACAAATGTCAGTGCAAGCAAACAAGACGCCCCGGTTAATTTTCCTCACGTTTGGAACAATCATAAACAACGCCAAGTGCAATGGAACGGATTTGCGAACAATAAAGTCTTACCTAGAAACTCTGCGATAGCTTATGACCTTGGCGCGTTAGGCAGAAACGCTGGTGCATTTATCGGAACTTTTGCAGAGGTCATACCAGAGC
>CAZEPF010000278.1:998-2175 GCA_964514045.1 uncultured Rhizobiaceae bacterium | reverse complement strand
ATATACAGCTTGCCCTTTTCAATCGTAAATTCCACGTCTTGTGGGTACTTGTAGTGTTTTTCAAGGGATGCCATGACCTTCAGCAATTGCTTACCAGCCTTGACCAGACCCTTGTCATCTTCGTTGACCATGTCATCCAGATTTTTTGGCGTTCGAATACCGGCAACAACGTCTTCACCTTGAGCGTTAATTAGATACTCGCCCATTGGCTTCGCTTCACCGGTGCTGCCGTCACGAGTAAACGCAACGCCTGTCGCACAATCATCACCCATGTTTCCAAAGACCATGGTTTGAACGTTTACCGCGGTGCCGATCAGACCAGTGATCTTGTTGAGCACGCGATACTTGACCGCGCGTTCGCTTTGCCATGAATCAAAGACAGCATTGATTGCCAATTCCAATTGCTTCATTGGATCTTGAGGGAAGGCGCTACCAACGTGCTTTTTATAGATGCCTTTGTAAATTTCAACGAGCTCTTGCAGCTGTTCAGCGGTCAGATCTGTATCCTGCGCTGCTTTGTATTTCTTCTTCAGCTTGGTGATGGCTTCTTCGAAATGGTGATGCTCAAGTGTGCTGCTTGGTCCCATCACAACGTCACCAAACATATCGATGAATCGACGGTAACAGTCCCAGCCAGCTCGTTCATTACCCGTTTGCGCGATAAAGCCTTTTACAGACTTATCGTTCATACCAAGGTTCAGAACAGTGTCCATCATGCCCGGCATCGATTGAGCAGCACCCGAACGAACAGAAACGAGCAGCGGGTTCTTACTGTCGCCAAGCTTCTTGCCTTCCAGTTTTTCCAACTGGACCAGCTTCTGCTTGACTTGCTGCATCATTTCTTTCGGATACGAACCAGCCTTTTCGTAAACGCTACAGGCTTCGGTAGAGATCGTGAATCCAGGAGGAACGGGAACTCCAGCATTGGACATTTCCGCAAGGTTGGCACCTTTACCACCAAGCGACTCTCGCATGCTTCGATCGCCGTCGGTCGCTTTCTTACCGCCACCAAAAAAGTAGACGTATTTCTTGGCCATGATTTTCCTTTATTAATAAAGTGGTTATGTTCTATTTCTGGTTCGCTGCAGACCGCGACAAATCAAACGAGATTGTTGGTACTGAGCGAAAGATGATTTAGGAGAAGGTGGCTGAATTTCAGCCCCGAAACGGCCAATAG
>CAZEPF010000278.1:0-988 GCA_964514045.1 uncultured Rhizobiaceae bacterium | reverse complement strand
TTTTTAGGTAAAGTCACCCGCATTGATAGTTAAAATATCTGCATTATTCGATATCTTGGGGCGAGATTACCCCTTAAGTGACTGCAGCTAATGGCAAGCAGCCAATCACAAACAGATCGCCAGAGGAAGAGTATGAAACGTTACACAGCACTGCTCAAAGATACATGGTGGGTATGGTTAACCATGCTTGTGGGTGGTTCAATTGCAGCGGTCATGGTCTCTCCCGTGTTTTGGATCACCTATCCAATCTGCGCATTCTCTTTTGCATACTTTGGCCTGATGCGCTACGACGAAAATGGGGATCACAAAAGTGAGCTAGGCGATTGAGATGTTGTGAAACCGTTTGCAGCTGATGCAAACGGTAATTTTCATGCTTGCGTTCCGCACCGATAAGTAGATCACTTCAATTTCAACTCAACACTCTTGTCAAACTTTAACGACTAGGCTGGCTGTAGGATAAAGTTCAGTTGTGACCAATATGACAGTCATGGCCGGTCGATAATTCACCAGGGTACTCGTACGTCTACGAATTCAACGGTGAATGATGTTTTACAGTCACAGAATATTAACTTTTTGTTGTGTCTTGATAACGACGGGCCTGGTAACAAAATTTTGTTCCGCCCAGAGCGGCACTAAAGACAAGCCCGGCACCGTTGTCGAGGACATCCTTGCTTCTCGCACGTCACAAACGACTCCCGCCATGGATTCTTCAACGTCAGGAATCGGGCATTATCCAGTGGCGGGCAACTACGACTACGCAGAGTGCAGCCCATGTCAATCTGATTGTGGTCCAGAGTGTGCCAGCGGCTGCCACCAATGTGCACCAAGTCGCAAATCGATGTTAGCCAAATTCAAGGACTATCTTTACAACAAGAAAAAACCTGTAACAGGATTTTGCGTTGAAGAGGTCCAATACGGCGCCAACGCTGGCTATCCAAGTTACGGCTACAATTCTCATGGTGCTTGGTGGTCCGGAACGGCCTATGGG
>CAZEPF010000277.1:0-2197 GCA_964514045.1 uncultured Rhizobiaceae bacterium | reverse complement strand
CCTCAGCGATCTTTCGGGCTTGCGAGTTGGTGGCGTTACTGGCTTCACCTATACTCCAGAGTTTTGGAAGCTAGCCAACAACAAGACGCTTAATGTGCAGTTGGCTCCAAGCGATGAAGCAAATCTAAAAAAAGTTCTTGCAGGTAGATTGGATATTTTTCCTGCGAGTAAGGAATTAGGAAATTATATCTTAAAGAATAATTTTTCTGCTGAAGAACGCGACCAATTTACATATTCTTCAAAGGCATTATCCGACGTAAACGGTTATCTTCTCTTTTCTCGAAAAGTAGAAGGTGTAGAGATCCTGGCAGAAAGATTTCAATCGGCCTTGGATAAAGTTGAGCTGTCGGACTAACTCGATCCAGTCTCTGAATGGCGGACGAGTGCAGGGACTATGCCACCAAAAGTTGATGCTACTATTGCAGTGCGGGGTGGTGTCAGATTAATTCGAACGAGTCTCTGAATGGTGGATGAGGGTAGGGTTCACAACGCAAATAGTTGTCGCCACTTTTGCAGTGCGGCGGTTCGATTTTCCTTGAAATTACTTCTGCTATAGAGGCTTCGTTCCTTATTGAAATGGTTATGAACCGATGAGTGAATACTGGCGAATTTCTGTAAACTTCGCATCAGCCTGAAGCGTTGCATGGCTCTTTCTCGTCGTCGAAATGGCTGGTGGGGATTCTCGGCTCGATTATTGATCCACTGGCCATTCATCTCATGACCGGTTACGCCTAATTCCCGAAGTGCAGCGCTATAGGACTTGAGTTTGTCAGTAACGATTGTCTCTGGTTGACCGTATCGCTGCATCAATTTTCGTAGTAATTTCAATGCTGCTTCTTTGTTGCGACGTTTGGTAACGACAGATTCCAACACCTCGCCTTCGTGATCTACAGCCCGCCAAAGGTAGTGAGTTTCACCATTTATCTTCACGAAAACCCTCTCAGCATTTGCTACGCAATTGCTTACCGGGCAGCGCCATCATCCAAATGCCATTACCAATTTGAGTGAGCACGCAAAGTTTGGATGCGTTTCCGTTTGATATCAGCGGAAAAGATAGGACCAAAACGGTTCCATCCCAAGCAATTCAGCAAAGCTGAATGCGAGAGCGTATCGTTTCGTGCGAAATGTCGATGCCGCGTTCGTGCAGAAGATCCTCCACATTACGAAGAGAATGTGGAAACCTGACATACATCATGACGGCAAGTCGGATGATTTCAGGCGAAGTTTTGAAGTAGCGAAAGGGATTGGATTTGGTCATCCACGCAAGCTAGGGCGACCTTCATCGGCAATCAACGATTTTCTTCTGACATTACCTGAGCGGGGCTCTCTTGAAGCAGATCATCCCACGAGCGTGGGGCGAGCAAGTTGTCCGATCAGGTCAGTCCAGTCCGATAATGTTCCAAAAAAGTCTTAACATACGAGTGTGATTATTCACATAGTTAGTATTAAACACATGTAAAGGGACCGAATATATCGTTAATTTTACTAGTTTGTAATTGGTCAAAATTGACCATTATTCCAAGAGTAATAATAGTGATGCGTAAATCTATAAGACAGAATAAATCATCGAAAACATCTGTACACGCACAACCCTCACGCCAATTGAGCAAAGTTCTATTGCGGATCACACTATTATTGACTTTAGGGCTTGGAATATTTGCAGGATTGATTCAGTTAGTAATTGACTTAAAGCAGGAAAAAGAAGCCGTTTCCCTAAACGCTGAAGCGTTTCTCGATAGTGTTGTGAATTCAGCTTCAACTGCAGTGTATAATTATTATGACAGTGCTGCTTTGCAAGTTGCATCAGGCTTGTTTACACAAAAGGCAATTCAAAGCGTTGTTATTCGTCAGTTGGGCGAAAGTGAGCCAATGGTAAGCCAAACCCGTATTGTCGAAAGAACTTTGCCTGAAGTTGGACTGTTAACAAATGCTGATGTTGTAAAAATTCGTCGCGAATTACGATCACCACCTGATTCTGGATCAAATGATATAATTGGTTCAATAGAGATTGCAGTAGATCGTTCAGTTGTTCCCTTAACAATTGTAAATAGAATGGCACTTTATTTTTTTCTAGCTGTTGTTAAGAATACAACCTTAGGCCTTCTTCTTGTTATTTTTGTTTTTACAGGTCTAGCAAAATACGTAATTTTGCTGGCAGGCGTGGTATCAAAGTGGAATCCAGGCCATGGTCCATTGG
>CAZEPF010000276.1:0-2204 GCA_964514045.1 uncultured Rhizobiaceae bacterium | reverse complement strand
CGCTTGTATCGGTCAAAAATGATCAGATCAAACTCATCAATTTTCTGGATGAATAACTCACGGGTAGGAAATGCAATCAGAGATAATTGATTGATCGGTGTGCCATCCTGTTTTTCTGGTGGGCGTAAAATCGTAAAATGAACAAGGTCAACCGAAGCATCCGACTTTAGAAGATTACGCCACGTGCGCTCCCCTGCATGGGGCTCACCTGATACCAAGAGTACACGCAAGTTTTCGCGTATGCCTGTGAGCGTTGTGAAGGCACGGTTATTGATCTCGGTGATCTCACCATCGGCAACAGCGGCACTCAATTCGATGATGTTTTTCCCGCCATGAGGCACATCAAAAATAAAACTTGTTTCCTCCCCGGGAAAGACTTCTTCCACTGCTTCGATTTCGCCATCCAGACTGATGGTTACTTCAACTGGAGCGTCACTGGTGAAACCGGTCTGTTCGACCTCATAAACGATTTCTTGTTGTTCATCGACCACGCCATAACGTGGGGTGTTTTTTAATACTATGCGGCGGTCTTTTTCATTTTCCTTGCCCGTAAGCAAAACATGTAATGGAGGCTTGAAACCATCATCAATAGAAGGTTTTGGCACATCATGTACTTGGCCTTCGGTGATGAAGATTGCACCGCCCACGCGTTCCGGCGGTATGTCCTGCAGAGAAGTTGTCAGGGCGCCAAATAGAGCGGTAGAAACATCGCTTGATTCAGAAATACGATCAGACACTTTGACTTCAAGCAGTTCAAATCCGTTAAGGCTTGCGATACGCGCTCTTACCTCTTCGACAGCTTGCACTGTGGCTTCGTCGCGATTGTCCAGTTTTTGGCTTGTGGTTTCATCAATCACAAGTGGAATGACGGTTGTCAGTCCTGAACGTTCTTCTTGAAGAATAGAGGGGTTAAACAATGCGAAGGCAACCAGTGCGCCTGCGATTGTGCGAATAACGCTGCCGCGTACACCCTTAAAAAGCCCGTATAAGCATAGCAATGCTATGGCAGCACTTAATGTTGCGATTAGCCAGATAGGAAGGTCAGGGGCAAAAGCGATGTTGAGGTTTTCCATGCGTGCCGTTCCTATTGCCCGAGCCGTTCAAGCAGAGCAGGAAGATGCACTTGGTCTGATTTATAATTGCCGGTGAGTGCATACATCATCAGGTTTACACCCGCTCTAAACGCATAATTACGTTGTGCCGGGTCTGGCGGAATGGTTGGAAAAAGCGGGCGCAATTCGCTGTCTACCGCCCAAGCACCTGCAAGGTCGTTGCTGGTGATCAAAATAGACGATACCCCATCGCCAGCACGTGCGGGTCTTGCTTCTGCGGTTGCCTGAGTGCGTGTAACTTCCACCCATAAATTACCACCTGAATACCGGCCCGGAAATTCATCAAGCAGATAGAATGATTTTGTCAGCACATGATCTTCCGGCACAGGCTCAAGCGGTGGGACATCAAGACATGAGAGGATTTGCTGCAAGGTGCGCGCGGCAGGGGATTGGGACGTTCCACCCAACACACCCGAAATCTGATCGCGTGTGTCAAAGAGAATGCTGCCACCTTCTTTCATGAAAGCATCAACACGTGCCATCGTTGCGGCAGATGGAAGTTCTGCGCGGGGGTCAATCGGCCAGTAAATCATCGAGTAAAAAGACAGCTCATCCTTGGACAGATCCAGTCCGATGGGTTCGCCCGGCTCAAGGGCTGTTCTGCTGGCCAGATAGCGTGTGAGTCCGGTAATGCCTGCAAGCGATGTAGAGTCGATATCACTCACTCCTGTGATGACATAGGCAAGGCGGGTTTTCAGCGTGGACGCATAGTCGAAGTCTTGCGCTTTGGCGTGTTCTGTTTGCAATGGCGATGCGGCAAACATGACGGCCAGCACGAGAGCCGCAGGCTTGAGCGATTGACGGCGCAGGTTGCCGCTCATCCACAAGACTGCGATGCAATCAATTAGTAGCAAAAGAGCAGCAGCCAGTAATAACCAATTTTTAAACTCGAATGTTTCACCTGTCAGGTATTGTTTTTGGGTGGCTTCAGGGAACAGAGTTGAAGCATCAAGGGGTGTCAATTCGGTTTCACTTTCAAACAGGTTCAGAGCAACATACCCGTCGGCTTCACCATACAGGCCCGGCGGGTTTTCTACGGTAACGATGGGTGACGAACCGGACTTCAACACCAAAGGCTTGTTCGAAGGTGTA
>CAZEPF010000275.1:0-2215 GCA_964514045.1 uncultured Rhizobiaceae bacterium | reverse complement strand
ATCAAAAATCCAACCCATCAAATCGATGCAATCCAAGACAGACACGCTCTAGCTTGTAAAAGCTCAGCAAAAACCGAGTAAGTTTACGCCCCTCTTATGTGAGCAAACATTATATCGCTGGGCCCGGATGTAGCTTGCTGCCGTCTGAAAACCGCGAAAATCTGAACCGCGAAATATCATGCGCAGACTGTCGTCCATTGGCGATTTCAGCAATAATTTTACCAAAACCCGGACCTATTCCAAATCCATGGCCACTCATTCCCGTTGCCATCATCAAGCCAGAAACAGATGCGACACAATCAACAATCGGAACAATATCCGGCATCGCATCAATCAGCCCTGCCCAAGCATGTTGAATGGTGGGCTTGCCTAAATCTGGAAACCGTTTCGCAAAATTTTGTCGGATAATTTCAACTCGTTTCAGATTAGGCGGCGGGTTCAAAACGCGTGTTCCCTCAAAGGGAGAGACTTCATCACTTTGCCATTTGCGCTTCATGCTCCAGCTATCAGGAAAGCCCGGAGGCGCAGAAACCTTAAACGTGGTATCCGGCAAATGTTTGAAAGCAACCGGCAGATACTTAAAGAAATGCCTGAACGAATCCGGTCCAATGTAAAGGTCGTGATTGCCACCACCCGCTAGATTATACCCTCCATCCTCCCGTCGCCTGAAAGCAAGGTTTTCATCAATGGCACAGCCGGAAAAGACCTCGGGCATGGGGGCCGTCTTGCAAGCTGTAGAGCGAACACTGAGTTGCGGAATGTTGATGCCTTGATTGCGCGCAAACAGGCTGGACCATGCGCCAGCACACAATAAAGCCTGATCACAAGACACATACCCGCTCTCTGTATGAACACCTGAGACTGACCTATTGGTGACTTCCAGATTTCTAACCGCACAATTCTCGATTATGCGAACACCTTCATGTTGGGCAAGTTCAGCAATGGCCGGAATAGCCTGCCAAGGTTCCGCTCTAGCATCACTTTCAGTATAAGCAGCGCCCGTCCACTTATGAGCAGTCTTTGCGCCATTACCCTGATCAATCAGGCTACCGAGTTCACCAGCTGAAATCATGCGCGTGTCTAATTGGTGCTCGCGGGCAATCTCCAGCCAGCTTTCACGTTTTTCTAAAGTTTTGTCTGTGCTGGCAATATGACAAACCCCCGTTCTGCTAAATCCGGTTCTGCCTTTTGTTTCCTTATTGGCCTGCTCCCAAAGACGGCTAGCCTCCATCATAATCGGCAACTCATCGCGATCACGCCCATACTGGCGTATCCATCCCCAGTTTCGCGAGGATTGCTCACACGCAATTCGCCCCTTTTCGCAGACCAGAACTGTTAACCCAGTGCGAGCCATATAAAGCGCGGAAAAAATACCAACCACACCACCTCCAATGACAACCACATCAACACTGTCTGGCAGTGGGTCAGAAAATCTGATTGGGGTGGTAATCTGCACCGGACCTTCGAGGCCATTTGCCATATTTTTTCTTCTCCGGCACGGATATGCAAAACTTGCTGAAATCCAATCACACACAAAAAGACTGGAAAAAGCAATAATATTGCCTATTATTGGTGTAACGGATTCAACACGGCTACGGAACTTTTTGTTCTGGAGGCCGTTTTCTTTTTGTCAGTATTCCGGAAGTCGACCAACTGGCAGATAATAGTAGGAATAGAAAAAATGGAAAAAGTCCCAATGACTGGAGAAGGTCATCAGGCCCTTCAAGAAGAATTGCAACGTCGTCAATCAGAAGACCGTCCCGCAATCATCGCAGCTATCGCTGAAGCACGCGCTCATGGTGATCTGTCTGAAAACGCTGAATACCATGCTGCAAAAGAGCAGCAGAGCCACAATGAAGGCCGCGTCTCCGAACTGGAAGATATTCTTTCACGCGCTGAGATCATCGACGTTACCAAGCTGTCAGGCGATACCGTAAAGTTTGGCGCCACAGTTAAAATGGCGGATGAAGACACCGACGAAGAAAGCACTTACCAAATTGTAGGTGACCAGGAAGCAGACGTGAAGGCCGGAAAAATCTCTGTATCTTCGCCTATCGCGCGCGCATTGATCGGCAAATCAGAAGGCGATTCAGTAGAGGTTAGCGCACCAGGTGGCGCACGCTCCTACGAAATTCTGTCTGTAAAATTTATCTGAACTTAAAAGACTAGAGCGTGTCTGTCTTGGATTGCATCGATTTGATGGGTTGGATTTTTG
>CAZEPF010000274.1:0-2269 GCA_964514045.1 uncultured Rhizobiaceae bacterium | reverse complement strand
CAAAAATCCAACCCATCAAATCGATGCAATCCAAGACAGACACGCTCTAGGCTTTGTTCCTGATCTTTAGCGAGATTATCATTAGCGGCAGAGGCGTTTTACGTTTCTGCCGTTTTTCTTTTCATAAGGTTAGGCGCTAACTCGACCAGTATAATTGCTGCAAAGATCAAGCCACAGCCAAGATATCCGATTGTCACCAGCCGTTCCCCAAGAAAGACTGCACCAAATAGTGCAGCAAAGAGACTTTCGGTTGAGATCAATACAGCTGCGGCACTTTCCGAAGTATAGCGCTGACCTATCGCTTGCAGAGTAAAGCCAAGCCCACCAGCGATGGTGCCCGCGTAGATGATTTCAGGAAGTGCGCCTATTAATGCGGCTTGATCTGGAATGGTTTCGCCAAGTCCTGCTGCAACCGCTATTGCATATCCAATGAAGGCAAGTACTGCGGTGACGAAAAACTGCGTGGTTGCCATTGTCACTGGCAAGCATGTTTCTTGTCCCACACGTCCGGTCAGGATTACGTGTCCGGCCCAGAATAACGCGCATACGATTACCAGAATATCACCCTGATTGAGTGTCGAGAGATTGCCACCACTCAGCATGTAAATACCGATTAATGCCATGCCTGCTGCTGGCCATATGATTGGAGGTTGGCGCTTTCTGAAAATGGTCACCATAAGGACAGGAACCATGATTACATAGAGTGCAGTTAGAAACCCTGCATTAGTGACGCTTGTTCCGATCAAACCTACCTGCTGGAAAAACATGCCTAGAAAGAACGCTAGCCCTACCCAGAAGAACCCGCGCCAGTGCTGGGCAATTGTGCTGATATAGCCTGGCTGATCGGCTTTTTTCAGTTCCATTATTGCAAACGGTAAAACTGCAAACCCTGCAAGTAGAAAGCGCAGGGCAATAAACAATAAAGGCCCGATGTCATCCATGGCAGTTTGTTGGGCAATAAAGCCCATACCCCAGATCGCACCTGCTGTGAGCAGCAGTAAATTTGCAAGTGATCTGGACATTCTAACAGCCTTGTTCTGGGATGATCGCCAAGCTTTATCCGCGTTTTGAGAGTTCGGCAATGGAGAGTTTTTTGATCTTCACGGTCTAGAAGAGTTGCGTTCGCTGGTTTGGCATTGCAAGTTACTGAAAAAGGAGTTTGCTTATGCCCAGACTTGTTCTTGCCGTTTTGTTTTTGTTGATGAATGGCAGCGCGTCGCTTGCCAATATTGGCAAAGAATTTCGCGATTGGTATGTGTTTTGCGATACTGAGCTAAAGTGTAATATGCAGGCGCAAATTACCAGCCCTGTCGCGTACAATTTTGGCATTGAACGTGAAGGCAAGGCAAACGCGCCAATCTCATTTTTTGTGGCATTGTCAGATGGTTATCTGGCCGGATCAGATGTGGTGGTTACCATCGATCGCGATCGCAACAACCGCTATGTGTTTTCAGGCCAAACAGCGATTAAAAAAGAGGGAATTCTTACCTTTTCACCGCTTCAAAACGGACAGGGTTTTGTGGATGCAATGATGTCGGGTTCTTCGATGGAGCTCTTGCTTCAATCGACGCAAGGTCCAATAAGTATTCGTGTTTCTTTATCGGGTGTGACGGCAAGCACATTGTTTATGGATGAAACACAACAACGCATTGGCAACCGCGATGCCTTGCAAGCAAAGGGCAGTGGCGAACCTCGCAATGCATTTACCCGCGCGCGCAGTTTAAACAGTTCATCTGATTTACCCATTGCGGTTCGTTCATTTTGGGAATCCAATAGGCAAGAATGCGCTCAGACGTTCGATAATTCTGACCTCATTAAGAGCTTTGGTGGTATTTCGGTAACGGACGAGTTTGATGCGGTGATGTATATTTTGCCGTGTGGTGGACCGGGTGCGTATAACGTCGTCAATATAGCGCTGATGCACGATTCAAAGGAAGGGCATGTGCGTCAAATAGTTTTCCCGACGATGGGCCCATCGGGACCAACTGTAATTGATCTGCCGTATAATCTGAATTGGAACGATGCAGATTCTATCCTGTCATCATTTTATAAGGGCAGGGGGCTTGGTGATTGCGGTGTCCGTTCCAAGTGGAAATGGCCGGGCGGGGGGTATGGCGCCAATTTTGAATTGATCGAAGAAACCATCAAAGACGATTGTGATGGTAATTATGATAATTGGTCACAAATCTGGCCGCCACAATAAGCTATCAGGCGAGGCTAGAGCGTGTCTGTCTTGGATTGGATCGATTTGATGGGTTGGATTTTTGAT
>CAZEPF010000273.1:0-2344 GCA_964514045.1 uncultured Rhizobiaceae bacterium | reverse complement strand
AACGCCACGGCGTTCAAACGGTTCAATCCAAGCCAGATACGCTCTAGTTTCTGATTGACCGGCCATGGCGCAAAAGCTGGGTAATGCGTTCTTTTGTTTCAGCGGTTTTTGCAAGTGTAATAAATGCCTGCCGCTCGCGCTCATACATGTCTGTTTCGCTAAGCTGAGTAACTTCAGCATCATCACCACCCGTCATGATTTTGGCAATCTCGGTAGCAACCGTAACGTCATGGTCAAAGAACCAGCCCTTTTTCCGGCCCTCTTCCAAAAACGAAACCATCTCAGCCTGCGCGGCACCACCTGCCAGTTTAAAGTCTGGTTTTTTGCGCGGCGAATATCCATCAGCCATTGAATTAAGAAGCGATAATCCGCCCTCGATCAAACGGTCACGGTTCATAACCTGCTCGTCACGCTCTGGCATGAAATACTGCATTCCTGCGGCTTGGTCGGGCGAAGATGCTGTTTGCGCATAGCCAATTTGGTCAAATGTCTTACGAGCAGCTTTTGCCCAGTCGCCAGTTGCATTGAACCAACGCAAATACGTTTCTTTAACGCCACCACCACCAGGCACCACGCCTACGCTTGCTTCAACCAGCCCCAGAATAGAATTTGAATGCGCAATTACCTTGTCGCAATGGGCAAGCACTTCATATCCGCCACCGATCGCAAGACCGGACGGCGCACCAACAACGGGCGCATTACAATAGAGCAATGCTTCTACAGCACTTTGAAAACGCAATAGGAACTGATCAATACCATCCCAATCCTCAGCTTCAATAAACGCAAGGAACCGTTCAAGATTTACACCGGCAGAAAAGTGCTGCGCATCATTATGAACAAGAATACCCGGTCCCGGATTGTTGGCGGCCTCATGCACAATTGCCATACAATCATCATCAAGCGCATTTGCTTTTGTGTGAAACTCGATCAGGCGAACACCACCATCAAGGTGGAAAAGGCTGGCGCCTGCATTTTCCGATACAGGATCAAGCGTTCTGCGAGCCATATGGAACCGGACAACACCGTCAGGCAGGTTCACCGGATGAAGAGCACCATCCCAGTGGCGCACATTCAAGACACCGTTTTCTGCATTATAGAAGGGCTCGCCTGCTGAGTTTCTCAAAAACTCAGGAATGTCCCAACCTTCCGCTTCAAGGCGCTCAACAAACGCACCCGAGCCGATTGTATCGATCATTTCAAACGGACCTTGAATCCAATTGTATCCAAGCTTCATGGCATCATCGATATCCTGCGGTGACAGGGTCACATCCGGCACAAGGCTTGCGGAATAGGTCAGGATACGAGCCAGCACGCGCCAGGCAAAGATTGAAAGCGTGTCATCGCCAGCAATCAGCGCGGTAATACCCTCTTTCTCGCCACGCACAGCAAGGTCAGGCAATTCACGATTACGCGGTCTCCAAGCTTCCGTTTGAAGGTCCCATGCTTCACGAACTTCATCCACTTCACGGTAGAAACCAGCGCCAGACTTATCACCACGGAACCCACGCTCCACATGATCGTTTACAACTTTGTTCTCACCACCCACTTCATGGAACGGGTCGCCCTGCTCGAGGATAGAATTAAGGGAGCGAACCACATCACCCATAAGATCAAGCCCGATCAAATCATACAGGCCAAACGCGCCAGTCTTGGGGATACCCATCGGACGACCAAAGATTGCATCTGCTTCTTCGATTTTGAGGCCAAGTTCCACCGCCTCATGCACCGCAGCTTGAAGCGCAAACACACCAACACGGTTACCCAGAAAGCCCGGCGTATCCGCACAGTTTACGACGCCCTTACCCAACATACGGTCATTGAAGTCATGCAGCGCTTCAATCACATCATCACGGGTCTCTTCGCCCTTAACGAGTTCCAGCAGACGCATATAACGAACCGGATTAAAGAAATGAGTAATACAAAACCGTTCCTTGAAATCCCGCGGCGCATCTTCCACCAAAAACTTGATTGGGATGGTCGACGTATTGGAAGAGACCAGCGTGGTTGGTTTGAGATGCGGTAAAAGGTTGGAATAGAGCTGCTTCTTGATATCAAGGCGCTCAACAATGGCTTCACAAATCCAGTCACATTGACCAGCACCAGCCAAATCGTCTTCAATATTACCGGCTGAAATTTTCGCTAAATTCTCTTTGCGCATCAACAAAGGCGGATCAGATTTTTTAATTCGATCAAGAGAACCTTCCGCGACCGCGTTGGCGTTCCCATCAGATTTGATATCGAGCAGAAGCACTTCAAGGCCCGCATTGGCACATTGGGCAGCAATACCAGAACCCATTGTACCAGCACCAATTACACATACTTTTTTAATGTCAGAAGATTTTGC
>CAZEPF010000272.1:0-2366 GCA_964514045.1 uncultured Rhizobiaceae bacterium | reverse complement strand
GGAGCACAAACGCCACGGCGTTCAAACGGTTCAATCCAAGCCAGATACGCTCTAGGCCTTATGCGTAACTAGCGCGAATCGCTTCGATATTAGATCGGTATGCGTCTTCATGACCGCCCTTAAATACAGCAGAACCTGCCACCAACACATCCGCACCTGCATTCACAACCAGTGGTGCCGTATTAGGATCAACGCCACCATCAATCTCGATATGGATTGGGCGATCGCCAATCAGCGCTTTCACACGTTTGGTTTTTTCAACAACTTCCGCGATAAATTTCTGACCACCAAAGCCCGGGTTGACACTCATCAAACAAACAAGATCAATCCGGTCCAATACATGTTCAATCACATTTACAGGAGTATGAGGATTAAGCGCCACACCCGCTTTACACCCGAGATCCCGAACGGCCTGTAAACTTCTATCAAGATGACGCGTAGCTTCTGCGTGAACCGTCAATATCTCACAACCAGCCGCTGCAAATTCCGCAAGATAAACATCAACAGGTTCAATCATTAAATGGCAGTCGAATATCTTATCAGTACGATTACGGATGGTTTTGATGATTGGCGCACCAAACGTTATATTCGGCACAAAATGGCCGTCCATTACATCCAAATGAATCCAATCTGCTCCAGCAGCAGCAACGGCTTCGACCTCATCACCCAATTTTGAGAAGTCACTCGCTAAAACGGAAGGCGCAATCAATGTTTGGCTGGTCATAATAAACCTCTATACAATGCCTAACGACAGACAGAGTTCTATCAAACCTGCCGCTTACTACCTGTGACAAGCAATATTCCTAAAAGAAACGCTTGGTCTGACTTATCAAAAGATAATTCTGTTAAAACCGAGGCTGTACTTTCGCAACCAAGAAGACAATCTGTGCTTTCCGGCTGCTTTGCAGGACCAGATAAGCTATTCGCCTGATTAGGATGATACAGACAGAAACGGCCTTTACCACTATTTTTCGCTGCATACATTGCAATGTCGGCAAGACGAAGAAGTTCGTCAAAGTCATGCGCCTGATCAGGGAATATCGCCCCACCTACGCTGCCCTTCACATCAAGGCTTACACCATTATGGATCATGAATGGGCCAAAGACGCGGCTGAACAATCCGGAAGCAAACTGCTCTGTAAATTCCAGATGCGATAGATTGGATAGAAGAACAACAAATTCGTCACCACCCAAACGGGCTGGCAAAATTCTCATCGCATTATCAGCACCACGCGCGTGGCGTTTCATTGCATGACCACAATACGTATGGAGCTTACTGGCAAATCCTTTTAGAAGATCATCACCACTGCGATGCCCGTACACATCATTAACTTGCTTAAAACCATCCAGATCAAGAAACAAAATTGCGCACCGATTACCAGTCGCATGCATCTTCTCAATCTCTTCCTGCGCCAACACCCGGAAACATTCACGGTTTGGCAGACCTGTAATCCCGTCGAGGTAAGCATGTCGCGAAATTGTATCAATGTTCTCTTGCAAACGCTCAGACATTGCGCGGATACCTTCACGCGCTGCAACAAATTCTTGCGGGTGCCAAACAGGTTCCTGGATTTTTTCGTATGCCCGCAGTTCACCAGCGCCAATGCGATTCAAAGCGGTAACCATCTGCTCTACCGGAGAGGTCAAAACCTTTGATGCCAAATAGGCAAGCAAACCTGACATAGCCAACCCAAAACCAATTGTTGTCAGGGTAATTCCACCTCCAAAACCCAACCGTTCCAATACCCAGAATATGGCAATTGGCGCGACAGCAATAATGCTGAAAAACGCAAACATGATGGTTCTAAGACGCATTAACTCAATATCTTTGACTTCAATTACGTAAGATTTCTACCATTTGACGTTTAATAAGCGATTAAGGAAGAAGATATGAACGTTTTTATGTACAAAGATATAAAGTCAAAAATTGAGAGTTTCATATCAGTTTTCAGTGCAGAATAAAGGCTGAACTCGAACTCATGCGAAGCATCACCTAGTGATAGCTAGATAAAGGCTCTCGCTAGTTGTTCTTTCGAAAAACATAGCTGCTGCTATTAATTAAGAAACTTTGGAGACATTGAACCGCTTTTACAAAACAAAAGTGGTTTGGTTGCGGGGGCAGGATTTGAACCTGCGACCTTCAGGTTATGAGCCTGACGAGCTACCGGGCTGCTCCACCCCGCGTTAAAAGCCTTTGCGCTGAATATTCAGCAACGCAAATAATGCCACAAAAAAACCGCCGACCAAAGCACATCTGGCAGACGGTCATAAATACATTGAAATAGAAGATCCTGTGAAAACTAGAATATGCAATTGGCAGACCTGGCAGCGACCTACTCTCCCGTGCCTTAAGACAAAGTACCATC
>CAZEPF010000271.1:0-2381 GCA_964514045.1 uncultured Rhizobiaceae bacterium | reverse complement strand
AAATCAAAAATCCAACCCATCAAATCGATGCAATCCAAGACAGACACGCTCTAACATCCAAATTTCTTACTTGCAGGCGCAAACCTTCCGTGAGACGCTTTGCAAAACCGGAGAAATTATATGTCTGTCAGTCCACTTCACGATGACCAACTATCCAACATGCCTTACTACGAAGAGCGTGTTGATCTTGCCGCTGCATTCCGTTGGGCTGTTCGTCTCAACATGCATGAGGCGGTGGCAAACCATTTCTCCCTATCTGTAAATGATGATGGCACACAGTTTCTGATTAACCCGAACCAGCGTCATTTCTCACTAATAAAAGCATCAGACATCCTACTGATTGATGCCAATGACCCTTCCACAATGGACAGGCCGGACGCGCCGGATAAAACTGCGTGGGGATTGCACGGCGCCATTCACCGTAATTGCCCTCATGCGCGATGTGCCCTTCATGTGCATTCGGTGCACGCAACGGTTCTTGCAAGCCTAGCGGATTCAGTGATGAAGCCAATTGATCAAAACACTGCAATTTTTCACAATCGGCACGTCGTAGATGATGGATATGGCGGCTTGGCCTTTGAAGAAGAAGGCGAACGCTGCTCGCAATTATTACAAGACCCGAAGGTTAAGGTTATGGTGATGGGCAATCACGGCGTCATGGTAATCGGGGATACGGTTGGGGACGCATTCAATCGCCTGTATTATTTCGAGCGCGCTGCTGAGACCTATATTAAAGCACTATGGACGGGTCAAAAGCTTCGCACCCTATCCGATGAAATTGCTGAAAAAACTGCCCAAGAAATTGAAGACTATGACGATCAGGCAGGAAAGCATTTCGCTGACCTGAAAGAAATTCTTGATCGCGAAGAACCTGAATATCGCAGTTAGGTAGAGATCGGTTTGGCTAAGTCAGGCGCTAACATAAACCAACAATAAATCTGATAGCCAACCGAACCCTTACTTCTTCAAGCGAAATTTCTCATGGCAGGAAGCACAAGTTTTACCGAGTGTGGCAAACTGGAATTTTAATTCATCCGCTTTTGAGGCAGTGGATACCAATGCTGACAGTTTTTCAGAAGCAACTTCCATCTGATCAAAAAGCTGTATGAACTCTTCCCAGTCCTCCCAGATTACAGGCAATGCCTCACTTGGGTGTTTTGTTGATCCTTCCGGAAACAAACCACCAAACATTCTGGAATGCGCCCTGATCTCAAGCGCTGCAGACTTTGCCGTATCGGGATCATAAGCGGTTGCACCTTTAATCATTTGGCCAATGATCTTCATCGACTTTGCCACGTCTCCCATCATATCCATGCGGCTTTTCACAACGCCTGTTGCTCCACTATGCGCATAGACCAACGATGATACGCTTAAAAGTACAGCTATGATGATAAGCGGCTTTTTCATTTCTCTACTCTCCTAATGACAGGCTTTCCCGAGCGCCTTTAGACGCCAGTAATTATAGGGCAATGGTGTGATAAACCCTGCAAACAACATGAAAGGCAGCACCCACCACGTGAGTTTAGCACCGCCCGTCATCAGATAGTCGACCCCGTTCATCGCAACTTCCATCGAAATCATCGAAATAAGCGACATGCCCACAGCTGTATTGAAAGCAAGTTTTAATGGCATTTGCCTTGAGAGAATAAAGGTCTCCAAAATGATCGACGTCAAAATACCGTTGAAAATCGCCAGTGCCATAATCGCCAAAGTTGGCCACGCAATGCCTGTCAGTTGGAAATATAAAATGGTTCCCATATCCCCGATTGAACAACCAATCAGACACCACATCGTATTATAAGAAGCCCGTTTCCACGTATGCGTACACGACCAGCTAATTCCACTTATTGCTTGGGTGATTGCAGTCATATCTGACCTCTGTTGAGTTTCACGATCAACTCTGTAATGCTTCCAGTTACTGGAAGGTCAAGGAAGCATTATGAACATCGGTGAAATTTCAAAAGCAGCCAATATCCCAACCAAAACCGTTCGTTATTACGCAGACATTAACCTGGTAACACCAAGCTCGCGCTCGGCTGCTGGTTATCGGCAATATGATCAGGCAGAACTTGAAAAACTGATCTTCGTGCGTCGCGCCAGATCATTCGGGTTTTCAATTGATGAATGCCGCGAACTACTGGGGCTTTATGAAGATACCAACCGTGCCAGTTATGACGTGAAACTGCTCACGCTTCAACGCATTGACGACATCAAAACCAAAATGAAAGAACTCAAACTACTTCACGATGAATTGGTGGTTTTGGCAGATTCTTGCCAAGGTGATGGAAATGCAGACTGCCCGATTATTGATGGATTATCGAAGAGCAAAAGAACCCCAAAGTACTAGAGCGTATCTGGCTTGGATTGAACCGTTTGAACGC
>CAZEPF010000270.1:0-2397 GCA_964514045.1 uncultured Rhizobiaceae bacterium | reverse complement strand
TGAAATCAAAAATCCAACCCATCAAATCGATTCAATCCAAGACAGATACGCTCTAATACCTGGCAATTATCTAAATCGATTTATCCGTTCCATTTAACCGACATTTGGGTGGGGCCTCTAAAAGCCCAGCCATGAAATATAGTCTCACCAACCAGAGCCAGATTGGGAAGGCACGCAAAAATTTGCGGCAGGGCAACGTCTGCTATCAAACTTCTGGAAGCCCAGGCACCTGCGCAGAAATGCGGTCCGGCACCAAACGGAATTGTAGCTTTGATATTCTGACCAAGATCAAATTCGTCAGGATTGGAAAAGACAGTCTCATCACGATTGGCAGAACCGAACATAAAGAACACACGGTCGTTTTGTTCCAGTGTGACGCCATTTAATTCATAGCGTTTAGCGATACGTCTTGGGGACATTCCTATCGGTGAAATCCAGCGCGCGTATTCTTCAAAGGCATCGAGCCATGAAGCATTCCCGTCTTTAATGTTTGCCAGTTGTTCTGGGTGGGTTAACAGCGCCCAGACAAGTCCGGCAATCGCATCGCGAGGTTCATTCTGTCCGCCCGAGATAGCAAGTTTAATATTCGCGCGATATTGCGCTTCATTTAATCCTGCTTGAAGTTGAACAGACAATAACGAGTGATCAGGATTGGCCGTTAAATCTGGAATGCGCTCGTCGATATATTGGTCAATGGCTGAAGTGCAATCATTGCAACGTTTGGTAATTTCTGGATCGCTTGAATAGTTTGCACATCCGTCAATCATGCCTTGGCTGACACGGTCCATCTCCTGCCAGCTAATCTGCGTCAGTCCGGTGATTGCCTTAAGCGCATCGCCTGAAATACGCATGGCAATCTCGTTGATCATATCGGCCTGTCCGTTTGGGAGAATATCATTTAGCGTCTCATCAACGATTGTTTTGAACTGCTTTTGCCAAATGGTTTTCACGGTTTTGGGCGAGACCGTCGGAAAGATCGCTTTGCGCTCGTTTAGATGTGCTTCGCCATCTTTGCGCATCATGTTAGCACCCATCAGCTTGGTCATTAAGCCATCGGGTTGATCAGAAGAAAAAATATCGGTTTTCTTCTCATTGATAAAAATGTCATCGCGCGTGGTGATTAAGGTTGCATCAAGTTGTGGCACATAGGCAATCGGCGCTTCGGCACGCATACGCTTTAGATCAGGGTATGGATCTGTCGAAAATTGCGGTAGATCAATTTCGTAGACTGGTGCGTTGCTCATTGTCGCCTCGTGCGCGTTTCAATGAATCAACACTTTGAACCTTGCTAAGTCAACGCGCAGATGTCGCGATTTCCCATACCGCCCTAAAAGCAATGCGTAGCATTGTCTTTCAAATAAGATCATGGGCTTGAGGCAAAGAAAAAGGCCAGTCAATAGACTGGCCTCTTCACAAATATCGGATGATGGCTCCCGGTGGTTTTCAAACCACCTGCCGCTGATCAATCAGTCGGGCAGAGAGATTTCATCACTTTTGGCTAGCGCCAAAAGTGTTTTACATCATGCCGCCCATGCCGCCCATGTCAGGCATTGCAGGGGCACCGCCGCCTCCATCTTTCTTAGGCGCTTCAGCAACCATTGCTTCTGTTGTAATCAACAGTGAAGCAACTGATGCAGCGTCTTGAAGGGCAGAGCGAACCACTTTCACAGGGTCAATAATACCCATAGAAATCATGTCGCCATACTCGCCTGTTTGCGCGTTGTAACCGAAAGTAGCTTTACCATCGAGAACTTTACCCACAACGATTGAGCCTTCGTCGCCTGCGTTTTCTGCAATCTGACGAATTGGAGCTTGTAGCGCACGACGTACGATGCTGATGCCAGCATCTTGGTCAGCATTTTCACCAGTTGATGAGAGATTGGCTGAAGCTTTAAGCAGTGCAACACCACCACCCGCAACAATACCTTCTTCAACCGCAGCACGAGTAGCGTTAAGCGCATCGTCTACACGGTCTTTTTTCTCTTTAACTTCAACTTCGGTTGCACCACCAACGCGGATAACAGCAACACCACCTGCTAGTTTAGCAAGGCGCTCTTGAAGTTTCTCACGGTCATAGTCAGAAGAAGTCTCATCAATCTGAGCTTTAATCTGATTTACGCGACCTTCGATTTCTTTTTTCTTGCCAGCGCCATCGACGATAGTAGTGTTCTCTTTAGAGATGTTCACTTTTTTCGCAGTGCCGAGCATTTCAAGAGAAACGTTTTCTAGCTTGATGCCAAGGTCTTCGGAGATCACTTGACCGCCTGTCAGGATAGCGATGTCTTCAAGCATTGCTTTACGACGATCACCAAAACCAGGTGCTTTAACCGCAGCAATTTTCAGACCGCCACGAAGCTTGTTTACAACAAGAGTTGCAAGTGCTTCGCCTTCAACATC
>CAZEPF010000269.1:0-2415 GCA_964514045.1 uncultured Rhizobiaceae bacterium | reverse complement strand
GAGATGCCATGTTCCCTGCTGCAACCCGTTCGAAAGCTGAAGAAGTAGCAGAAGCTGCTGAGGCCGCTGAAGAAGCTCTAGCCGAAGAAGCAGCCGCAGAACTAGAAGCACAACAGCAGGCAGAGGCGGAAGCCGCTGCTGAGGCACGTGATGATGAAGCTTCCGACGATAATAAGGGAGCTGAATAATGGATATCAGCGTAACCACATTAGACGGTAAATCTTCAGGCAAAGTTTCAGTATCTGATGCTGTATTTGGTCTGGAACCACGTGAAGATCTTCTTCACCGCATGGTTCGGTATCAGTTGGCAAAACGCCGTGCCGGTACACATGACGTGAAAAACCGTTCTGAGATCACTAAGACAGGTAAGAAAATGTACAACCAGAAGGGTACGGGTAATGCTCGTCACTCTACTGCAAAAGCTCCACAGTTCCGTGGTGGTGGTCGTGCATTTGGTCCTACACCGCGTGATCATGCACATGGCTTGCCTAAAAAGGTTCGCGCACTTGCTCTAAAACACGCATTGTCGTCCAAGCAGGCAGCAGAACAGATCGTTATTGTTGATGATCTCGCTGTGAAAGAAGCTAAAACAAGCGCGTTGCGCGGTCAGCTTGCTAAGCTTGGTCTAGAAAATGCATTGTTCATTGGTGGTGCTGAGTTAGACAATAACTTCTCACTAGCTGCGAGAAATGTTCCTCTTATTGATGTGCTGCCAGTGCAGGGTATCAATGTGTATGACATCCTTCGCCGTGAGAAACTTGTTTTGTCAAAGTCTGCTGTTGAAGCACTTGAGGAGCGGTTCAAATGACACAACCACGCCATTACGATGTAATCGTTTCTCCGGTAATTACTGAGAAATCTACACTTGCTTCAGAGCAAAATCAGGTTGTCTTTAATGTGGCACCTAACGCATCTAAGCCTGAGATTAAGGGAGCAATTGAAGCGCTCTTTAACGTCAAGGTGAAATCTGTAAACACGCTTGTTCGCAAGGGCAAGGTCAAGCGGTTCCGCGGCATCAAAGGTAAGCAGAGCGACGTCAAAAAGGCAGTCGTGACACTTGTTGATGGTGACACAATCGACGTGACCACAGGGCTTTAAGGAAAAGAACCATGGCACTTAAGAAATTTAATCCACGGACACCGGGTCAGCGCCAGCTGGTCATCGTTGACCGTTCCGAACTTTGGAAGGGCAAGCCAGTCAAGACCTTGACTGAGGGCCTGTCGAAGTCTGGTGGTCGTAACAATGTAGGTCGTATGACTGCACGCCATCGTGGCGGTGGACACAAGCGCTCTTACCGTATGATTGATTTCAAGCGTAATAAGCTTGATGTCTCAGCAACGGTCGAGCGTATCGAATACGATCCTAACCGGACTGCATTCATCGCATTGATCAAATATGACGATGGCGAATTGTCATACATCATTGCGCCCCAGCGCTTAGGAATTGGCGACAAGGTTATTTCAGCGGCTTCTGCGGACGTGAAACCTGGCAATGCGATGCCTATGAAGGCAATTCCAGTTGGTACAATCATTCACAACGTTGAAATGAAACCAGGCAAGGGTGCACAAATTGCACGTTCTGCCGGATCTTATGTTCAACTGGTTGGTCGTGATGGTCCTTATGCAATTCTTCGGTTGAACTCTGGCGAACAGCGTTTGATCCATGGTGATTGTATTGCGACTATCGGTGCGGTTTCAAACCCGGACAATGGCAATACCAATAAGGGTAAAGCTGGCCGTAACCGTTGGTTGGGCCGTCGCCCACATGTTCGTGGTGTTGCTATGAACCCGGTCGATCACCCTCATGGTGGTGGTGAAGGTCGTACGTCTGGTGGCCGTCATCCGGTTACTCCATGGGGTAAGCCAACAAAAGGTAAGCGCACACGCGCCAAGAACAAATCATCCGATAAACTCATCATGCGCTCTCGTCATCAGCGCAAGAAACGATAGGGAACAAACAACGTGGCTCGTTCAGTTTGGAAAGGACCGTTTGTTGATGGCTATCTCTTGAAGAAAGCCGACAAGGTCCGTGAAAGTGGTAGAAGCGAAGTAATCAAGACTTGGAGCAGACGTTCAACGATCCTGCCTCAGTTCGTTGGTCTTACTTTCGGTGTCTACAATGGTCAGAAGCATATCCCTGTATTGGTGTCTGAGGACATGGTGGGGCACAAGTTTGGCGAATTTTCTCCAAGCCGTACCTATTACGGTCACGGTGCGGATAAAAAGGCAAAGAGGAAGTAGAGATGGGCAAGGAAAAGCGCGAACGCGTGCTCAAGGATAATGAAGCCCGTGCTGTGACACGGACTATCCGTACAAGCCCGCAAAAGCTTAATGATGTCGCAACAATGATACGCGGTAAAAAAGCGAGCCAGGCTCTAGCAGAGCTTGAATTCTCGCAGCGCCGGATCGCTGGTAC
>CAZEPF010000268.1:0-2477 GCA_964514045.1 uncultured Rhizobiaceae bacterium | reverse complement strand
CTCAGTTGGTAGAGCAACTGACTTTTAATCAGTAGGTCCAGGGTTCGAATCCCTGACGGTTCACCATTTTTCATCTCCATGACAATATTGGCATTATATTTGCACCTCAACATGAGGCTATATTCGCTGTGTGTCCACTTGCACATTGTTTTTATGGGCATTGGCTAAACGTAGTAATATGAAAAGTAAAAATTGGCTGGAACAGATGGAGGTCTCTATGTCCCCAACAAAATTACTAGGAACAACTGCCCTGATGATCGTCGTGGGAGGTTTATCGGCCGCTCATGCACAATCTATAGGCACTACGGTTCGGGCAGAGAAAACGGTCAAAGCCGGATCATCACGAGTTTTGAAAACAAAATCTCAAGTCTTTGCTAATGAACGCATCAGGGCTAACAGTTCAGGGCTTGGTCATTTCAAGTTCAATGATGGAACAAAGATGGTAGTAGGCCCAGGCACCAATTTGGTTCTGGATAAAACTATCTACAATCCAAATGGCTCCACCTTTAAAAAATTTGCTATTGATTCTTCTGCGGGCGCACTTCGCTTTATCAGCGGTTCAAGCGGATCTAATGCCTATGAAATACAAACGCCAACCGGCACTTTAGGTGTGCGTGGGACCGCATTTGATTTACAACACTACCGAGGACGAACTTACGTGATGCTTGCTTCTGGCGAAGTTACATTCTGTTCTAATTCTGGTAGTTGCGAAACCATAACCCGTCGCTGTGACTTTGTTGTGGCCAGTCCTGATGGAAAAATTTCACCGCCCATCCAGCCGAGAAATGGAATCTATAACTCACGTGACATGGCGCGTTATTTTCCATTCATAGCAGACCAAAGCCAAATCGAACCAGGTTTCCGTTTAGCGGTGTCTAGATGCGGCGGCGGTGGCTTGGCATCAGGCGGTGGCCTAGGTGATGGTCAAGACGGAAGTGGTATATCCATCGGCGGTGATGTCGGTTCAGAATAACAAGCGGTTATTCTCAGCGCCTTCATTTAGGCGCTGAGATATATCTCAATAATATAATGAAACTGCGTGTTTGGCTTCTGCAAAAAATAGCCAACGCTCGACAAACAATCCTGCTAACAGGAATATTAAAGCCAAGGCTAAAAGATGATTTGGTGCGGCTGTTAAAATGACAATCAATCCGATTAGGATTGGCAAGACTGCCCCCAACAACAATGCAAGCACTTTCAGTTTTGAGGCATGTTTACGACCAACTTGGTGCACCATTTCTTTAGTAAGATAGTTCTCTCCACTATGCGGCTTTTCCAGTAACTTTACTTTGCCAAGAAAGCCAAGTCCTGTGGCAGTTTCGGTTGATGAACCTCTTGCTGCAAGAGTATCTTTGAGTACGGAATTCCACCAAATCAATTTTGCTGCCCAAGCCACTACCATGCTGACCAATGCTGCTGTTGAAACGGATATTGGACCAACAGTTTTCCAAAAACCGAAGGAAGCTGCGATCAGTATTCCACAAGCAAGAGAGAATAATAGATAACATACAGGCGTCATGGCATTATTCCATGAAGGCACTGTTTTAAGTTGCGCATATATCATTGCAGTAGCGTAGACGGTCAAAACAGAACCAATGGTGATAATGTATCCAAGCCATGGAATTCTATAGCCACCAAAAACCCAAGCAAGCGTATATACACCAAACAGAATAAGCGTGATAACTGCGAACACGCCCTCGCGTGAAAGCCATGACGATTGCCACTGGCTAAAGGCACGCCATGCTCTTTCAGGGTGTCCTAAATGGAATGTTGAGGACAAAAGCCCTGCAACTGCCAAACCGCCACCGATCAACGCAGCAACAAATGCCGCTACCCCTGTTGCCGGTAATGGCACACCCAAACCAATGAGTGCCAAGAAGCCAAAACCAGCTCCCGATGTGACTGTGAAAAATATTACAGAAATTGCCGGATGCATCAGAGTTTCTCCAGTGTTCTGTCTAACCAGCCTAAGAAACCTTTTGCATCCAGTTTCTTGGTTGGTGTTTGCTTCATCTCGCTTGTAGGCGTTGTCTTAGGGCGTGGCGGCAAATATTTATTGACTGGTTTAGTGCCAAGCTCAGGCATCAAATCCATTCCACCGCGCTCTGCGACTAGCTTTGAAATATCGGAATTTGCGTCACCCAGATCACCGAAGTGTCTTGCCTCAGCCGGGCATGTTTTCACGCATGCAGGAATTTGATCTTCTTGAGGAAGGTTATCGTTATAAATGCGGTCTACGCAGAGCGTGCATTTCTTCATCACCTGTTCTGATGGGTCCATCTCGCGGGCACCATACGGACAGGCCCAAGCACATAAACCACAGCCGATGCACTTATCTTCATCAACAAGCACTATGCCATCTTCACCACGCTTATAACTTGCACCAGTCGGACAAACGGTAACACAAGGGGCATCATCACAATGCAGGCAAGACTTTGGAAAATGCACAATCTGTGCAGGTGCGTCCTCTGGTGTAA
>CAZEPF010000267.1:0-2507 GCA_964514045.1 uncultured Rhizobiaceae bacterium | reverse complement strand
TCTTGTTTCGATGCTGCTACGCGTTACGGGAGAAGATACTTATCCTGCGCGTGTTGTGCCGTTCCGTTTTTTTCATGGTCTGTCGCCTACAGAATTACTTAAACACGTAAGTGAACTTGAACCAAGGTCTACGGACAAACTTCGTTTGGGCCGGATAAAGGTGGTTACAGATGGCTCAATACAGGGTTTTACTGCTCGTTTGCGATCTCCCGGATACTATAACGGAGCGCCAAACGGGCTTTGGTATGTCGCGCCGGATCAATTGAACGAGATATACGAATTGGCACTAAAGTCAGGATTTTTAGTCCATACCCACACCAATGGGGATGAAGCCACGCAACTAGCTATTGAGACACTTGAGACAAATCTAAAAACTACCCCATCTGCGGATCACCGTTTTACGTTGCAACATTGCCAGCTTGCGGATGCTGCACAGTTTCGCAAAATGGCTAGCCTTGGCATGTGCGTAAACTTGTTTTCAAATCATACGTTCTATTGGGGCGATGAACATTACAATCTTACAGTCGGGCCAGAGCGGGCTAATCGCATGAATGCGTGTGCAACCGCACTTGAAAACGGCGTACCCATGGCAATTCATTCTGATGCACCCATCACGCCTTTGGCTCCGCTTTACACAGCCTGGTGTGCAATTAACCGCATGACCGCCTCTGGACGTTTGCTGGGTGAACATGAACGTGTCAGTGTTGCCGATGCCTTACACGCGATAACAATTGGAGCAGCTTATACGCTTAAGCTTGATGGAGAAATCGGATCAATAGAAACCGGGAAACGGGCGGATTTTGCAATTCTCGAAGATGACCCTACTAAAGTCGATCCAATGGCACTTAAGGATATTGAAGTTTGGGGCACAATGCTTGGCGGCAAGGTCTTTGCTGCTTCTGAACTGTAAGTCGTTTTCCAGTGAATAACATACCAGTCACAATCATCAGCGGTTATTTAGGGGCTGGAAAGACAACGCTGGTTAATCACCTTCTGCGTAATCCTGCGGGTAAGCGGTTAGCAATTTTGGTCAATGATTTTGGAGATTTGCCAATTGATGCGGATCTTATCGAAGCACAGGACGATGATTTAATCAGCCTTTCTGGTGGATGTGTTTGTTGTAGTTACGGGAGCGGTATGGTTGAGGCATTTTTGAAACTCAAGAGTTTTGATCCAATGCCTGACCACGTAATCTTGGAGGCAAGCGGTGTCGCTATCCCTTCAGCCATAGTTGGTTCATTATCGATCATGGACGGGTTCAACCTCGATGGGGTTATCTGTCTGGTAGATGCCCCGCAAATTCAACATCAGTTCGCAAACCGCTATCTTGCGGATACTATAGAACAGCAATTTTCTGGTTCAGATATTCTGTTGCTCAACAAGATCGACTTGATTGAAAAAGAAGAACAGGATCAACTGGCCGATTGGCTAGAAAGTATCACAAGCAGAACTGCAATCCTTAGAACACGATTTGCAGCGGTTGTTACTGAATTACTGTTACGCCCGTTCGATCGGCCGCAAGAGGGTGACGGGAATGAACACAACCATCACAATGACAACTATCATACCGATATTATTGATCCGCAAAATCCAGTCGAGCCGGAAGCCTTCGTGCAAGAGGTGTTGAAAGAATATCCTGACTTACTTCGGGCAAAAGGTTTTGTACTCACTCCAAAAGGGGAAATGAAAACCATACAAATAGTGGGAAAAAGATCAGATATTTCCAACGCTCCCGCGAGTGCACTGCCTGGTGTTGTCGTTATTTCACTCAAAAAAGCTAAATCGAAATCAAAATAACGAACAGTTCAATCCATCTTTGTATGGCCTATGCGATGAACATCGCACTCAGTGTAGTCGAGGCTGGCGGCAAACAGACTATCAATCACGTCAATATTCAGGGCGATTTCCAACCTGTTTACACTTTAGATGCCAAAGCGGCGCATCAAGTAATGGGAAATGCAGCCGATACAAAGGCCATATTGCAGCATCCAGCGGCTGAACGCCTAAACTCACAGGCCATGGTTTGGAAGACATTTGATAAATCACATGCCAGAACTGAAGGGCAACGAAGCCCAGATAAAGGTATCATTGATGAGATTGATCCCTCACCAAAAGCAATTCTTTTTGGCGATGATGAAGCCGGAATGAAAGTAGATATTCTGGCTTCTGACGAAAACCCAATGCAGATGATATATTTTGTTGATGTTGAGGTCGTGCGGGTTCAGCAAAAAATATAAGCTTACAGAATAGTCGGGTTTCACGGCAAAGAGCCTACTTAAAAAGCCACGTTTACTTGCATCTGCATTCTTTTGAACAATGCTGGGAAGCCAGTGCCGTTAGAAAATAATTTCCGAAAGCCATCGCGTCAAATTCCAGAACCCGCCACTTCGCCACAATTTTGAAGCAATATGCAGTATTTTAATCAATAATTACAATGGCTTAATAGTTTAAGATTTGGTAGCGGGAGAGGGACTTGAACCCCCGACACGCGGATTATGATTCCGCTG
>CAZEPF010000266.1:0-2528 GCA_964514045.1 uncultured Rhizobiaceae bacterium | reverse complement strand
GAACTACACCCCGCCACACTAGATTTTCTCGGGTGGCAAAATGCGGTGAAGCAGTTATTTGGGAACCTACAACGAAATCATGGTATGCGTTCGGAAGTTACCTTTCAGCTCAACGAAGAAGCCCTTCCGAAAAATCATCAACTTCATGTATATCGGATAATTCAAGAGCTGGTTGTCAATCTCGCGAAACACTCGGATGCGCACCAATGCAACGCTATCATTTCGGAGAACTCAGGCACGCTTACCTTTACTCTGAAAGATAATGGTAGCGATTGGATGTCGAAGGTTGCAGATCATCAAGAGCCGTCAATCGGGCGGCTGATTGTAGAGCAGCGAATTGAGACCCTTGGTGGTCACTGGCAACAAAACAGACGAGCAGACCAAAACATTTATGAGTTTCATTTTCACATAGAGGCACAAAAAAATGATTGCTGATGCCGATCTCGAATATGAGTTGGTTGGCGATGGCAAAGAAACTATCCTTTTCTTGCATGGGTTATTCTTTGATTCTGACATGTTTGCGGACCAGGTAAAGGCACTTTCCGGAGACTATCGGTGTCTTTTGATAAACTTTCCAGGTCACCATGCCCACGTATGCGTTTCGAAAACGCAATCCATTAGAAGCATGTCAAACAATGTGGCGCAGCTACTTCAAAATCTCAAAATCAGCAAATGTCATATAGTTGGTTTGTCGATGGGGGCAAGCATAGCTTTGGCGATGACGTTAGAACGCCCGGAGATGACAGACAGCTTAACTTTAATAGGTGCCTCGTCTCATCCCGAGCCGATACCAAGGGTTTACGTCCTCAAAGCACTTAACTTCATCGGAAGCCTAGCTGGTTATTCCGCAGCATCCAAATTCATGATCCGCCAAATGTTTGCAAAATCCTATCTAAGCGAACCATCGAACGCGGATGAAATCGATGATTGGAAGAATCGTATTTCACGTAGAAACCCTTCCATTATGTATGATGTAATTGGTGCGGTGCTAAACCGCCCGTCAATGCAAGACCGTCTGAACGATATCAATGTATCAACGCTTGTGATTGCGGGCGTGCAGGACAAAGTGAATAAGTTAAAAAATGCGAGGTACATTGCGGAAACTGTACCAGGTGCAAAATTTGCATTGCTTTCAGAGGTTGGCCACATTGCCAGCCTTGAAGCAAAACAGCGAACGACTAAACTCCTGCAAGATCATCTTACGCAGTCAATGCATTGATATTTATACCAAAAATATAAATACCCTGACTGTTTCTATGATAGTGTTGCTGAAAATCTAAGTAAGAATGCTTATGGAAAGAGCTAGTAAATTCGTTACTGATTGCAAAATGAGATAGGCTTCAAGACAATGAGTTTGTATGGGCATTCTGAAATAGGCAGCAATCATCCGGGGGACTTTCTAAATGGTGATGACGGTAATCATTGCCGATAATCATCCGATCTTCAGAGATGGAGTCAAAACGATCATTGAGGACAGTGATTTATTCAAGGTTATTGGCGAAGCATCTGATGGCGAAGCGTGTGTTTATAAGGTCTCCAGCCTATCACCTGACATTTTGATTATCGATTTGAGCATGCCAAAGCTGAATGGTTTTGAAGTTGTCGAAAAGATACGAGCCGCCAAAATCAATTGCCGCATATTCGTTCTCTCTATGCATTCCTCCTCAGACTTTGCAAGTCATGCCAAGCAAATCGGCTGCAATGGTTTTATTGCAAAGGCTGATGCCAGTATTGAATTACTTAGTATTCTCAATAGCCATACGGAAAGTTTTCTGACAAGCAGTTCGGTTGGTCGCGAAGAAGAGGACGAATTGCTTCCACCAAAAATCGAGAGTGCGACGTTTTCTGCGTTTGAAATGCTCACAACGACCGAAAAACTCGTGCTTAAATACGTGGCTCAGTCATTGTCCAGTTCCAAAATATCCAAACATATTGGTGTGTCCGTGCGAACCGTCCACACACACCGCTTAAACATTAGCAAAAAACTTGGCCTATCTGGAGCAAATAATCTTCTAAAATATGCCCTTGAGCATCGCGATGACATTTCGAAACTTTGAGCTCACTGTCCCTACGGCTACCACGGCGCATAGCCGTGTTTTCAGCGTGCCACTTCGTTGTGTACTGTTTTTTCATAGTTTTTTTTGCCACCGATGTTGCAGAGGTAAAGTGACATCCGCAACGCTCACGCAAAATGCTAATTTGGATTCAAAGGGCTTTGTCAGACTAAACTAGCTGGATTGGGCAACGCGCTCGCCCTACCCTCGTTTGATGACCCAGATCAGCCCCTTTCGTTTCTTCAAAACATCGCCTGAGATCATCCGTCTGACCATGATGATGTATATCCGGTTTCCACAGTCTCTCCAGAATGTCGAAGACCTACTGCATGGATGCCCCTCTCAGCATTTGCTACGCAATCGCCTGCAGGTCAATGGGTATCGACATTTCCCACGAAAGCATCAGATATTGGAGGAACCGTGTCCGTCGTCAGGGATTTCTGGACAGATTGCAGCTTAGGTTAAGCGAGTATC
>CAZEPF010000265.1:0-2591 GCA_964514045.1 uncultured Rhizobiaceae bacterium | reverse complement strand
CCCCGTATTCCAAGACAACTTGGGCTGATCCCAAAATATGACCTGCGGGTGCAAGTGACGTCTGGATCACGCATGGCCGTGTTGAGGCTTTGCAATATGAACTCACCAAACGTGGTATTCGCGCAAAGGCTCTTGATCTCATCGGGCGTGAAGAAGAGGCCGAGTAAATGCAACGCTTCGCCCATTTGTTGGATGATCTTTATTTCACCAATTCAACCAATGCCAAAGAGCGCATTCTCGCCAATTATCTCAAGACTGCGCCCGACCCTGATCGCGGATGGGCGCTTGCCGCAATTGCAGGCACGCTGTCTTTTGATTTGTTCAAGCGCAACCTGTCGAAGAACCTGATCATTGAGCGCATGGATGAAGAGCTGTTCGCACTATCCTATGATTATGTAGGCGAACTGTCCGAGACCATCGCACTTGCGTGGCCGATCTCCGAAGAACCCGTTTTGCTCAACCGTCTGCCGGGGCTGACGGAAGTCATCGAAGAGTTTAAGGCTCGTGGTAAAGAGGGTATCAGGCAATATCTGGTTCAGTTGCTCGATAACATGACGCCACCCCAGCGCTGGGCTTTGTTAAAGCTGGGTACACGCGGCCTTCGAATTGGCATGTCTGCACGCTCCGTCAAACGTGTGATTGCAAACATGAAAGGCGTAGAACTCGAAGAAGTGGAAGAGCTGTGGCATGGGCTTGAGCCACCCTATCAAAACCTCTTTGACTGGATTGATGGCAAGGCCGACAAGCCCAACGTTTCTGCATCCATCAACTATATGCCGGTTATGCTGGCGCATCCGATAGACGAAGAAAAAGACCTTGCCCGTATTACGCCTGACACGCATACGGCTGAATGGAAATGGGATGGCATCCGTGTGCAGGTTGCATCCGATGGTGAAGAAACCAAAATTTTCTCGCGCACAGGGGATGATATTTCTCATTCCTTTCCCGATCTTGCGGAGGCGGTAAACTTCTTCGGCGTGGTCGACGGGGAGCTTTTGGTAAAGTCGCAAGAGGAGATAGGCTCGTTCAACGATCTGCAACAGCGTCTCAATAAGAAAAAGCCGACTGCAAAACTGATGAACGCATTTCCTGCGCATCTTCGCCTGTATGACGTGTTGAGTTTGCAAGGCGAAAATATGCGTCCGCTTGATCTCACGCAACGCAGAGAGAAACTGGAAGAATTGTTTACTGACTTAGACCCGAACCGCTTTTCTATCTCACAATTGCTGAACTATTCATCCATTGAAGATTTGATCCGGTTCCGCGAAGAAGCTGCGCAATCCAATGGTCGCTTGGAAGGCCTGATGATCAAGCGAAAAGACAGTATTTATGTTTCAGGCCGTCCCAAACATGGGTGGTATAAATGGAAATGCGATCCGCTTCTAATCGATGCCGTATTGATGTACGCGCAACGTGGCCACGGCAAACGTTCGTCATATTATTCTGATTACACATTTGGACTTTGGAACGAGGCAGGAGAATTACTGCCCATCGGTAAAGCCTATTTTGGTTTTACGGACGAAGAACTCAAGCAGCTTGATAACTGGATCAGAAATCACAAGCTCCAGCGCTTTGGTCCTGTGCAGGAAGTAAAAAAGCAACTGGTCTTTGAAGTGGCGTTTGACAGTGCACATAACAGCCCGCGCCATAAGTCTGGTTTTGCTCTAAGATTTCCCCGGATCAGCCGAATTCGTTGGGATAAGCCCGCGAATGAAGCAAACATGCTGGATGATCTGGCAAAACTGGTCGAGTAATTGCGATTTACACGGTTTGCTTATTTGACTGTGAGGAGAAGGCAGGTAGAATTTTCATATAATGAAGATGTTAGTCGCTATCCTGTTTTCACTTGTGCTTACCCATTCAGCTTTATCTGAAGAGGTGGATTTGGAACTTGTATTGGCGATGGATGCGTCCGGTTCTATTTCCAACCATGAATATGTTCTGCAATTGGAGGGAACCTATGAAGCTTTTCGCGATCCTGCTGTGCATGCTGCGATTATATCCGGTCCGACGGGCAAAATAGCAGTTACCATTATGTTATGGTCGGATGCTGCCTACAAAAAAGTAAATAGCGGCTGGTTCCTATTAGACAGCGCGCAGGCGGCTAACCGATTTGCTGATCTCATTCGCACCTTCCAGTTAACCGAAGATAAAAAGATCAGCGTGGGCGGTGGCGGCACGGGTATAGGCGCTGGCATTGAAGAAGGGTTGAAACTTCTCAATTCCAATACCTATCAGGGTTTGCGCCGTGTGATTGATATATCCGGCGATGGGGTAGAAACAAAGTTCTGGTTCTCAACCAAAACGGTGCTGGTTGCTGACGCGCGTAAACTGGCGGACAGTCAAAATGTGACAGTCAACGGCCTGCCCATTATCACCAATGATTTTCCTAGGCTCGATCAATATTACCGTGAGGAGGTTATCACAGGTCCCGGCTCGTTTGTCATGAGAGCCGAGAGCTTTGAAGATTTCCCAAGAGCAATTAAGAAAAAGCTGTTACGGGAAATCTCCAGTAATCTGGCTTCAATACGCTAAATTTTAGAGCGTATCTGGCTTGGATTGAACCGTTTGAACGCCGTGGCGTTTGTGCT
>CAZEPF010000264.1:0-2615 GCA_964514045.1 uncultured Rhizobiaceae bacterium | reverse complement strand
CTGCACAATACTCGCCAATTGCTTCATCAATCGGGTCGTTCTCCCCTCGCGCTAACGGCATCAAGCTGCGCCCGTCTACTGGTTCACCCAGCATGGTTTCATCGCCCCCAGCGATATCGATAAAGGTCGGCAACATATCCACCAAAGAACACGCATTAGGCGCGCTACCTTGAATAACACCCGGCCCTGCCATAACCATTGGTACGCGGGCAGAATGTTCAAAGAAATTCATCTTGTACCAAAGTCCACGCTCACCCAACATGTCACCATGGTCAGCAGTAACAATGACAATTGTATTGTCGATCTCGCCAATCTCTTCCAGTGTCTGAACCAACTCGCCGATCTTGCTGTCAAAATAGCTGACATTGGCCAGATAGGCACGACGTGCACGAATGATCTCTTCTTTTGTGAGTGGTGTATAACTTGCTTCAATACCGTCCATCACCCGGCGGGAAAACGGGTCTTGCTCTTCGGGCTGCAGAACAAACTCCGGCATATCAATTTCATCATCAGAATAGAGGTTCCACCATTCTGGCCGTGCAACATACGGGTCGTGCGGGTGAATAAAACTAGCAACCATCGCAAATGGTGAAGTGACCCCATCGCTTTTGTCTCTGGCAAAATCAAACAACCAGCGCTTGGCAGCAAAACCAACTTCATCATCATAGTCAATTTGATAAGTCGCGTGCGCTAGACCGCTTTCCTTTACGGTCTGCATATTGTGATACCATTTATCAATGCGCTCATCATGGGCTTCCCAATCAGGTGTCCATGCAAAATCTGACGGATAAATATCTGTTGTGACCCGATCTTCAAACCCATGTTTTTGGTCTGGACCTACAAAGTGCATTTTTCCAGACAAACATGTTCGATAGCCAAGCGCTTTTAGGTAATGCGCAAAGGTTGGCACAGTCGCCTTGAACTCGGACGCATTATCGTAAGCTGCAATTCTTGAAATATGCTGTCCTGACATGAACGCGAACCGTGAAGGCGCACACAAAGGAGAGTTGCAATAGGCTGCATCAAATCGCATCCCTCTTGCAGCAAGCGCATCCAGATGCGGAGTTTTAGCAACTTTATGGCCATAGGCACCCGTAAAGTGTGGGGCAAGTTGGTCCGCCATTACTAAAAGAATATTGGGTGTTTTCTCGGTCATAAAATGCTTTCTGTTTTTTTCTGATTTATCGCAGAAATTTTGAAAGCATAATAAGCGTTTTTCGACATTTTACAGCCGATTTAGTCGCACAGAATTTTTAAGAGTAAGAAAAATAAGCGCATATTTGAGCGCAACACTGTCTGCGGATCAAGCTTCTCAGCCTATCCAGATTAAATCGCAACTCATTTGATTGCGATCTAAAACAGATTACTTAGACGGCTACAGCGGCTTGTGAATTGATGATGAAACTTACGCCGCAGGTATCGCGTTTTGTCCAAGCAACTTGAACAGGGATCATCTCATTCATTGCAGGGGTTTTGACATGAAAGTTGTCAGGCAAATCCAAACCATTCGTGAACTTTAACTGCATTCCCGTATTAGAAACGTCTTTGATAACACAGTGCGACAGAAAACCTTCTTCTGTATGAACACTTGCCGAGAACACCGCTTTCACCCGTTTTGCGTCACGTTTTTCTGCCATAATCCGCTCTACGGCATTAGGGACGCTATCAACTTGATTTAACATTGTTTACTCACACCAGAAATTTAACAATCAGAAAAAATTACACTAACGCTCTTAAAATGCCGTTAATAAGGATTGTATGACTTCATACCCTCTTTCACACTATACTGTATGCTGATAATCATTCCTCATAATTGGGTAAAGCCCCTAGCTTTTTTTGGAGCCGACTATGAAAATCGGAATTTTAAAAACCGGGAATGTTGCTTCTGAGTTGGCTGAAAAGCATGGCCAATATCCTGATATGTTCATGGAGTTTCTAGCTGGTAGAGGCTTCGAGTTTGAAACCTATAAAGTAGTTGATGGTGTATTCCCAGAAAGCATCAATCAATGTGACGGTTGGATAATAACAGGATCACTTCACGGCGCTTATGAAGACCATCCGTGGATTGCTCCGTTAGAAGCATTTATCCGCGCAACTTATGCTGCCAACGTGCCTCAGGTAGGGGTGTGTTTCGGCCATCAAATTATGGCACAAGCAATGGGCGGTGAAGTGGAATATTTTGGTGGCCAATGGGGCTTAGGCAATGTTGAATACACAATGCATGACGGTAGCCTAAACAGCTTATTGGCCATGCACCAAGATCAGGTAACCAAAGCACCTGACAACGCCACTGTCATTGCAAGTTCAGACAATTGCAAGATTGCAATGTTGAAATACGACAATGCTGCATTGTCTATTCAACCTCATCCGGAATTTCCACGCCCATTCATGCAAGACCTAATTGAATTGCGCTCGGGAAAAAAAATCCCGCAAGATCAGGCAAGCCGCGCCTTGGATACTATTGAAAAACCAAATGATGCAGATGCCTACGCTGATATGATCGAAAAATTTTTCCGTGAACATGCACTAGTAACGGCTTAGAATTCAAACCATACTGATCAGCTAGAGCGTGTCTGTCTTGGATTGAATTGATTTGATGGGTTGGATTTTTGATT
>CAZEPF010000263.1:0-2634 GCA_964514045.1 uncultured Rhizobiaceae bacterium | reverse complement strand
ATCAAAAATCCAACCCATCAAATCGATGCAATCCAAGACAGACACGCTCTAAGTCGTCAAAACTTTCAATCTCAGGATTTGAAATGTTTGGAAAGCTTCAGGCCTTGGGCTTGGTAGTTGGAACCCAAATCCGTGCCATAGAGTTGTTCGGGTCTTTCCAGCATGTGTTCATAAACCAATCGACCTACCAATTGCCCATGCTCCAAAATAAACGGGACTTCGTGACTCCGCACTTCCAGTACACCGCGCGCGCCTGCGCCACCTGCATGAACATGGCCAAAGCCCGGATCAAAAAAGCCCGCATAATGTACGCGGAACTCACCCACTAACGGATCAAACGGCACCATTTCTGCAGCATACATGGGCGGCACGTGAACGGCTTCTCGCGAGACCAGAATATAAAACTCGTTGGGATCAAGAACCAGATCATTGGAGCCGTGATTATGAATGGGTTCCCAATAATCAACAACCTCACACGCGGCCTTTTTGTCCACATCGACCAATCCGGTGTGGCGTTTGCCACGATAGCCAACAAGGCCATTTTCGTCGCCCGAAAGATCAATCGAAAGCCCGATGCCACCATTATGGATATTGGGTTCAGACGTTGCCACAAGCGTTTCATCTTTATGCAATTGCAGCAAGGCTTTATCGCTTAAAAGTGAATGCCCTTTGCGGAACCTGATCTGGGATAATCGTGACCCCGTGCGCACCACAACCGGAAATGTGCTTGGGCTGATTTCCAGATAAAGCGGCCCGTCATAGCCAGCTGGAATTTGATCAAATGCCTGACTGCCATCAACGATTACCCGGGTGAAAATATCCAAACGACCTGTTGAGCTTTTGGGATTTGCCGATGCTTCAATATCTTGTGGCAAAGCAAGGCTTTCCAATAGGGGCACAAGATACACACATCCAGTCTCAAGAATGGCACCATTTTCAAGATCAAGCTCATGCAGTCCAAACCGCTCTAACTTATTTGCAACCGTATTGTCTTTTCCAGGTAGAAAAGACGCGCGAATGCGAAATGCTTTTGTGCCTAGTCTAAGATCAAGACTAGCCGGTTGCACTTGATCATCGTCAAAGGGCTTGTCACAGGCGATCTGCTTTTGATCGGCCATGTTGCGTATCGCAGCATCTGCTAGAATTCCGGTCTCACGCATAGATCAGTCACTTTTGATAGGGTCGGGGTGTTTATCTGTATCTTATAAATAAAGTCTCTGCGAATTGACGCAACGCACTAGATGGACTAACACACAACATACTCGTGGTGATTTGGCCGGCCGGCTTGCAGCCACGTTAAACAAGTCGCTAAAAAGGGCCGTGATTTGCAAACTTGGCAGATTGTGACTCCAGAATGCGACTTCGCATTCTGGTTTTTTTGTTTGTGGAGTTGAAATATGCAATCCAACCGTACTTTTCGCCCTGAAACCGCTCTGGTTCATGGCGGAACCACCCGTAGCCAATATGGTGAAACATCCGAAGCGCTCTATCTGACGCAGGGCTTTGTCTATGACAGTGCAGAAGCCGCAGAAGCTCGCTTTAATGGCGATGATGAAGGCTATGTCTATTCAAGATATGCAAATCCTACCGTGTCCATGTTTGAAGAGCGCATGTGTGCATTGGAAGGTGCCGAGGCCGCACGTGGAACTTCTTCTGGCATGGCGGCTGTCACTGCTGCCTTATCCTGCCAGTTAAAGGCGGGCGATCATGTGGTCGCAGCAAGAGCATTGTTTGGCTCGTGTCGCTGGGTTGTGGAAACCCTGATGCCGCGACACGGTGTTGAATGCACACTAGTGGATGGCAAGGACTTGAACGCATGGAAAGCAGCCATTCGTCCGGAAACAAAAGCTTGTTTTTTGGAAACCCCAACCAATCCAACCTTGGAGCTCGTGGACATTAAAGCGGTTGCAGATCTGGCACATGAAAACAACGCACGACTGGTTGTTGATAATGTGTTTGCCACTCCAATTTATCAGAAGCCCTTGGAATTAGGTGCTGATGTGGTGGTGTATTCCGCAACCAAACACATTGATGGTCAGGGACGGTGTCTGGGCGGAATTATCCTGTCTGATGAAAAATGGATCAATGAAGAATTGCACGACTATCACCGCCATACGGGGCCTTCACTTAGCCCGTTTAATGCGTGGACATTGTTGAAAGGCCTTGAAACTTTACATGTTCGCGTTGATCGCCAAACAGCAAATGCGGGAAAAATTGCAGAGCAATTAAGTGCTTCTTCTAAAGTCAATCGGGTGATATATCCGGGTTGTAAAAACCATCCTCAAGCCGAGCTTGCCCAGCGCCAGATGAGCGGCGGGTCTACGTTGATCGCATTTGAGCTTGCAGGCAGTCGTCAGGCTGCTTTTGATTTCATCAACCGGCTAGAGATTATTTCGATATCCAACAATCTTGGCGATGCAAAAAGCCTGATTACTCACCCTGCGACGACTACACATCGTAATCTGGCAGAAGACGAGCGGCTGGAGGTCGGCATTACAGACGGGATGCTTCGTTTGTCGGTAGGGTTAGAAGCCTGTGATGATCTTCTCGAAGATATCGAATTTGCACTTGGGTCATAGAACTAGAGCGTATCTGGCTTGGATTGAACCGTTTGAACGCCGTGGCGTTTGTGCT
>CAZEPF010000262.1:0-2684 GCA_964514045.1 uncultured Rhizobiaceae bacterium | reverse complement strand
AAATCAAAAATCCAACCCATCAAATCGATTCAATCCAAGACAGACACGCTCTAAGGGCCATTTGCTGCTTAAATCCATAATTCCTGCCTTTCTTAACCGTACTCAAAAACTATGCCTTGACCTTTATGCGAGCGGGGACAATAAACGCGTGAGAGATTTAGGATATAAAGAAACATTTATATCCTTATAGAAGCGGAGAAAAACATGGCGCGACAAAACTATCATTTTACCAGCGAGTCTGTTTCTGAAGGCCATCCTGATAAGGTTTGCGACCGTATTTCAGATGAGATCGTGGATCTTGTGTATAAAGAGGCCAAAAAGCAGGGCATTGATCCTTGGACGGTACGCGTTGCTGCAGAAACGCTAACGACAACCAACCGCGTTGTAATCGCCGGTGAAGTTCGCGTTCCGCCAAGCCTGACCAAGACAGACAAAAACGGCAAGGAAGTCATCAATCCTGCGCGCTTCCGTTCAGCGGCCCGCCGTGCAATCCGCGAAATTGGATACGAGCAAGACGGTTTCCATTGGAAGACCTGCAAAATCGATGTGCTTCTGCATTTCCAGTCAGCGCATATTGCTCAAGGTGTTGACAATGCGGCTGACAAACAAGGCGAAGAAGGTGCTGGTGACCAGGGTATTATGTTTGGTTACGCCTGTTCCGAGACACCGGACTTGATGCCAGCTCCAATTTATTACAGCCATAAAATTCTTGAATTGATGGCTGAAGCCCGCAAAAAGGGTGAGGGCGATGCTGGCAAATTAGGGCCGGATGCAAAGTCGCAGATCACCATCCGTTATGCAGATGGTAAGCCCGTTGAAGTAACCGGCATTGTGGTTTCAACCCAGCATCTTGATGAGAGTTGGGATTCAAATAAAGTTCGCGAGGTTGTCGAGCCATTTGTACACAAAGCATTGGATGGAGACATTCCTGTTGCAAGTGATTGCGATTGGTACATCAACCCGACTGGAAAATTCGTAATTGGTGGTCCTGATGGTGACGCTGGCCTGACAGGTCGCAAAATCATTGTAGACACTTACGGCGGTGCGGCCCCACATGGCGGCGGCGCATTCTCTGGTAAAGACACAACCAAGGTTGACCGTTCGGCAGCTTACGCAGCGCGCTATCTTGCGAAAAACGTTGTGGCAGCAAAACTGGCTGACAAATGTACCATTCAGCTTTCTTATGCGATTGGTGTGGCACAACCGCTTTCAATCTATGTGGATACGCATGGCACCGGCAAAGTGCATGAAACCGTGTTGGAAACGGCAATCCGTTCCTGCATGGACCTGTCACCTACAGGCATTCGTAAGCACCTTGACTTGAACCGTGCAATTTATGCACGCACCGCTGCCTATGGTCACTTTGGCCGTAAAGCCGTTCGCGGTGGCTTCACATGGGAAAAGACCGATCTGACAAAAGCATTGAAGGACGCTGTGAAAGCAGCTGAATAACGCTTGTCGCAAGAAAGTCAGGGCACTCCCCATAAAACCCGTCGTTCGGAAGCATTTTTCGGACGACGCAAATCCAAGTCGCTGTCGCCAAAAGCAGAGCAGCGGTTTGATGAACTGTTTCCCAAACTGCGCCTTGATCCATCAAGCAAGCCCGCTCAATCATCGCATGAGTTTTTCTCGCATAAGCCTGATCAGGTAATTCTTGAAATTGGATTTGGTGGGGGTGAACATATCATCCATCAGGCAACAACCTATGTTCAAAACGGTTACATCGGGGTTGAGCCTTTCGTGAACTCAATGTCAAAAGCATTGCGCATCATTGATGATCAGCAAATTAAAAACATTCGCCTCTATGACGAAGATGCAGTTGAGGTTTTGGACTGGCTACCGGAAGGATCAATTGACCGTATTGATCTCCTCTATCCTGACCCGTGGCCAAAGATGCGCCATTGGAAGCGCCGTTTTGTCAGCATGAAAAATCTAGATCGCTTTGCCCGCGTATTAAAGACTGGTGGCGAATTCCGATTTGCTTCCGATATTGACACCTATATCAATTGGACCCTGCAACATTGTGATAAGCATCCATCTTTTGCATGGTCGGCTGATACTGCACAGGATTGGCACAACCCTTATGAGAACTGGATAAGGACGCGATATGAGGCCAAGGCAATTCGCGAAAAACGTACGCCTTGTTACCTACGGTTTGAGCGTGTCGAATAAGGTACTATATTGGGCCTATGCCTGATATTAAGATCACCTCAAACATTTCAATTCACAGCGATGAGTTGCACGAGAAATTTGTGCGTTCTAGCGGCCCTGGCGGCCAGAACGTCAATAAGGTTTCAACGGCGGTTCAATTGCGTTTTGATGTGGCACAGTCAGAAAATATCCCGGAACGTGTCAGGCAAAAAATCCTTCAAAGCGGAGATAGCCGCCTCACCAATGACGGCAAGATTGTAATCATTGCCGAGAGTAAGCGAACACAGGAAGCAAATCGCCGTGAAGCACTTTCACGATTGGTAGAAATTATCCGGCAGGCTGCATTTGTGCCGAAACGCCGGATTGCGACCAAGCCATCAAAAGGTGCTATAAAACGTCGGCTGGAATCAAAAGCCAAACGCAGTGCGGTAAAGAAAAAGCGCTCCGGCAAGATTACTCTTGATTGAGCGCTTCACGTATTAGAGCGTGTCTGTCTTGGATTGCATCGATTTGATGGGTTGGATTTTTGATTT
>CAZEPF010000261.1:0-2707 GCA_964514045.1 uncultured Rhizobiaceae bacterium | reverse complement strand
GAGCACAAACGCCACGGCGTTCAAACGGTTCAATCCAAGCCAGATACGCTCTAGGGTTCCACCCCATCAACTGCGCAAACCCAATAAGCTTAGTCCAAGAAACCTTTGGTTCCCTCTTCAAACGCTTGCTCGCGCGTAATGCCGATATCATCCAATTGCTGATCGTTCAGCCTAAGTAATGATTTACGGCTTCTGCGTTTGGCCAGTCGCCCCTCAAACCAATTCACAGCCACTTGCATTGAAATAGGCCAGCGTTGTTTGCGCAATTGCCGACTGAATTGTGGTTGACCTGTAATGATGTCGTAGTGATCGATGATAGACATTGTACCAATTGAACCTATATTGTTATTATTGACTTACAATTGTCACCATTGCATTGACACAATTGATTGGTCAAACTATACATTGTCACCATGACAAATTGGCTCCCTGAACTACAAAAATCCGGAAACCCGCTCTACATCGAATTAGCGGATACGATTGAAAGAGACATTGATTCAGGCAAATTGCCTGTCGGCTCCAAACTTCCCCCACAACGCAATATCGCATTTGATATCGGCGTAACGGTTGGCACGATTAGTCGGGGATATGCACTTGCATGTGAACGCGGCTTGGTTTCAGGAGAGATCGGGCGCGGCACTTATGTGTTGGAGCGCGAGGGCATAAACCCTGTCACGCCACCTTCAACACCCAATTATATAAGACAGGCAAACAACGCCACAACCAACCGCACACCAGACCGGAACATCGTCAACAACCTTGTCCATTCAACTGCACTGGATGTCGGCCAGCCTGAAATCATCGCAGAATTAGCAGCAAGAATCGCAATCGACAATCCTGAGATGACTATCAACTACATCCCTGAGCGACCAGCACGTTGGAAGGAAGCCGGACAAGAATGGCTATCAATCGCAGGATGGAAGCCAGATTTGGAATCAATCGTCTCAACCAATGGGTCACAATCTGCTACCAATGCAATCATTGCTGCACTCACCCTACCCGGCGACAAAGTGGTGTTTGAAGGTTTAAGTTACACGCCCGCGGCACGCAGTGTTGCCATGTTAGGAAGACGCGTCATCCTTGTAGAATTTGATGAAGACGGCATCATTCCAGAAAGCTTTGAAAGTGTTTGCGCACAACAACACCCCAAAGTGCTGTACTTAATGCCGTCTGTACAAAACCCTACACTTGCCCGTTTGCCCCAAGACCGCAGGGAGGCAATTGCTGAGATCGCCCATCGCTACAATGTCTGGATCATCGAAGATTGTATCTACACGGCAATTACAGGCGATCCGATCAAGCCCATCAGTTATTATGCGCCCGACAGGACATTTTATATTGGCGGCCTTTCAAAATCGATGGCAGCAGGAATAAGAGCAGGTTGGGTTTCCTGCCCTCCCCAATTGTCAACGCGCATTGCAACCGCTCATAACCTTTGCATGGGTGCATCATCCTATTGGCTTGCAGAGCTTTCTTCAAAACTGGTTCATGAAGGCCATGCAGACACGATACGACAACGCGTCAAAGAAGGCATATCTCAACGAACATCGATCATCAGACAAATCTTGGGCAATCATGATTACAACATGCTTGAATACTGCCCCTACCTTTGGTTGAAATTACCTGACCCTTGGAATTCAGGAACCTTTCAAAACGCACTCGCAAAACAAGGCATTCTGGTTTCTGACGAAGATCAGTTTAAACCGGTACGATCAAATCAAGTGTTTCACGCGGCAAGAATAGCGTTCTCAAGCATCACTTCCATTGAGGAATTAAACAAACCTTTTGAAAAAATCCGCGATGTTCTGGAAAGCGGCATACCTGGCCATGGAAATACCAACTAATTTCCGTGCATTGTCATAGATTTTATGGACTACGGCCTACAAATCATGGGCCGCGTACCTTAAAGATAGCTTATTCGATAAACGCTGTACTGTTTTATGACCGTAGAAAACAATCACCCTATCACCGAAGAGCTAATTGCTGATCACGGCATTACGCAAGACGAGTACCAGCGCATTCTGGAACTCACAGAGCGCGAACCAAGTTACACTGAGCTTGGCATCTGGTCAGCAATGTGGAATGAGCATTGCTCGTATAAGTCATCCAAAAAATGGCTGAAGACCCTGCCAACTGATGGACCACGTGTAATTTGTGGTCCGGGCGAAAACGCTGGCGTCGTAGATATCGGTAATGGTGAAGCGGTAATTTTCAAAATGGAGAGCCACAACCACCCTTCCTACATTGAGCCCTATCAAGGTGCAGCGACAGGTGTTGGCGGCATCTTGCGCGATGTATTCACAATGGGTGCGCGTCCTGTTGCAGCAATGAATGCGTTGCGCTTTGGTTCGCCCGACCATCCAAAGACCAAACATCTTGTGTCTGGTGTCGTCGCTGGCGTTGGGGGTTACGGAAACTCTTTCGGCGTGCCAACCGTTGGTGGGGAAGTTAATTTCCACTCTCGATACAATGGCAATATTCTTGTAAACGCCTTTGCCGCTGGTATCGCGAAACAAGATTCTATTTTCTATTCAGAAGCAAAAGGCGTTGGCCTGCCGATTGTTTATCTGGGCGCAAAAACCGGACGTGATGGTGTCGGTGGCGCAACGATGGCCTCCGCAGAATTTGGCGAGGACATCGAAGAAAAACGCCCCACGGTGCAAGTTGGTGATCCGTTCACTGAGAAATGCCTTCTTGAGGCATGTCT
>CAZEPF010000260.1:0-2794 GCA_964514045.1 uncultured Rhizobiaceae bacterium | reverse complement strand
GCCTGGTATGGACCATGCGGGAATTGCCACGCAAATGGTGGTGGAGCGTAAACTTGCAGAAGACGGTGAGCCAAGCCGTTCCGAACTGGGGCGTGAAGAGTTTCTCAATCGTGTTTGGAAGTGGAAAGAAGAATCCGGTGGGACGATTTTCAACCAGTTGAAACGTTTGGGTGCGTCCTGTGATTGGTCGCGCGAGCGTTTTACGATGGATGAGGGCCTGTCTAAGGCCGTGCTGGAAACTTTCGTTAAGCTTTACAATGATGGACTGATTTATCGCGGTAAGCGGCTGGTAAACTGGGACCCACAATTCGAAACCGCGATCTCCGATCTTGAAGTCGAGAACATAGAAGTCGACGGCCATATGTGGCACTTCAAATATCCGTTAGCGGGTGGTGAAACCTACACATATGTAGAAAAAGACGCAGATGGGAATATCACGCTAGAAGAAATGCGCGATTACATTTCTATCGCAACAACTCGTCCGGAAACTATGTTGGGCGATGGTGCGGTTGCGGTTCATCCTAAAGATGAACGCTATGCGCCGATTGTAGGAAAACTGTGCGAGATTCCAGTAGGGCCAAAAGAGCATCGTCGTCTGATTCCAATCATCACAGATGAATATCCAGATCCTGAATTTGGGTCAGGTGCGGTTAAGATCACTGGCGCGCATGATTTCAATGACTATCAAGTTGCCAAGCGAAACAAGATTCCACTCTACCGTTTAATGGACGTTAAGGCGTCTATGCGCTCAGACGGTGCTCCATATGCTGACTGCGCTGCACAAGCCGCTAACATCGTCAAGTCTGGCGAATTGCCGGATGAAGCAACGGTCGATTCAATCAATCTGGTCCCCGATGAGTATCGTGGATTAGATCGATTTGCAGCGCGTGAAAAAATCATCGAAGAGATTAGCGCTGAAGGTCTTGCGGTGATGACAGAGGTCACGACCAAGGATGATGAAGGCAATGAGCACGTTCAGTCTGTTCCATTTGTTGAAAACAAGAAAATCATGCAGCCATTTGGGGATCGCTCGAAAGTTGTGATCGAACCCATGCTTACGGATCAATGGTTTTGCGACGCGGAAACACTCGCAAAACCGGCAATCGAATCCGTTCGGGGTGGCAAGACTGAATTCGTTCCCAAGACTTGGGAGAACACCTATTACCACTGGATGGAAAACATCGAGCCGTGGTGTATTTCTCGCCAGCTATGGTGGGGGCATCAAATACCAGCTTGGTATGATTCAGATGGCAAAATATTTGTTGCGAAGTCTGAAAAAGAAGCTCTTGAACAAGCAGGAGAAGGCGCATCACTGACTAGAGACCCAGATGTTCTCGATACGTGGTTCTCGTCTGCGCTTTGGCCATTCTCAACGCTTGGCTGGCCGGATGAAACACCAGAGCTAAAGCGGTATTATCAAACCGATGTGCTGGTAACAGGCTTTGATATTATTTTCTTCTGGGTTGCCCGCATGATGATGGCAGGGCTTCATTTTATGAAGGATGAAGATGGGAAACCATTAGAGCCCTTTCATACGGTTTATATTCATGCGCTGGTCCGCGATGAAGACGGAAAGAAAATGTCTAAATCCGTCGGCAACGTGATTGATCCACTTGATCTTATTCAAGGCATTGATGCCGATGGCTTGGTCAAGAAACGCACCTATGGATTGTCGCGTCCACAAGACGCACCAAAAATCGAGAAATCAACCCGAAAACGCTATCCTGATGGGTTTGAAGCATATGGCGCTGATGCGCTTCGTTTCACGCTTGCGATCATGGCTGCGCAGGGCAGGGACGTTAAACTCTCCGTTGAGCGCGTCGCCGGATATCGAAACTTCGGTACGAAACTTTGGAATGCAACACGCTTCGCTGAAATGAATGGTGTGAAGCACGATCCTTCTTTTGATCCTGCATCAGCAAAACTCACCATCAACCGCTGGATTCTAGCTGAACTTGCCAATTGTGTGGAAGAAGTCACGTCCAACATCGAGAAATACCGCTTCAATGATGCGGCTGGCGGTTTGTATAAGTTTGTCTGGAATACTTTCTGTGATTGGTATCTTGAACTGCTCAAGCCGACTTTTAGTGGCGAAGATGAAGCAGCAAAAACGGAATCCCAAGCCTGTGCAGCCCATGTTCTAAGTGAAATTTATGCGCTTTTACATCCGTTCATGCCATTCATGACTGAACAACTCTGGGACATGACTGGCGAGCGTGAAAACCTACTCTGTCATTCTGCGTGGCCAACTGCGGGATCAAAGGATGAAGCGGCTGCTGCCGAGATCAACTGGCTGGTTGACGTTGTAACGCAGATACGGTCCGTCCGTGCTGAAATGAACATAAAGCCTTCTGCAATGCTCAAGCTTGTAATTGCGGAAGCGGATGGCGAAACAAACCAGAGAGTAGAGACGCATTGCAACGCGCTTTCATCCTTGGCACGACTGGAAGCCATTGAATTTGCGGACACATCGCCGAAAAATTCAGCACAAATCGTGATCGGTGAGGCAAATTACTGTTTGCCGCTCGAAGGCGTGATTGATTTTGCTGAGGAACGCGCTCGCCTAGAAAAAGAGCTTAAAAAGCTGGATGGCGAGATTAAGCGTCTGGAGGGAAAGCTGGGCAATGAAAAATTTGTTGCCAATGCACCGGATGCTGTGGTTGCCGAAGAACAGTCAAAACTCGCCGACTATCAAACCCAGCGTCAGAAAGTGGCAAGTGCGGTTTCCAGAGTGTCTTGATTAGAGCGTGTCTGTCTTGGATTGCATCGATTTGATGGGTTGGATTTTTGATTT
>CAZEPF010000259.1:0-2803 GCA_964514045.1 uncultured Rhizobiaceae bacterium | reverse complement strand
AATCAAAAATCCAACCCATCAAATCGATTCAATCCAAGACAGACACGCTCTAGCAGGTTCTATTCAACTGCCCAAACCACATCAAACATTGGGTCAAACACTGTGACAGGTCCCGCAGCAGTTTCGATCTTTGATGGATAATCGACCGATGTGTTTTGCTTAGTCAGTGTCATGGTTTCGCTATTGGGTTCCAGCCCATAAAACTTTGGCCCGTTAAGTGACGCAAAGGCTTCAAGCTTATCAAGCTTCCCGTCTTCTTCAAATACATGGGAAAGCAGGCTCATTGTATTGATGGATGTAAAACACCCTGCACACCCGCAGGCATGTTCTTTCAGATCATCCGTATGAGGTGCGGAATCCGTGCCTAGGAAAAACGTAGGATCACCCGATGTCGCCGCTTCACGTAGGGCAAGACGATGCTCTTCGCGTTTGGCAACAGGCAGGCAATAATAATGCGGTTTGATACCGCCTGCCAGAATGGCATTGCGGTTGATGATAAGATGGTGCGTGGTAATCGTTGCCCCCAGATTATCGCCACCCGAACGGGCATAATCCACGCCCTGTTTGGTGGTTAGATGTTCCATCACAATGCGCAGGTCAGGATTGCGCTTTCTAAGCGGGTCAAGAACACGGTCAATAAAGACGGCCTCACGATCAAAGATATCAATGTCCGCGTCAGTTACTTCGCCGTGCATGCAAAGTGGCATTCCGATTTCTGCCATTTTTTCCAAAACACCTTGAACCTTGTCAAAATCTCGCACACCAGACTGCGAGTTTGTGGTCGCTCCTGCCGGATAAAGTTTTAGGGATGTTACAAGTCCTGACTTGAACCCCTCTTCCACATCAGCCGGATCCGTGTCCTCGGTAAGATAAAGCACCATAAGCGGTTCGAATGCCATATCATCAGGCAGGGCTGCCATGATGCGCTCGCGATAGGCAATTGCATCCTGCGTTGTAACAACAGGTGGCACCAGATTGGGCATGATAATCGCGCGTGAAAAATCTTTTGCAGAATACGGAAGAACAGCTTTCATCATATCGCCATCGCGAAGATGAAGGTGCCAATCGTCCGGTCGTTGTATCGTGAGTGAGGTCATGGCTCTTAAATCCCTCAAACACGCCAAGTCGTCAATCCAGAGTTTTCAGAAAGCTGTTTGCACTTTCCAGATATTCGTCGCGCTTTGCTTCATCCATCTTGTTCCAAGTCCGGTAGACCTGCCCCAAACGTGGATTGCCTTCAAGCTTGTCGCGATTGCGAATGAGGAAATCCCAATACAGCGCATTAAAAGGACACGCGCCTTCCCCCGTTTTCTTGCTGACGGAGTATGAGCAGTTTTTGCAATAGTCCGACATTTTGTTGATGTAATTACCGCCTGCTGCATAGGGTTTTGAACCCAACATTCCACCATCGCCAAATTGGCTCATACCCAGCGTATTGGGTAATTCCACCCATTCATACGCATCTGCATAAACTGCAAGATACCATTCATGGACCTCATGCGGATTAACACCCGCCAGCATGGCAAAATTGCCAGTGATCATCAGCCGTTGGATGTGGTGGGCGTATGCTTCTTCTTTGGTTTGTGTAATGGCCTCAGACAGGCACTTCATCTTCGTCTCGCCCGTCCAGTAGAACCACGGCAATTTACGGTTTGCTTCAAAGAAATTACGACCCACGTATTCGGGCATTTTCAGCCAGTAAATGCCACGGACATATTCTCGCCATCCAATAATCTGCCGGATGAACCCTTCTGCTGCATTCAGCGGAACACGTCCTTTTTTATATTCGGTCTCTACACGCTTGCAGACCTCCAACGGGTCAAGCAATCCTGCATTGATGTAGGCAGATAAAAGCGAATGATAGAGGAATTTCTCACCCGCCAGCATGGCATCCTGATAGTCGCCAAAAGACGGCAGGGCTACATCCAGAAAATGCTCTAGTGATTGCTCTGCCTGTTCGGGCGTCACCGCAAACCAGAACGGTTCAAGATCACCAAAATGGTCTTCAAATTGTTCGCCCACCAAAGCCAGAACATCGCGGGTAATATCGTCAGGTTCAAAGCGCTTTGGTTCAGGCATAAACAAATCGGCTTTAGCGGGTTTGCGGTTCTCCGCATCATAGTTCCACTTGCCGCCTTCGGGTTGGTCGCCATCCATTAACAGGCCCGTCTTGCGCCGCATATCACGATAGAAATACTCCATTCGCAATTGCTTTCGATCAGCAGCCCAGTCTTCAAATTCGCGATGATTGGCGATGAAACGGGTATCGGGGAGCACTTCAACTTCGATATCAAAATGATCTGCCCAAGAGCGGATCATTTCCATCACGCGCCATTCGCCTGCCTCCGTAATGATAAGGCGTTGAGGTGAATGGCGTTTAAGTGCGCGTTCTACTTCACCTGTAAATGATCCGGAGTTATGCGCGCTATCCAGCTTTATATAGTCCACATTCCAGCCGGCCTCTTCAAGCCTTTTTGCAAAATGGCGCATGGCAGAAAATAGAAAGGCAATCTTTTTTTTGTGATGTTTTACATAAGTGGCTTCATCCATAACTTCGCACATTAAAATGCGATCGGTTGAGGCCTCTCCTGCTTGCAAGGAAAATAGATTATTTGAAAGCTGGTCACCCAGCACGAGGATAAGGTTTTGACAGCTCATGAAATCCGTTCATCAAAAAAAGGCGGCCAGATAGCCACCTTCTGAATTAGGTCTCACTTTGCCGACAGCAAGTGTGACAGTTTAGGCCTGACCCTAGAGCGTGTCTGTCTTGGATTGCATCGATTTGATGGGTTGGATTTTTGAT
>CAZEPF010000258.1:0-2824 GCA_964514045.1 uncultured Rhizobiaceae bacterium | reverse complement strand
GGAGCACAAACGCCACGGCGTTCAAACGGTTCAATCCAAGACAGATACGCTCTAACGTGAGCGCGTCACTGCGTGCTCAGAAAATCATCCAGAGAATCAAATAGATTACTATTATTAGCAGCAGGTTTTTGAGCAGGCGCTAACGGCTTCAATGGCTCACTCACAATTCCACTTTGCTCGGCTTGTTTCTTTTTCTCTGCTTCAGCGGCCTTTGCAGCTTTCTCGGCTTGTAACTGTCTGGCCCGTTCAGCAGCTTCGCGTTTCTCAGCTTGCTTGCGGTCCTGCTCTTCCCGTAATTTTCTTTCAGCCTCTATACGCCTTTGCTCTTCTTCAGCTTGCAAGCGCTGTAGTTCCAATTCACGCTCACGCTGTGCTTGCTCTTGCTTACGTTTGTTGAAGTCAGCCTTTGAATTTAATAAGGCTATCTGGCGAAGGTGTCTTTGTTTTTCGATAACGCGGGCTTCCAAAGTTTCAATCCGGCGCTGGCTATTTTCAAATGCACGCAGGGCAAGATATCCTTCTAACTGACCCGTATCCACTGACTGCTCCAATAGGCCTGGAGTTCCATCCCAAGACACTCTGAATTGCGGTGTAGCGCCGGTAATTTGATCACGTTTTGAGGGTTGGAACCGTACGGATAATTCTGCCTGCGTGTCCCCACTTAGGAGTTCTGTTTCAAGTTCTCCAGTCAGCAATGCGCCCCCTGTATCGTGGCTTACATTTCTAATACGCATCTTGCCTAATGTGAAAGCAATCGGCGCATCGAGTGTACCAATTGCAAGAGCCCCATCTAAAACAGATTCGTCCGTAAGTGCGCGAACATCGTCCGACACGATCTCGTAATTCTCGGTATCAGCCTCTGCTAAAATCTGTTTGAATCCGTCAGGGTCAACACCCGTTAATTCTAGTCCGCTCACCTGAGCGTAACCATTTCCAGACAGACTGGAAACAAGCCCTGCTAGGCTTCTGCCATTGCTTTCAAATGAACCCGTTGCTTTCACAGTTCCTGTTGCTATCTCGGGATAGTTTGCTGCTGATAGCACTTGTGAAAAATCGGCCCCCTCGATCAATAAGTTGCCGCTCGCCAAGACATTGCCTTCAGAATTTTCAAAAGATGCAGAGCCGGAAAGTTCGCCACCCAATGCTTGCATTGCCACTTCATTGATATCTAATGCACCATCAATCATGACAAATCGCGAACGCCCCTGCGTACCACTGATCAGATCACCGATAGAAATTGCATCGGCCTCAACCAACACGTCGGCATCCATATTTGGATAAAGCGGCGCTGCAAAATTAAACTCTACATTTGATAGTATTCCACCTCCTACAGAGAGCAATTTCGTACGACCAAACCCTGCATCCGCTAATAAAAGCACATCCAGCGATTCTGTTTTTACCTCACCTGACAGTTTAGGTCTGCTGACATTCTCCCGCTGCAGATTAAGGTCACCGGAAAAACTTTTCCCAGCAAACTGTCCATCAAATCTCTTGAACGCAATTCCTTGATCAATGGTTATTAAACGCCCGCGCATGGAAACAGGAAGTACATCTTGCTCCAGTATAGGCAGTGGCACATCCAGCAACCGAATGGCCGGAAGGACATCAGACGAGCCAAGCGTAACATTGAGATCATAAAAAGAGTGGTGTTCAGGGGTTATCATAAACTGCCCCGCTGCCGAAAGATTTGTTCCGGGCCACGACGCGCCAATTAAACCATCAAGACCATTTTGCGCCGAGCCAATAGCAGAAGCAGAAATAGACAATGCACCCAGTGGTTTTGCACCCAACGGGTCTTTGAGTGTCTCAATACCAAGCTGACCCAATAAAACAGACGGATCATCATTATTTAGTTTTGCATTCAGATCGATGGGCAAATTATACAGGTTTGAAAGATCCCCATTGAAGGAAAGTCGCGCGTCAACAATGGTATCCGCAACCTGACCTGAGGCAATTACAATTCCCTCGGCTCCGTCCTCACGCCCATTGGTGTCGACCTCGACTTCCAATGATAGGTCTGATGAAAAACCCGTGTCAGAAAGGATGGGAGCAAATGCCGGATGCTCGCCTGAAAGATCATTCAGAAAAGAAAGAAGTTCATTACCATTCTTGGCTTTAACTTCGAGCTGTAAATTCCCATTTGGCTTAGCCAGAACATCCTCAATCCGGCCCGTGCTTTCTATACTGGCACCAAAAAACTCATCCGCCTTAAAATCTTGAAAAGCGACACTTCCATCACGAACTTGTATCTGTCCGGCAACGGACTTTGGTTCGACAGGAATGTCGCCAATCACAGTTTCTAACTGCTCTGCTTCAAGCTTGATATTCAGATCATGGGTTTTGAAGTCATCTGTATCCTGACCCTGCATCAGCGAATACAGCGCGCGCAGGTTCTCGGTATTCACAAGATTACCCGACAGTTCGGCGATGATTGCTGGACGAATATTTTCACCACCAATACGTTGTAGCTTGCCCCTTAAAACTGCATCATCAAGTCGTAATTCCAGATCATCAAAGATGGTTTGTTTTTGCGACAGAGAAACGCGCGATTCTAATCCAAGTGTTCTTAGCTTTCGGATTTGTGGCGCAACATCGCCAGAAACCCATGAGGCAAATCCAGAAGGCTGACGCGAAGCAACCAGCAGTTCACCGGAAAATCCGAAGTCTTCCCGCAGCCCGATACGCCCCTTCGCTTCAACCAGCGTATTACCGGGAAACAGTGCTTGCATGGAGCGAATATCCCATCCCTTACCATACGGTCTGATCTTCGTTTTGATATCGCGGATAAACGTATCGCCTGCAACGATTGCAGGCAGCATAATAT
>CAZEPF010000257.1:0-2864 GCA_964514045.1 uncultured Rhizobiaceae bacterium | reverse complement strand
TTATAGACCACTGCCCATGCGTCCATCACTTGCGAATGTGCCTCATGCGGTTGGTCGGTGCGAAAAGCTGTATCCGGAAAAGATAAATCCAACTGCTGTGAAAGATTATCCAACGCCACATGATACAGGGATTTCGTTTCCATCTCTTGCTCCAGCATATGAAGCAGTTCGGGGCGATGCTCATGTACCTTCAACATTGCCCGATTTCGATTGCCAAGAATAAATTCAATCAAGCGATACTGGTGTGACTGAAACCCCGATGACTTGCCAAGGTCATCTCGAAACTGGGTGTATTCGCTTGGCGTCATAGTGCGCAAGACATCCCACGCATTGTTGAGTTGTTCAAAAATACGCGCAACCCGTGTCAGCATTTTGAAAACAGAAGGAAAATCTCCATCCACCAGCCTGTCTCGCGCAGTGGCTAGTTCATGCAAAGCAAGTCGCATCCAAAGCTCGGACGTCTGATGCTGGATAATGAATAACATTTCATCATGAGCCGTCGACTGCAAATTTTGCGAACCAAGTATAGGGTCTAGTGAAAGGTAGTCCGTGTAACTCATGTCCTTGGCAAAGGACATTTGCGCACCATCATTTTCAGGGTCAAAAGCCGACATGGGGGTAACCTCTATTTCAGAATTGGATTCATAACGACACAAGCAAACTATAAAACATCAGAGATAATCAACGCTATAACAACGTCAATTAATATCGCCGCCCATCCCGTTGATTAGACTCACAAAGCCCGGAAAGCTTGTTTCCATAACGCTTCCATCATCCACCGAGACGGGCTTTTCACTAGCCAATCCCATCACAAGGAAAGACATGGCAATCCTGTGATCCAGATGGGTAGTGACCGTACCACCGCCAAGACCTTTACCATCAGGGCGACCACGGACGCTTAAACTGTCATTGCTTTCAGTACAATCAACACCATTTGCTTCCAACCCACGCGCAACCACTGCCAGACGATCTGACTCTTTAACCCGCAATTCGTGCAAGCCCGGCATTCTAGTTTCACCCTCAGCAAACGCAGCGGCAACGGATAGCACCGGATACTCGTCAATCATAGAAGGCGCGCGTTCTGCTGGCACTTCAATACCTTTAAGGTTGCTGGACTTAACAATGAGATCACCGATCTGCTCCCCGCCAGAGTTTCGCTGGTTGGTAATTTCAATCGCACCGCCCATTTCTTGTAAGGTCGTGATCAGACCCGTCCGGGCTTCATTCAACATGACATCCGGCAGCGTGATCACGCTATCAGGTACAATCAAGGCAGCAACCAGCGGAAAGGCCGCAGAAGAAGGGTCTGCAGGAACCGTAACATCTTGGCCCTGCAACGCACCCTGGCCAACCAAAGATATTATCCGCGTACCATCTGTTGCTGTTTCCACGTCAAGCTCGGCTCCAAAGCCCTGCAACATACGTTCGGTATGATCACGCGTCAGATGCGGCTCAATAACGGAGGTAATTCCCGGCGTATTAAGTCCTGCCAGTAAAACCGCAGACTTCACCTGAGCAGAAGCCATAGGCACACGGTATTGAATGGGCGCGGTTTGCCATGGGCCTCGTAGGGTAACGGGCAGTCGACCCCCACCCTCTTGCGCTAGAATCTGCACACCCATTTCCATCAACGGATTGAGTACCCGCCCCATTGGCCTAGAGGAGAGCGAGGCATCGCCCAGATAGGTTGTCGGAAAATCGTACACACCAAACAGACCCATACATAAACGACAGCCTGTTCCAGAATTTCCAAACTCAAGCGCATCGCCGGGCTGTTGAAGCAAGCCATTACCCGTTCCCCACACAATCCATTGATCCCCTTCCCTGCGTATATTAGCTCCCACAGCCTGCATTGCCTTTGCAGTATTCATCACATCCTCGCCCTCAAGAAGGCCAGTGATGCGACTTTCGCCGCTTGCAAGACCACCAAACATCAAAGCACGATGCGAAATGGATTTATCACCCGGTACACGGCAAACACCGCTTAAGGGTTTTGCTTGACTAGATGTTAGATTATTGCGTTTTTCGGAAGCAGACATATCAATTCATGAACATTAAAATTACTGCGCGAGACCTATCACAGCCCTGCCTGCTCGTCACCAAGCAATGGATTGAAATTTTCCATATAAAGTGTATGTAGAGAAATACTTTTGACATCCGAATTTAACGGGTTTAGGAAAGTTCAAATTTTCACACAACGAGGTTGCACGTGGCCAAAGCAAATTTGGGAACCAAAAGGGTTTGCCCGGAAACAGGACGCAAATTCTATGATCTTGAAAAAGATCCGATAGTATCCCCTTACACAGGCAAGGAATATGCCCTGTCATTCTTCGAAGGCACCGATAATATCGTAGCGCCAAAACCAGATGAAGCGACGGCGAAAGCTGAAACTAAAAAAGCTGAAGAAGAAACAACAGAAGATGACAACTCGCTAGATAGCGATGATGACGGTCCAGAAATCATCAGCCTTGAGGATGCCGAGGAAGATACGGATGATGATTCCGATGACGACGACGATATCGAGAGCATCCCCGATATCCCAGACGTAGACATTGACGATGATGATTCAGAAGATAGTGACGACACATTCCTAGAGGATGAAGACGAAGACGATGACCTGTCAGACGTTATCGTTGGACGCGAAGAAGGCGAAGACGAATCCTAAACAACTTACCGGGTTGCGCGAGCAATCCGGTTTGTCTAAGAAAACCAAATTAAGGACCGCCCTTTGCGGTTCCTTTTGGGGCTATAGCTCAGCTGGGAGAGCGCTTGCATGGCATGCAAGAGGTCGGCGGTTCGATCCCGCCTAGCTCCACCAAAGATTCCTAACGAACCGGCTACCACTCGCCTTATTTGGAATAGTG
>CAZEPF010000256.1:0-2891 GCA_964514045.1 uncultured Rhizobiaceae bacterium | reverse complement strand
GTAGATGGCAAAGACTGCATCCTGATTGATGATATCATCGATTCAGGTGGCACATTGTGCAATGCCGCCGAAGCCCTTCTCACAATGGGCGCGACCAGCGTCACAGCTTACATTACGCATGGTGTTCTGTCTGGCGGTGCGGTGGCTCGTATCACCTCTTCAAAGTTAAAAGAATTGGTGATTACAGATTCAATTGAACCAACGGCAGCCGTCAAAGCAGCGTCAAACATTCGCGTAGTCTCGATCGCTGAATTGATCGGCGAAGCCGTTAAACGCACCGCATTGGAAAAATCTGTCTCAAGCCTATTCGACTAAGCAGATTGAAATGCTATGATCCTGAAAATCACTTTCAGGATAGTCTCCATGCACGCATTTTTCACGTTCCTGACAGCCTTGGCTGTTTCAATTCCTCTGTTTGGCATGACCCAGACAGCAAAGTCCCAAGACCTTATAGAATTGGGACGGTTGGAATGTTTTATTGATGGCGGCGTTGGCTTCATCATCGGATCAACAAAAGACATCAGTTGTGTCTTTACATCCAATAGCGCCGACTGGGGTGAGGATAACTATTTTGGTGTCATCAACCGTTTCGGATTAGACATTGGCAAAACAGAAGAAAGCTACATGTCCTGGCTCGTCGTTGCAGCCGCCCTTGAAGACTACAGCCCAGGCTTTTTGGCAGGTGATTATATCGGCGCGAGTGCATCCGCAACCTTCGCCGTTGGCCTTGGCGCAAATGTGCTTGTCGGTGGTTCAGGCAAATCTGTGGCCCTTCAACCGCTGAGCCTTCAAACCCAAAAAGGGTTAAACGTTGCGGCAGGTATCGCAGAAATCGAACTACGTTCTATTGCAGCAGCGGAGTAAGCCACATGAAACCAGCAAAATATGAAGTTCTGGGAAACGGTGTTCTTGCAATCCACGGTGCAAAAAAAGGCCCGCGAATTGGTGTGGTCAGTAACGTGCATGGTAATGAACTATGTGGGCGTAAAGCAGCGCAACGCATCCTTAAAAACCATACGATTGAACGCGGCAGCCTTATTTTGATTGAAGGCAACCCGGAAGCAGCTTTGATTTATCGCCGCTTTGTTCATACGGACATGAACCGCGTCTTCACCGACAAAAAGCTTGGTTCAAAAAGTAGGCACCAAGACCTGATTCGTGCGCGATATCTAACCGAGATCATTCCAACTCTGGGCCTAGACCTTGCGGTTGATTTTCATTCGGTCAGCAGTGAAACAAAACTCCCCTTTACGATCAGTTTCCCCGGCACGGAAGATTTAGCAAATTTATGCCCTACCCCACGCATTTACGGCTGGAAGGGAATTGTTAAAGGCACGTTGTGCGAGTGGATGTGTGAGGCAGGCGTTCCAACCGTTGTAGTCGAAGCAGGACAACACGAAGCAGCCGCTGCCGTTCGTCATGCAGAACGCACCTTATTATCCGTGCTTTCGTTCCATCAACTTATCTCACTCGACAAGCCCTCTACGTTCAAGAAACAAAAAGAGTTCGATGTGATCGAGAACGTTCAAATTAAAGATCGCGATACATTTGTTCTGTCAAAAGTTTACGATAATTTTGACAAACTGGTGCCCGGTGAAATCATCGCTAAGGATACAAAGAAAACCTATCAAGCGCCAAAAGAAGATAACTACTCACTCATCATGCCCACCACGATGGAACTCGTGCGCAATGGCACTGCATCAGGCGCCTATTATCTCATGAAAGAGCGATAGGCGGCCATTGCATTACAGGTGCATCAGGGCTTGCAGAATTTCTAGGCTTACCCTATAACGCCTCTGCCCGCACAGACACCCTTGGAGGCACTGCGGGTTTGTTTATTTCTGACATCAGAGAAAACAATTCCCGGGATACGTCGGGATGCCACACACTATAAGCAAAAGGCTATAAAAATGAGCGACACTTACGTTCTTGAGGGCCAGTTGCGCGAACGAGTCGGCAAGGGGGCCGCTCGTGAACTTCGCCGCAACGCCATGGTTCCTGCTGTAATTTACGGCGACAACAAAGACCCCATCGCAATTGCCCTTCCATACAAAGAGCTTTCCATGAAAGTTCATGGCGGCGGGTTTATGACAACCATCGCAACCATTAAGGTTGATGGTCAGGAGCACCGTGTGCTTCCTAAGGATTATCAGCTTCATCCTGTACGCGATTTCATTGAGCATGTTGACTTACTGCGCGTATCTAAGAAAACGGTTGTTACGGTTGAAATTCCTGTTGTCTTCGAAAACGAAGAAACATGCCCTGGCCTGAAAGAAGGCGGCGTGTTGAACGTTGTACGTTATGTTGTTGAAGTTAACTGTCCGGCAGACAGCATTCCAGATAACTTCACAATCGACCTAAATCCGTTTGGTCTTGGTGATTCAATCAACATCTCAACTGTTTCACTACCAGAAAACGTTGAGCCAACGATTACAGATCGTGACTTTACGATTGCTACAATCGCCGCTCCTGCGGGTCTCAAATCCGAGGAAGAAGAGGAAGGCGCACCAGAAGCACCTGAAACTGAAGTCATCGGTGAGAAGAAAGACGACGAAGGCGAGGAATAACCTTACTTTCCTGACGGAGGTGGATCATGCTGGTCATTGCAGGCCTTGGCAATCCGGGCGGCAAATATGCTGGCCACCGTCATAATATCGGTTTTATGGCGGCGGACGAAATCGTTCGCCGTCATTCGTTTGGGCCGTGGAAAACCAAACATAAAGCAGAAATTTCCGACGGTACAATCGACGGCGAGAAGGTTCTGGTCGTAAAACCACAAACCTTCATGAATGAATCAGGCCAATCCATCGGAGAGATTCTTCGGTTTTACAAAGTGGAACCATCCGACCTTGTTATCATCTATGACGAGTTGGACCTGAACCCCGGTAAGC
>CAZEPF010000255.1:0-2899 GCA_964514045.1 uncultured Rhizobiaceae bacterium | reverse complement strand
TTTATTCTCAACTTCGTCAAAATCCTCGCCCGATGCTTTGGCATCGCGCTGTGGTGTTTTCCTAGCTGAAATCAAAAATCCAACCCATCAAATCGATCCAATCCAAGACAGACACGCTCTAGGTATATCCGTTCCAACCGGATAACATTGCGTGTCATCAAACTGTGACTTGGAATATCAGATGTCCAAGTTTAACCTACCAAAGAACTGCATTGGAGAGATCATGCCTCAGACCATAGTAAAAAGTGCAAGAGAGATTGTTAGCGAAGCGGTTAATGCGGTTCCTGCGATCAGTGTTGAGGAAGCAATGGCACTTGTTGGTTCGGATGAGCATGTGTTTGTTGATTTGCGTGATGGGATTGAGCAAGCAAAGACCGGAACTATACCTGGTGCTGTTGCCTCCTCACGTGGGTTAATGGAGTTTCATATTGATCCCGAAAGCCCTGCGCACAAGCCAGAGCTTAATCAGGACAAGACCTATGTGTTTTATTGCGCGTCCGGTGGTCGCTCTGCACTGGCTGCAAAAGTTGCCATGGAAATGGGTATGAAACCTGTCGTAAATTTATCTGGTGGATTTGGTGCTTGGAAAAAGGCAGGCGGCCCGTCTGAATAAACGCAAGATATAATTGGAGATAATGTAATGTCAGAGTATCCGGTTGATTTAAGTGTAACGCCTGAAGTTCAAGGCTTCTTTGATCCTGACAGCAATACAATCTCCTATGTCGTGAAAGACCCAAATTCCAACGCATGTGCAATCATAGATAGCGTATTGGATATGGATTATGCGGCAGGGCGTATCACTTACACCCATGCGGACGAACTCATCACGCACATATGTGACAATGGGTTAAAGCTCGAATGGATCATCGAAACCCATGTTCATGCGGATCATCTGTCAGCTGCACCTTATATACAGGAAAAGCTGGGCGGTCGGATTGGTGTGGGCGCAGGTATAATGGAAGTGCAAGAGACCTTTGGAAAAATCTTTAACGAAGGCACAGAGTTTCAACGTAACGGTTCACAGTTTGATGCACTGTTTACAGAAGGTGATACTTACACAATTGGCAACATGACTGCATTTGCGATTTCAACTCCGGGACATACACCAGCTTGTATGGTGCATGTCATCGGCAATGCAGCGTTCACGGGTGATACATTATTCATGCCGGATGGAGGCTCTGCTCGTGCGGATTTCCCCGGTGGTGATGCGGGTGAACTTTATGACAGCATCCAGAAAGTACTAAGCTTGCCCGATGATATGCGTCTCTTCATCTGCCATGATTATGGGCCAGGCGGTCGCGATATTGCATGGGAAACAACGGTTGGCGAAGAGAAGAAGCAGAACATTCATGTAGGCGGTGGAAAGACGCGTGACGAGTTTATCAAGTTCAGAACGCAGCGTGATGCTCAATTAGCAATGCCAAAGCTTATTATTCCGTCTCTACAAGTTAACATGCGGGCCGGGGATATTCCCAAGGATGAAGCAGGTAATCCGGTTCTCAAAGTGCCGATTAACGGCCTTTAAAAGGTAATCAATAAAGAGAAAGCTCCATGCCACAGCTCTGAATTGGTATTGAATTGCCGCTATCTCAGAAATCATCATTTTGATAATTACTATGAATTAATGCAGTTGCGCCTCTCGTGAGACGATAGCTTGAGCGTTTCATAACTGATCGGCATAGGAACAAAACGGCCTGATGTTAACGAAAAACAGAAAGCCTTTCCAAAAGTTTACCGTTCTGTTTACGCATCGTTAACCATACTAGGCGAAATATTACCTAGCGTTATGTGTGGGTGATTCTTCCCGAAACATCGTCAATAATTTCAATTTTTAGCTTCGGATTTTCAATGTCGAAAATCGTTGGGGGTGCTTTGTGCGCAATTTTCTAAATTCGCTAACGGTTTACTTATGTCAAATTTTACTTGCCTTGTTTGCACTGGCACAGCCTGCCTATGCGGAAGGGTTTTACCAGATTGGTGATTTTCAGGACTTACGTGAGTACACTGCGGGCAGAGATAATGCTCTTCAAGTTGATATTCTCAATTCCGGTGAATGGATAAACATTTCAGCGTGTGGTGAAGCTAACAACCATACAATCGTCGTCGAAGTGCGCGACCCAAATGGTATATTACTTGAGCCTGCACATACCCTAACAGTTGCAGAAGGTTTGGTGGCGTGTAATGCGGATTTCTCCCAGCCAATTACCAATCCGTATCGTATTCAAACCAATACAGTCGGTGCGCATGAAGTAAGACTGTTTAACAATAACGGTACATATTTTGATCGATATGATGTCACAGTAACTGCAACTGATACAGTCGATCCGGATCCATCAGGCTCAACAGGCATTACGGGCAGGCTCTCCGCGTTGGTTTGGACCTTCAATGCGCGTACGTTTGATGAGGCTCAATCGGCAGACTCGAAATACTTTATTTTAACACCGGGCGGCTTTCCCAACACAAACTATGTATGGCGGCTGGACCTCAATAATTTCAGCGGTTTTATTTATGATATTACGGCGAACCGGATTGGTGTGAATCCGCCGCGTGCAGGCTTCACAACCAATGCTTTTGGCAACACAATTACGCCCGAGTTTCAAATTTACTTGGGATATCCCGCTGTAGCAGATCCACGCCCGTCTTCCGCACCCAGTATTGCAAACTTTTCCTTTGTCGATTCAGATGGGCAAGACATTAAGTTCTCACCTGGTGCAACACCCGGGGTGCAAGATTCTGGTACTTTCAGTTTTGAAACGAACACGGGTGATGGCACATATGCCATAACACTCGATATCGATCAGAACAGCGTTTTCGGAAACTCTGGTGATGTATTCTTGGTTGGAAGAACGGTCAATGGCGTTAATACCGTTACCTGGGATGGGAACGATGTAAACGGCAA
>CAZEPF010000254.1:0-2927 GCA_964514045.1 uncultured Rhizobiaceae bacterium | reverse complement strand
GAGCACAAACGCCACGGCGTTCAAACGGTTCAATCCAAGCCAGATACGCTCTAGAAAATCTATTCAGCGGCAATTTTTGACTTTGGACTATGTTGGGTAACAATTGCGCGCAAGGCAGCAGGTCGGACCGGTTTATGGATCACGGTGAGATCAAGGCTCTCGGCCATTTTCTTCACATCGTCTGTTCGGTCAGCCGTAATAAGAACCCCCCGAAGATGTTCATTAATGTTTTTTCGTAGCCGGTTCATCACATCAATGCCCGTTGAATTATCCAGATGGTAATCAATCAAAACCAAATCAGGCGTGAGGCCACGTGTCTTCGCCTTTTCAAGAGCGGATTGAAGATTGAGCGCTGCATCCACCTCGCATCCCCATTGCTCCAACAAGGCAGCCATACCGTCGAGAATTGATTGCTCATTATCAATGCACAACACATACATGCCGTTGAGTTTTCCACGGCCAGAGCGATACTCGGTAGTGCGCGATCGTGGCATGGCTTGCGCATTTGCTTGTTCTAGCAAAAGCTGGAAACGCGTACCTTCATTAGGTTGAGACGAAACATCAATCTTGATGCCGAGTAGGTCTGCAATCCGGTCAACGATTGATAGTCCCAGCCCAAGACCCGGCACTTGATCAACCATATTATCAAGACGGGTGAACTCTCTGAATATCAATCGTTGCTGATCTTTGGTCATGCCAATTCCAGTGTCAAAGACCTCCAAAGAGATTCCGTTCCAGCGGTGACGGCATCCGATAAGAACTTTTCCAGATGGGGTGAACTTCAAAGCATTGGATATGAGATTTTGCAGAAGTCGCCGTAATAAGGCACGATCAGAATTTACCCAAGCAGAGGAATGCACAAATGTCAGCGTCAATCCTTCCTGCTGCGCGATGGGTGCAAATTCAATTTCTAGTTGCTCGGTGATTGCTTTGAGCGGAAAAGCCTGAATATTGGCCTCATGGTCCGCCGTATCCAAACGTGAAATCGTTAAAATCGACGCCAGAATTTCTTCTACAGAAGACAAAGACAGGCTGATCTTGTCGGCAAGATCGCCATTCTTTTCACCGCGACTGCGCTCGATCATGGTGGCAGAATATAGCCGCGCTGCATTCAACGGCTGTAAAATATCATGTCCTGCTGCAGCAAGAAAACGTGTCTTACTCGCATTGGCCTGATCTGCGAGTTGCTTGGCTATTTCCAATTCATGCGTACGTTCTTCAACGCGTTTTTCCAACGTCTCATTGGCTTCTGCGAGCGCTTTTGCTGCCAGCACTTTTTCGGTGATGTCATGCCATACAATTACGATACCACCTTCCGGCATTGCGCTGGTTTGAATCTCCAAGACAGTTTCAGTTTTTGCCAACGTAAGTTGCCAGACAGATTGCGCTTCTACCAATTGTTTGAGGAGGTCATCGCCCACATATCCGTCCTCACGGATTTGATTGATACGGACAGCTTCTCGGATAATTTTGGCAAGTGGAATACCGGCCTGTCCCAAGTGGGTGGGCAGATTGAGCATGGTGCGGAATTGCCGATTCCAGGATGCAAGACGGTAGTCTTTATCAAAAACCGAAATGCCGTGATCAAGCTGATCCATCGCGGTTTGTAGAACGTCACGGTTAAATTGAAGCGCTTTGGAGGCTTCATCAAGGAGTTCGAAATTACTGCTTCCTGCTTCGTCGTACCTTTTTAATAGAAGACTATGCACAAGCCTTGATGAGGATGCGCCAATCGAACTTGCAAGCAATTGCTCGGAGAACCGCAGCAGGTCATCATCAATTGTTCCATCAGCAGGAACGGGCGCACGGCGTTTTTTCAGGTATTCATCGAACGAACGCTCGGTTCTTGTTTTGCCAACGTAACGCGCAAGTGTGTCTTTCAACTCTTCTGTATTGATCCGCAAACTTCCAATCCCCGAAGACCGATTATAAGGGGATTGAAATCCTGCAAAAATCGAAGCTTGCATACGTTCTAGCGGATCGGATTTTCTGGAGAGTGAGCCGGATACATAGGCGAGTGAATTTAGAAGCAGGCTCCAGATAACACCATTGGCAAGCGGTGTCAGATCAAACCCGAACAGGTTCTGTGGTTTGAGCAATGAAAGCTCAAACGGCCCCTGAGCAACAAATGAAGTACCGTCGGGCAGAAGGGTTGGCAATAACAGGCAATATGTCCACACACAAAATCCAACGATCATACCAAGCATGGCGCCGCGTGCATTTCCGTTTTTCCAGATCAAACCCCCAAAAAACGCAGGCGCTAATTGCGCAACAGCTGCAAAGGATACAAGGCCTATAGAAGCAAGTGCCGCAGAATTATCCGCTACGCGGTAATACAAATATGCAAGTACCAACACGCTAAAGATCGCAGCGCGGCGAATGTTAAGAATATTGGTTTCCATATTGATTGGATCTTCGCGGCCAAGTTGTGCCCGAAACCGCAAAATCGCTGGCACGATCAAATCGTTCGAAATCATGATTGCGAGTGCCACACAAGCCACCACCACCATGGCCATGCCAGCTGATAAGCCGCCCAAGAATACTAAGAGCGCAAGTACCGTCTGGTTTTCCAGTATCGGGAGCAGCAGCACATAGTCATCTGCATTTGCGGCAACACCAAATTGTAGAATGCCTGCAACGGCGATTGGAATAACAAACAGGTTGATCGCGACAAGATAGACGGGGAACAACCAGCGGGCGCGTTCAAGTTCCTTGAGAGAATTGTTTTCTACAACGGCCACATGGAATTGGCGTGGGAGTAACATGAAGACGGACAGGCTGAGGAATGTGAGGATCAAAAACGTTCCGATATCAAACCCGTTATCGACCATGGTTAAAATTTGCGAGTTGGAAAGTGCCTGATTTGCCAGATCAGAGACACCATCAAACATGAACCATGTGATGAAAATTCCTGCACATAAAAACGC
>CAZEPF010000253.1:0-2955 GCA_964514045.1 uncultured Rhizobiaceae bacterium | reverse complement strand
GACCTGGCTGACGTGAAAATTGTTGCCTCAGGTGCAGGTGCTGCATCAATCGCATGTTTGAACCTGCTCGTATCCATGGGCGCGCGCAGGGAAAACATTTGGGTCAGCGATTCAAAAGGCGTTGTTTGGAAGGGCCGCAACGAAAGCATGGACCCTTACAAAGAAGCCTATTCGCAAGATACCGACAAGCGTGAACTTCACGAGATCATGCCAGATGCAGACGTGTTCATCGGGTTGTCAGCGGCAGGTGTATTAAAACCTGAAATGCTTAAAGACATGGCTAAAAACCCGATTGTTATGGCGCTTGCCAATCCAACACCGGAGATTATGCCAGAGCTTGCACGTGAGGCCCGCCCTGACGCCATGATCTGCACCGGACGGTCTGATTATCCAAATCAGGTCAACAACGTCTTATGTTTTCCGTTTATGTTCCGTGGCGCATTGGACGTAGGTGCGACCACAATCAATGAAGAAATGAAAATTGCAGCAGTCGCCGCCATTGCCGATCTTACTAAAGAAGAACCATCCGAAGCAGCAGCCGGTGCCTATAGTGGCATTACACCGACATTTGGACCAGAATACCTCATCCCTTCCCCGTTTGATCCTCGTTTGATTCTACGGATTGCACCTGCGGTTGCAGAAGCAGCAATGAAATCCGGTGTAGCAACCCGTCCAATAAAAGACTTTGAAGCCTATTATGACAGTCTAAACCGATTTGTATTCCGCTCAGGCTTGGTGATGAAGCCCATCATCGAAAAAGCTTCTACCAAAAGCAAAAGGGTTATTTTCTCTGATGGCGAAGATGAGCGCGTATTGCGTGCCGCTGAAATTGCGATTGAAGACAAGCTTTGCCAACCAATTCTTATCGGTAGACCTGAAGTCATCAAAGAGCGGTTGAAACGATTTGGCTTGAGCATCAAGCCAGGCAAAGATTTTGAAGTCATTAACCCGCAACGTGACGAACGTTATCGCGATTATGTATCTACGTTAGTTGAAGTGGGTGGTCGCAATGGCATTACCCCTGACGCCGCCAAAACAATCGTACGCACAAGCACAACAGCAATTGCAGCACTCGCAGTCATAAGGAATGATGCGGACGCTTTGATTTGTGGGCTTGAAGGCCGCTTCTTCCGACACCTTCAATACATTAATCAGATTATCGGACGTCAAGATGGAATCGAATCCCTACATGCTATGAGCCTCTTGATCGACCAACGGCGCGCCATGTTCATGACGGATACCTATATCTCAGAAGACCCGGACGCGTCACAAATCGCAGAGATGACCCGCCTTGCTGCAAAAGAGATCGAAGGCTTTGGCATAACGCCAAAAGCCGCACTTCTATCAGCATCCGATTTTGGATCGCGGCCAATGCCAACTTCCAAAATCATGAGAGAAGCGGCTGAAATTTTGTTTGAAACTGATCCCGACCTTGAGGTTGATGGAGAAATGCACAGCGATACCGCACTTGATGAGGCAATTCGACAGAAAGTATATCCACTAAGCAAACTCAAAGGCCGCGCAAACCTTCTTGTATTCCCAAACCTTGACGCAGCAAACATTACAATGAATGCCGTTAAAGCGACGAGTGATAGCTTGCACGTAGGACCCATTATCATGGGCACGAAAAAACCTGCGCATATTCTTGCGCCAGCTGTAACCTCTCGAGGAGTGTTGAACATGACAGCACTTGCAGCTGTTCAAGCAATTGGAGCAGATGAAAAACAGTAATTTTCTTACGAAATAAGAAAACTGGAAAATTCATCAAAAATTCAGCAAACTTATGCTTTATCAGAGTTTCGTAATTAACTTCCGGACGAGGGAATATCGAAATTGCCTGATAATTCAGGAAATTTTCTAAAACTGAGCGTGTGCGCTGGAGTAATATCTGGCGCTACTCTCTTGTTTTCTATTGGATTTTCCACGGAAGATGCCAGTGCTCAATCGCGCGCGCAAATATGCAATCAACTCGTTCGCGATCTCAACGCCACGCCAAAGAGCAGACGTTCAGGAGGCAATCGAACAAAGTATCGCCAGTATGACAATGCAATTCGACGCCAACAAAACCAGATAAACCGAGCAAAACGCGCGCTTCGCAGAAGCAGTTGCGTAGGATTATTGAGAACCAGTCGCTCTAAATGTCGTTCAATTGATCGCAGCCTATCGAAAATGCTTGCAAATCTGGATGGCTTAAAACGCCAGCGTGCACAATTTGCGCCACGAAACGCTGGCAATTCTGATAAACGCAGACGGATCTTAGCAGCTTTAGATCGCAACAATTGTAGTGGTGATGGCGCTGTTGGTACCCGCAACGCATCCAAACAGGCAAAGAAGACCCGTAGACGCACACTTCTTGAACAAGTCTTTGGGGTTCGCACCTACAATAATCGTGGTCAACGTGATGATGGTCAGGGTTCCGGATTGGATGAAGCTTTGGCGTCCCGTTATGGAACTTTCAGAACCCTATGCGTAAGAAAAAGTGACGGGTATTACTTCCCGATCAGCTTCTCAACGGTTCCAGATCGCTTCGATGTAGACGAGCAAGTATGTCAGGCCATGTGTCCTACTTCTGAAGTTGGTTTGTATGTTCACCGTATGCCATCAGAAGACAGTGAAGATATGGTTAGCTATCGTGGTGATGTTCCTTACTCAAAAGAACCTTTTGCATTTGCCTATCGCAAAACTCACGATCCAAACAATAAGTGCCGTTTTGCCTTGGCTCGCTCAGCAGATGCCGGGTCAACCGGAAGCAACCAACCAGGTAAGGCACAAGTTCAAACCATCGGCTTACCAAGTTTCAGAATAGCACACACCTACTCGCCAGGTGCATTTGACCAAGCCTACGAAAGCATCACGCTACAAGACGCAAAAGATTACGTCCTAGCCACGCGCAATGCAGACCAGGAAAACTCTCCACTTGCTTCAGACAGTGATCGCAATGTCAGGATAGTCGGG
>CAZEPF010000252.1:0-2975 GCA_964514045.1 uncultured Rhizobiaceae bacterium | reverse complement strand
ACTTCTGGTCTTTTCGCTATTGGCTTCACTTTGTCTGTTACTGGCCGAGCATGTGTATCCTGCTCTTGGTCTGACGCGTACGTTTCAGGAAATCATCGGTCAGATAGATTTCTACTCAACGGTGATGGAAGGGATGTTGGCGCTGTTATTGTTTGCGGGCGCTCTGCACGTGAACTTTGACAAAATGGCAGATCAAAAATGGCCCATCACGCTGATGGCAACCGTGGGCGTTATTGTTTCAACCTTTATTGTCGGAACAGGCTTCTGGTTTTTGACCGGACTTTTTGGATACGAAATTCCATTTGCATGGGCACTTGTATTTGGCGCGCTTATTTCGCCAACCGATCCTGTAGCTGTTTTGAGTTTGCTCAAGTCTGTTAATGTGCCCGCCTCGCTGGAAGCAAAGATCGCCGGTGAATCTCTTTTCAACGATGGTGTCGGTGTTGTGGTCTTCACTATTGTGGTTGCAATTGCTGCCAGCGCTGGCTCGGGCGAGGGCGGCATTGACTTCTTCCACATCGGCGAACTTTTCGTAGTTGAGGCTTTGGGTGGCGCATTGCTCGGATTGATCGCAGGCTGGGTTGCCTATCGCGCAATGTCTTCGATGGATGAATACATGCTTGAGATTTTGATCTCGCTTGGGGTTGTGATGGCGACTTATGCCATTGCTTTAAGACTGCATTTGTCTGGACCTATTGCGGTAGTGATCACTGGCCTGTTGATGGGTAATCGTGGGGTCAGTGTTGGCATGAGCGAGAAGACCGCCGAGCATCTGTTTTCATTCTGGCATTTGATCGATGAAATTCTGAACTCGGTTTTGTTCCTGCTTATTGGTTTGGAAATTCTAATTGTTGCGATTGATCCTTCCTTTGGATGGATTGCGCTTGCCAGTATTCCACTGGTTTTGTTTGCTCGACTGTGCGCGGTTTCTCTACCCATATTGCTCCTGTCGCGAATACAAACGTTTTCTGCAGGTGCAATTCCTGTACTCACCTGGGGCGGGTTGCGAGGCGGTATATCTGTCGCGTTGGTGTTATCCCTGCCGGACGATAGTACGAAGCCTCTATTACTCACTGCTACATTTGGGGTGGTCTTATTCTCCATTATCATCCAAGGGCTGACCGTGAAAAACCTTATCAATCGAACGGTTGATCCAACACTCGTTTAGGAGTTTTTCATGCGCAAGTTCTACACGCTTGATGTGTTTACCAGCCAAACATTTGCGGGTAACCCGCTTGCTGTTGTGTTGGATTGTGAAGGATTGTCGGATGCGATGATGCAGACCATAGCGTCTGAGTTTAATCTCTCCGAAACTGTCTTTGTCAGTCCGCCTAATGATGCGTCTAATCGTGCTGCCATACGGATTTTTACACCAGCGCATGAATTGCCCTTTGCAGGACATCCAACGGTGGGCACAGCGATTTTACTGAATCATTTGAATCACTTGGGTGAGGGAGATGAACTCGTACTTGAGGAGCAGGTTGGTCCGGTACGCTGTGTGATATCCGAAAGTGATGGCGTTAAGACGGCTCGGTTTGACCTGCCCAAGGTTGCAACGACTATCGATCATCCATTTGATGCTCAGGGTTGGGCTTGTGCGCTAGGAGTGCCTGTTAATTCGATAGATACCGATAGTGCTGGATTATGGGATGGGGGAGTACCTTACACAATCGTGCCTGTTGCTTCACTGGACGATGTTACGAACGTTCAGATCAACACGGCGAAGATCGCTGATGTTGAACCTGTCATCAATGGATTGAGTAGTAACCCATATGTGGTCTGTCAGGGTGGTGTGGATCAGGACACTGATTTTCATGCACGCATGTTTGCACCAAACTTTGGTATACCAGAAGATCCCGCAACGGGGAGTGCTGTTGCCTCGCTTAGCGGGTGGATTGCAAAACACATTATGGCTGATAGCGAAGCGCGTAGTTTCAAAATTGAGCAAGGCTACGAAATGGGAAGGCCTTCGCAAATCTTGTTGGATATAGAAACGCGTGACGGTGTTGTTGTCAGCGCCGGGATATCCGGTTCAGCCGTGATTGTTAGTGAAGGCGTTTTGCACCTTTAGAGATATTTTGTGTTGGTGAAATCTGTTTCATCAAACTGCTTCTCGTCTTCCGGGAAAATTTCTTTCAGGTCATCGCCACCTTCGGGAAACAGAAAGTCGAAATCATTTGAGAATAGAAAGTCCAACCCAAGAATTTGATCTGGGATGCCGCTGGCGCATTGTGCGATCTGTTTGTTTCTCATGCGCGTTTCATTACGAAGATTGCCTTCGGATTTTTTACAAAACTTAAAATGCTGATTATAGCTCTGGCTCCAACGTGATCCGTTAAATCCGCATCCCAGCTGACTATTGGCGGCACTCAAGGCTGTCGCTATGTTTGCGTAATTATGACATTTAGAATCAGAAGCGGCAAAAGCCTGGGGCGTGAACGTGGTTGCCGCTAATAGCATTGCACCGGTTGCTGAAAAGAAAATGTGTCTTGAAGTATTCAGGCTACGGACGGCTTGGCTCAACATTTCAAAATTTCTCCATCATTAAATTGCCCCTTATCTTTCACTACAATATTTCTTGGTGCGTAGATGTGCAAAAGGTCACATTCCAAGAATGAGTTTTTTGGCTGAGTTTTCGTTTCCAATTATGAGTAAATTCTGGCAGGAAAAAATACGATAATAGCGGAGACACGCGAATGGCTGATTTCTACGATCTTGAAACACTAGCGCTACATGCTGGACATGTGCCGGATAAGGAATTTGGCTCGCGCGCAGTGCCAATCCATCAGACAACATCTTACATGTTTAAGGATTCACGCCATGCGGCAGCTCTTTATAATCTAGAAGAGGGTGGGCATCTTTATTCCCGCATATCAAACCCAACCGTAGCAGTTCTTGAACAGCGGGTTGCGGCCATGGAGGGTGGCGTTGCAGCCACGGCTTGTGCATCAGGCATGGCGGCGCTGCATTTGGTG
>CAZEPF010000251.1:0-2975 GCA_964514045.1 uncultured Rhizobiaceae bacterium | reverse complement strand
AAATCAAAAATCCAACCCATCAAATCAATTCAATCCAAGACAGACACGCTCTAGTCGCTTTTTTCAAAGCGGCTCGACATTTCTGTGCTAACCTGCTCAAGAAAACGCGCAGCCGCAACGGGAAGCGTTCGCCCTTTTAGATGGCCGACAAAAATATTGCCCGCTGGCACATCCATACTGTTAAGCGGGATGGCCACCATATCATCGGGCAGATCATCCGAGTTAAAATTGATCGGGATATCAAACGAGATTTGCAAATATTGACGTTTGTAATCCCGCAAAAACTCGCGAGCATCCGACTGGATAATTGAGCGCAAGTTTAACCCTAGCCGCACGGCTGATTGGTCCAAGAGCGCACGGATGCCCCATGTGGTTTCTGGCAATAGGAGCGGGAACTCCGCACATTCATACAGGCGCAAACTTTCTTTACTGGCAAGAGGGTGAGAGGTCTCCATCACACAAACCAATGATTGAGGAATGGAAAACACGGTCTGAAAATCAGACAAAGTAATGGGTGCAAATACAAACGCCACATCAGATACGTGCTCTGACAGCGCCTGTTCGATATCCATTCTGAACTTGCGATTGATGCGAAACGTAACACCTGGAAACTCACTTTGATAACGCTGAACCTGCTGCGGCAAAAATCCGCCTGTGAGTTCAGGGCTACACGCGATGGCCACATTGCCCCGGCGTTGACCAGATAAATCAGCAATCTGGGAGCGCACCCGCTCAAGATCGGACATTTGCGCGCGGATATGCTCAAGCAATATTTCACCCGCCGTATTCAGCCTCACGCCAACGGCTAACCGCTCGAAAATCGCAACGCCTAATTCCTCTTCCATTGCAAGCAAGCGACGGTTTAAGGCAGAGGGTGTGATGGCAAGTGTTTCTGCGGCTTTGCGGATGGAACCTGCTTTTGCGATCTCTTGCACGTATTTATAGGGCAGCAAATGGCGCATATGTCTTCCTGAAAACTCTGAATTTTTCGGAGGTTTTAGATAAGTGTTGCATTTTTTGCAACACCTCATCGAAAAACTAGCAACAGACGCACCACGTATGATTCGATAGTTTTTTCTTGGGGCTGGAAAAGATTGGGCCTGAAAGCAATTACCCATTCTTGTTCCCGCAAACTAAAACAAGAACCAAAGGATCAAACATGAACATAGTCATGGCGATCATCAAGCCGTTTAAACTTGATGAAGTCCGAAAGGCGCTGGGTGATGTTGGCGTTGAAGGGCTGACCGTAAGCGAAGTCAAAGGATACGGACGTCAGAAAGGGCATACGGAGATTTACCGTGGCACCGAGTATGCCATCAACTTCCTTCCAAAAATCAAGATTGAAATCGCTGTCGAAAGTGATCTCGTTGATAAAACGGTTGAAGCGATTACCGAAGCTGCCCGCACAGAGCAAATCGGTGATGGCAAAATTTTCGTTTACGATCTTAAACAGGCGGTTCGCATCCGTACGGGCGAATCCGGATCAGATGCCCTTTAAGGGTCGACCAACAATTTTCAGGAAAAATCAAATGATTACGAAAGCAAGATCAATCATGCTCCTGTCTGGTGCAGCGCTCGCAGTAAGCAGCCCTGCCCTTGCTCAGGAAGCAACTCTTGAAAGCGTGCAGTCAGAGACCGCTTTCATCTTTAACACTCTCCTATTCTTAATGGGCGGGTTCCTCGTGATGTTTATGGCGGCAGGGTTTGCCATGCTCGAAGCAGGTATGGTTCGTTCCAAGAACGTTTCCATGCAATGTCTGAAAAACATCGCACTTTACTCTATTGCAGGCATTATGTTCTGGGTTTGCGGTTACAGCCTTATGTATTCAGGTGTTGGCGATAATGGTGGGTGGATTGGTTCCTTCGCATCTTACAGCTGGCCTGCTGCGGGTGAAACCAATGAAGGTGACTATTCCGTTGCATCAGACTGGTTCTTCCAGATGGTATTTTGCGCAGCAACTGCCTCAATCGTATCCGGCACAGTCGCAGAGCGTATCAAGCTTTGGCCTTTCCTTATCTTCACAGCAATTCTAACCGGTGTACTTTACCCGATTTCAGGATCTTGGCAGTGGGGCGGCGGCTGGTTGTCAGAAATGGGCTTCTCCGACTTTGCTGGCTCAACAATCGTTCACTCTGTCGGTGGCTGGGCTGCGTTAACAGGCGCAATCATCTTGGGTGCTCGTAAGGGTAAATACACCGATGATGGCCGCGTGGTACCAATGCCTGGTTCAAACATCCCGCTTGCAACATTGGGCATGTTTATCCTGTGGCTTGGTTGGTTCGGCTTTAACGGCGGCTCACAACTCGCAATGGGTACGAATGCCGATATTTCTGATGTGTCCCGTATTTTTGCTAACACAAACCTAGCTGCTGCGGGTGGCGTGGTTGTTGCAATCATCCTGATGCAGATCGTCTATAAAAAGATCGATGTCACGATGGCAATGAACGGCGCACTGGCAGGGCTTGTATCTATTACAGCCGAGCCGCTTGCTCCAAGCGCATTAACATCCATCCTTATTGGTGGTGTTGGCGGTGCGATTGTTGTCTTCACAGTACCACTTCTTGATAAGTTCAAAATCGATGATGTGGTGGGTGCAATTCCGGTTCACTTGATTGCAGGTATCTGGGGCACGATCGCAGTGGTTATCTCAAACACGGATGCAAGCCTTGCAACACAGCTTGTCGGTATAGCAGCCTATGGTGTCTTCACAGTGATTGCTTCTGCAATCCTATGGACTATCCTTAAGGTGACAATCGGTATCCGCGCTTCTGAAGAAGAAGAGGCTCTTGGTCTCGACAAATCAGAAGTAGGTGTCGAAGCTTACCCTGAGTTCACGTAAGAGCTTACCCTATAGCGCTCTCACAAAACTAAGTGGGAGCGCAGAAAAAGAAACAGGGCTCAGGCCCTGTTTTTTATTGTCCTAGAGCGTATCTGGCTTGGATTGAACCGTTTGAACGCCGTGGCGTTTGTGCTC
>CAZEPF010000250.1:0-3086 GCA_964514045.1 uncultured Rhizobiaceae bacterium | reverse complement strand
ATCCAGAACGCCGCGAATGATGTGATAACGAACGCCCGGCAAGTCCTTTACGCGTCCACCGCGTATCATGACCACGGAGTGCTCTTGAAGGTTGTGCCCTTCACCCGGAATGTAGCCGATAACTTCAAAGCCATTTGTCAGGCGAATTTTTGCAACTTTACGAAGCGCTGAGTTCGGCTTCTTAGGAGTAGTTGTATAAACACGGGTGCAAACGCCGCGCTTTTGAGGACAAGCCTCCATTGCGGGCACCTTGCTGCGCTTTACCTGAGGTTTGCGCGGGTTACGAACCAATTGGTTGATTGTAGGCATACAATCCGGACCTTTTCATTTCTTTGGCACACGCCAAACATGTTACGTTCAGAAATACCGTGCGAGTACGCCGAGGTATTTCTCATGCAAAAAAGATTTAAACCCACCAAACGAACCTGGTAGACAAATCTTAAAAGAACAGAGGACCCAAGGGTCTTGTTATTTACCTGTAATGTTAACTACAGCCTTGTTTGAGCAATTGTCATGTCGAGTACGACTGATCTGCCAGATGCTCACATCGGCCAGTTCCGGCGGGTATAGGCTGTAGACTTATGTGCGTCAAGCCCAAACCCCTACTAATCGAGAAAAAACGAAGATACGCTCGTGTTCATCCGTTCCAGCAGCATTATTATTTATCTTGATTGCTCAAAATCATCGAGTCTTGGTCTTACATAGACCGCAGCCCCCGGTTTTACGCGACTATAGAGGTCTATAACGTCCTGATTCACCATCCTAAAGCACCCGCTGGACGCAGCTTTACCAATCGAGAATGGACGATTCGTACCGTGAATTCTGAAAAGCGTATCTCTATTGTCTTTGAACAGGTAAAGCGCACGCGCACCAAGAGGGTTTTGAACACCGGCAGGCATTCCATCTTCAAACTCTTTTAGCTTAGGTGTGCGGGCAATCATTTCTGCTGGCGGTGTCCAAGTTGGCCATTTTTGCTTCCACTTCATGATCGCATCACCATGCCAGGCAAATCCTTCACGACCAACAGCAGTCCCATAACGAATAGCCCTACCCCCGGGCTGGACGAGATATAGATGCGGACCGGACGTATCGACAATAACTGTGCCGGGTTTTTCAGACCGATTATACTTCACCCATTGGCGGAGATATTTCGGGTCCATCTTGGTATAATCAAAAGCTGGCAGAGGAATTTCCGTATCGACCGTTGCACCATAGGCCAAAGGGTAATCAAAAGACGGAAGCGAATTGCCTGATGCGCGCGCAGCAACAAAGCCTTGCTGGCTGGTCGTTGATGAACATCCCCCAATCATTGCTGCACCAATTGAAAGCGCAGACCCTTTTACGAAAGCTCTGCGAGAACTTACAAAATTCTTTTCTGTAGATGACATCGCCATATCCTTACGCCGCACGGAATTTCCAATGCTTACTGCCCCTCCTAACGTTAACGTAAAACAAAGTTGTATTCAATTTATGCTTTAATAATTGGTTAACTATTTTTCTTGTGGCGCTCACTAATAAGGGCATCACTTTGTTTGCTACAAACAAAAAGGGCGACCCAAAGGTCGCCCAAAGTTTTCACTATCGAAGAATACGTTATTCAGCTGCTTCGCCACTGCTCATATCAGTAAGAAGAGCATCGGCATCTGCCATTTTCTGTTTTTCTTCAACGATCATGTCGTCACGCTGATTTGCAAGACGGCGCACGCGGGACATAACCCCACCTGTACCAGCAGGGATCAAGCGACCCACGATCACGTTCTCTTTGAGGCCTTCCAATGTGTCAGACTTACCTGCAACCGATGCTTCGGTAAGAACACGTGTTGTCTCTTGGAAGGATGCAGCCGAGATAAACGAACGGGTTTGAAGGCTTGCTTTGGTAATACCCAGAAGAACCGGATCACCCTCAGCTAGTTTTTTGCCTTCTTCGACCATACGCTCATTGAGGATATCCATCTCAATGCGATCCATTTGCTCGCCCACGATCAGGCCGGTATCGCCTGGCTCTGTGATCTCAACTTTTTGCAGCATCTGGCGAACAATCACCTCGATGTGCTTGTCGTTGATCACAACGCCTTGCAAGCGATACACTTCCTGAATTTCCTGCACGAGATAAGAAGCAAGCGCCTCTACACCACGAATTGCAAGAATGTCATGGGGTGCCGGATTGCCATCCAGAATGTAATCGCCTTTTTCAATGGGATCACCATCCTGCAAGTGGAACGGCTTACCCTTAGGGATAAGATATTCCGCTGGCTCCTGCGTTGAGTCGTTAGGCTCAATCGAGATGCGGCGCTTGTTCTTATAATCACGACCATAGCGGATTGTACCGTCAATGGTTGCAATAACAGCGTGATCCTTAGGACGACGTGCTTCAAACAATTCCGCCACTCGTGGAAGACCACCAGTAATGTCTTTTGTTTTCGCGCTCTCCGTTGGGATACGTGCAAGAACGTCACCGGCCTTAACCGTTGCGCCCGGCTCCACAGAAAGGATCGCATCAACTGATAGGAGAATACGAGCATCGCCACCGCGTTTCAGCTTGGCAACTTCGCCTTTTTTGTCCTTGATAACAATTGCTGGTTTAAGGTCTGCACCACGAGGGTTAGCACGCCAATCCACAACAACACGCTTGGTGATGCCAGTAGATTCATCGGCATTCTCTTGAACGGAAAGACCGTCAACAACGTCCTCAAACTCAACCGTACCGTCAACCTCAGTTAACATTGGGCGGGTGTAAGGGTCCCACTCAGCCATACGTTGGCTTTGTTTAATGTTGTCACCTTCCGCAACCAATAGACGAGAACCGTAATTGATACGATGAGACGCGCGTTCGACGCCTTTTTCATCTTCAATCACGATGGCCATATTACGGCCCATCACAATCATATTGCCTTCACTATCTTTCGATGCGTTGGCATTACGAAGTTTGATGACGCCTTCATAAGAAGCTTCAAGGTAAGAAGAGTCGACCACCTGCGCAGTACCACCAATGTGGAAAGTACGCATGGTAAGCTGTGTACCCGGCTCACCGATAGACTGAGCAGCGATAACACCAACCGCTTCACCCATATTGACCGGAGTACCGC
>CAZEPF010000249.1:0-3090 GCA_964514045.1 uncultured Rhizobiaceae bacterium | reverse complement strand
CACAAACGCCACGGCGTTCAAACGGTTCAATCCAAGCCAGATACGCTCTAGTTAGTTCAGGCCAGATCGCCGTTCAGTGCTTTTTCGATCAAGGTGCTTGTTTCTCCAAGACCATAGAGTGCTGCGAAAGACCCAAAGCGCGGGCCCTGATCTTGACCGAGCAATATCTGATAGAGTGCCTGAAACCATTCACGCAGATTTTCAAAGCCATGCTCTTTACCCACCGTGAATACTTCTGTCTGGATGGTTTCTGCGTCACTTTCAGGATCAAGCGTATCGAACTTTGCCTTTAGATCGGTAAGCGCTTTACGCTCTGCATCTGTTGGCTGGCGGAAAGATTTATTCGGTTTCACAAAATCATTGAAGTAGCGCACTGCATAATCAACAAGCATATCCAGATGCGGATGCGTTTCAGCAGAAATGCCATCCTCATATTGCGAGATAAAACCCCACAACACATCTTTGTCCGATGAGTTGGATGCGCTTACCAGATTAAGCAACATAGAAAATGAAACCGGGAGGTCCGCAGGTTCAGGCGCTCCTGAATGGATATGCCAAACAGGGTTCTGCAATTGCTTTTCGGCTTCTTGACTATGATAGCCTGACAGGTGCTGGTAATACTCATCGACCTGACGCGGGATGACATCAAAGAACAGTCTCTTTGCGGTTTTCGGCTTTTGATACATGAAGAGCGAAAGGCTTTCAGGAGAGGCATATTCCAGCCATTCCTCAATCGTCAGGCCATTGCCTTTCGACTTTGAAATCTTCTGGCCTTCTTCATCCAGAAACAGTTCGTAGTTAAATCCTTCTGGCGGACGCTTACCTAGGGCGCGACAGATTTTTCCCGAGAGATTAACTGAATCAATCAGGTCTTTACCTGCCATCTCGTAGGACACATTAAGGGCTGCCCAGCGCAGTGCCCAATCTGCCTTCCACTGACACTTAACAGCACCGCCGGTTACAGGTACCTCAACCTTCTCACTGGTTTCAGGATCCACATAAACAAGCGTGCCTTTTGCGACATTGCGTTCAACCATGGGCACCTGCAGCACTTTACCCGTACGCGGACATACAGGAAGAAACGGAGAATAGGTTGCACGGCGCTCTTCGCCCAAAGTTGGTAGAATGATGTTCATTACATCATCATAAACTTCGAGCATTTTCAGCAAGGTCTCGTCGAACTTGCCGTCTTTGTAATAGTCCGTTGAACTGGCAAATTCGTATTCAAAGCCAAATTTATCCAAGAATGATCGTAACATCGCATTATTATGGTGGGCAAAGCTCTCATGCCCCTTTCCAAATGGATCAGGCACTTTGGTAAGGGGCATTTCCAAAAACTTTGCCAGCTCGTCAGGATTGGGAACATTGGTCGGAACTTTTCGAAACCCGTCCATGTCATCAGAGAAACACAATAGACGTGTTGCAACTTTATCTTCAGTGAGAACTCTAAATGCATGCCGAACCATAGATGTGCGTGCAACCTCACCAAACGTACCAATATGTGGCAATCCAGAAGGACCATAACCTGTTTCAAACAACACTTCATCAGGGAAGCCTTGCTGGTTAAACCGTTTGACCAGACGTTTCGCTTCTTCAAACGGCCAAGCCTTAGAGGATTGTGCAATATCGTGCAGAGACGCGGTCATGGATTTACTCGTTTTCAGATGATGATGTGTTACCGCTCTGTTATCCTATTGTGACAAATTTTCCAAGCAGTTGCGATTGTCCCATGCCATGCCTAAATGAAGCAGGTAGAAAGAACGAAGGCTAAACAATGTCAGACCGAAAAATTCAAACTTCCCTTGTTTATGTCATGGTGACCATGTCCGCTGCTGACAGAACCATGACCGATAATGAACTGTCCAAGATTGGCTCAATCATCAATACGCTTCCCGTTTTTGACGGGTATGATCAGGAAAACCTGATTTCTGATGCGCGTGAATGTACGGCTATTCTTCAAGGCGCGAACGGGCTGGGCGATATCATGACCCATGTGCTGGAAAACGTACCACACGGATTGCATGAAACCGTTTACGCGGTGGCGGTGGAAGTCGCTGCTGCTGATTTATCCGTGGAACAGGAAGAGTTACGCTTGTTGCAGCATGTCAGGGATTCTTTGAATTTGGAAAGACTGATCTGTGCTGCAATTGAGCGGGGCGCACGGGCGCGACATCGCACCCTATGATCGCATCTTGTGAAGTGCTTGGCACGGTCTAAACTCAGGCCATGATCGAACTTACAGAACCACAAATCCGATTGGGTGTCTTTGCAGGCCTTTTTGCGCTGCTTGCTGTGCTGGAATTTCTAGCACCGAGGCGGGACTTGAAAGCCCCTAAATCACGCCGCTGGTTCACCAACTGGGCCATCGTCCTGATTGATACAGCCGTATTGCGTCTGGTGTTTATTGGTGCAGCAGTGGGTGCTGCAAGCTGGGCGTCATCCAGTGGGATCGGGTTGTTTAACCTTATATCGGTTCCGGTTTGGGTATCGGTTTTGATCTGCTTCGTGGTGCTTGATTTTGCAATCTGGTTTGCGCATTGGGCCTCGCACAAAGTACCCATTCTTTGGGTAGTACACCGGATGCATCATTCGGACGTAGACATTGATGTATCCACTGCAATCCGGTTTCACCCAATTGAAATTCTACTTTCAATGCTTTGGAAGATAATCATCGTGATTGCGCTTGGAGCGCCTGCAATCTCTGTCCTGATTTTTGAAATCGTTCTCAATGCCACCGCAATGTTTAATCATTCAAACCTGAAACTGCCGATTTGGGCAGACAGAATATTACGCTTTGTTGTTGTAACGCCAGATATGCATCGCGTGCATCATTCCATCATTCATAAAGAGACTGATTCAAACTACGGCTTCAACCTGCCCATCTGGGATAGAGTGTTTGGCACCTATACAGACCAGCCGGAACAAGGCCATGATGGCATGAATATCGGATTGGCCGAATGGCAGGACGATCGCCCTACCCGTCTTTTGTGGAGTTTGAAAGTACCGTTTATTCAACAGAAATAAAGTTACGCGCGCCTAGAGCGTGTCTGTCTTGGATTGAATTGATTTGATGGGTTGGATTTTTGATTT
>CAZEPF010000248.1:0-3095 GCA_964514045.1 uncultured Rhizobiaceae bacterium | reverse complement strand
CGATTGATGTGGCCTACCGTTATTTTGAGACGGACAAGCGCAAGTTTATTGCAGCCGATACACCCGGCCATGAACAATATACGCGTAACATGGCAACAGGTGCTTCAAACGCTGATCTTGCGATTATTCTAATTGACGCTCGGCGTGGCATACTCGACCAGACGAGACGGCACTCCTATATCATCTCGCTGCTGGGCATTCGTGATGTTGTATTAGCTGTCAACAAAATGGATTTAGTCGATCATTCGCACTCAACCTTTGAAGAGATTGTTTCCGAGTATCATGAGTTTGCGGGCGAGTTGGGCATCCGTAATATCGTGGCCATTCCGCTTTCTGCGCTAAACGGCGATAATGTGTTTTCCGCCAGCCAGAAGATGGATTGGTATAAAGGTCCAACCCTCATTGAGCATTTGGAAACGGTACAAATTGATAGCGCGGAGACGATGACGTCTTTCCGAATGCCAGTTCAATGGGTGAACAGGCCCAATTCAGACTTTCGCGGATTCAGTGGAACGATTGCATCAAGCGAGATCAGCAAGGGTGATAAAGTTACTGCAAGCCTTTCTGATAAGTCGTCGCGCATCAAACAGATATTAGGGCCAGATGGTGAATTGCAAACTGCACAAAGCGGGCAATCCATTACACTCGCACTTGAAGATGAGCTTGATATCAGCCGTGGGGATCTTTTGTTTTCTGGCGAGGCCGAACCTGCAGTAGCTGATCAGTTTGCAGCGCATATCATCTGGATGAATGAAGACGAGATGCTGCCGGAACGTGCATACACATTGCGATTTGCCTCTGCACAAGCAAGCGGACGCATTACTGATTTGGTGCATATGGTGGATGTGAACAGCCATGAGCAATTGGCTGCCAAGACGCTGAAACTCAACGAAGTCGGTTATTGTAAACTGGCGCTGGATCGGGCGATTGCTTTTGATGCGTATCAGGACAATCGCCAGACGGGCAGCTTTGTTCTGATCGACAAGTTTACCAATGCAACAGTGGGTGCTGGAACGATTGATTTTGCGCTTAGGCGCGCAAGCAATATCGAATGGCACGAAATGAAAATCGACAAGTCCATTCGTGCGAAGGCCAATGATCAAAAGCCTTGCGTATTGTGGTTCACCGGATTTTCAGGCTCTGGCAAATCAACCATTGCGGATCGGCTGGAACAGAAACTTCACGCGATGGGAAAACGCACCTATCTGCTGGATGGAGACAATGTTCGCCACGGGCTGAACAAAGACTTGGGCTTTACCGACCAGGACCGCGTTGAAAATATTCGCCGCGTGGCAGAAGTTTCACGATTGATGGTTGATGCAGGTCTTATTGTGCTGACTTCGTTTATTTCACCTTTCCGTTCTGAGCGACAAATGGCACGCGAAATGATGGAGCAAGGCGAATTTGTCGAAGTCTTTGTTGATACACCGCTGGAGATTTGTGAATCCCGCGATCCCAAAGGCCTCTATAAAAAAGCCCGGGCGGGTGAGTTGAAAAACTTTACTGGGATCGACTCTGATTATGAGCCACCAGAACATGCCGAACTTGTTTTGAAAAGCGGTGAAGTAGACGCGGACATATTGGCAGATCAGATCATTGAGTATTTAACGAGGATGCCATGACCTCGCATCAAGAACTGATCGATGCACTCTTGCCGGTCGCTGAAAAAGCGGGACAGGCAATACTGGAAATTCATGCGAGCGGTGTCGCTGCCCAAACCAAAGATGATGGCTCCCCCGTAACGCTTGCAGATAAGGCAGCTGAAAAAATTATCCTCGAAGGCCTGCGTGTAGTAGCGCCTGAGATTACTGTGATATCGGAAGAAAATACTGCGAGCCATTCCATCGAAGCACCTGAACAATTCTTTCTGGTGGACCCGCTTGATGGCACGAAGGAATTTCTAAAAAATGATGGCAAGGGTTCTTTCACGGTAAACATCGCCCTGATTGAAAAAGGCGCTCCAGTGATGGGAATTGTTTACGCCCCTGCTCTGGGCCGGATGTTTTCCGGCGCGGGTCATCAAGGGGCTTATGAAGGGAAAACACGTATTTCTATACGAGCCCTGCCTAGAAGCGGAGCCGTTGCAGTTGCCAGTGTTTCCCACCGCGATGAGGCCACCAATCAATGGTTATCAGATCATAACATTAAAGAGACGGTTTCAATCGGGTCATCCTTAAAGTTCTGTTTAGTGGCGGCGGGAGAAGCTGATGTCTATCCACGCTTTGGCCCAACCATGGAATGGGACACAGCCGCAGGTGATGCAATCCTTCGAGCAGCGGGTGGCAAGGTAGAAAATCCGGATGGAAGCGCTTTTTCCTATGGCAAGTCAGACTACCGTAACGGTGCGTTTATTGCGCGGGGCAAGGCATAACATAAAGGCAGGCGCATAGCCTGAAGGTGCATGTATGACTATTATTTCATCGCTTGAAGAACTTGCAGACCTCTATGGGGAACCGGGTGAGGCGTCCCTTGTAAAAGAAGTACCGCATATTATCCCGCAATATCGTGCGTTCATTGAAGCTTCTCCATTTTGCTCACTGGCAACCGTCGGACCGGAAGGGCTGGATTGTTCACCACGTGGTGATGTGCCCGGCTTTGTGCGCGTGCATGATGATCGCACTTTAATGATGCCAGACAGGCGTGGAAATAATCGTACGGATTCACTGCAAAATATTATCCGAGACCCAAGAATTGCACTTTGCTTTTTGATCCCCGGTTCACGTACAGCCCTTCGGGTAAATGGCGAGGCACATCTGTCTATCGACCCCGACCTGAAGGCATCCTTTGCAGAAGGTGGCAAAGAACCACGCACTGTTACTGTGATTAAAACCAAAGCTGTATATTTTCAGTGCGGGCGGGCCATCGTTCGATCCAAACTCTGGGATGCGGATGCGCAGGTTGATCCCGCGTCCCTGCCCACGCCTGGTGACGTTCTTGCAGAACTGTCAAAAGGGTCTGTCGGGGGCAAGGATTATGATGAAAAATGGGAGAGCCGGGCAAGCGAGACCCTCTGGTAATCCCGTTTACTGTTGGATCAGGTTTTAGAGCGTATCTGGCTTGGATTGAACCGTTTGAACGCCGTGGCGTTTGTGCTC
>CAZEPF010000247.1:0-3096 GCA_964514045.1 uncultured Rhizobiaceae bacterium | reverse complement strand
ACCTTCGTGCCGTCCAATTACTGCTTGGACATACCAAGATGGACAGCACAGTCAGATATCTGGGCGTTGATCTAGAAGATGCCTTGTCGATCTCTGAGAGCGTCGAAATTTAAATACTCGGGGCCGGTGTCAAAGCCGGCCTATAGTAGACGTACGAGTACTATTCAGAATTCAGCCATCACTTCCCAAAAGCGGCTATTCGAATAAGTCACCTTTTGAAGGTCCGGTGTGCGGACTTTTCATCCGCAGAAACCTCTGAGACTGTTCCACATACGACACACTTGGCTTAATCACCAAGTGGCATTGGAAGCGACGTTATCCAAATTTTGAATGTTAACTTACCCAGAAACGAGCGCTATCAATTTAAACAGTGCCAACTCGCCATGATTGCGGAGTTTATCCGATCAATACAACTACTGTAATTTCGTTCTCAAACCAAAAGAAACGATATCTCGATCAGCTTCAACATTCCCTGTCAATGTTAGGGCCGGGTTGAGTGCAGTGACATCAGAGAATGTGGAATCGTCAATAAATACATGCGTATAAGCAAAATCAAAAGTTGTCTGGGGCGTCATGTGATAGGAAAATCCTATGCTTGCAAAAATTCTGTCAGAATGAGAAGCATAATCCAGTACTTCAGTGTTATCACCACCTGAAGATTCTTCGAAGCCTACACCACCTCGAATTGTGAACGCTTCATTGATATCATGCTCCAAGCCCGCTGAAACAAACCATGTATCTTCCAACTTTGCATTAAACGCTGCGGTCTGGCCAGCCAATATTGGATTAATGCCTGTCAAATCTGATAACAAGGGCTCATCAACAGCAGACCAGTTTGTCCATTCTACTGTCCCGAGAATTCGGGTTGACTGCGAAAGGGCATGACGAACACTCGCTGTTACACTGTCAGGAGTTGTAAATTTTACTTTGTTACGTGATGCTGGCAACGGGCTTCCAACTACAAGCAGGTTGCCGTCAAGATCGTGCGATACACGTGACTTGTAGCCGATTCCAACCTGTGTATCAGGGCTTGTATTCAGGTATATACCGACTGTGCCACCAATTGCCCAGTCATCACCACTTTGGTAAATAGCGCTGGCAGCGCCTGGATTAACACCGGTAGCAAAAGCAAACTGCGCTTCTGTGCGCTGTATTTGAAGACCTGCACCAATAATTACACCCGGAGCAATCTGATATGCAACCGTTGGTGTAATATTCAGTGTAGACAAGTCTGTCTCACGATTAATGGTTGCCCCATCATAATCTGGGTTTGATTGAATATCAGTCTGAAACGGCGAGTTAATGCTCAAACCCAACCATAGGTTTTCATTTAGCTGATTGCCAAAGTAACCCGCGGCAAAAAAATCATCATTTTCAACATTTCCGCTATTAGCCGGACCCGGCGATAAATTTAATAATGTTCCGCCTGTTCCTGTAAATTCTGTATCGCCCATTCGGTAGGTTAAATCTACTTCAACATTGCTCCCTGATGAAGCGCCCAAAGCGGCGGGATTCCAAAACATTGAACCCAAATTATCGCCAGCAGCAGAACCTGCGAACGAAGTTCCTTGTATTTTTGCAGATTGCTCGCGAACCCCAAAGCCCTGAGCATTGCTATGTGAGGCAATTAAAAGAAACGAAATAGTCGCTACAAATAGAGATGATGACCAATTTTTCATTTAATAACTCCAAAACATCAGATTTTATACTAATCCACTAGTCATTGACAAAGACCAGAGTCAACTGAGATACTGATTTTTAACGATTTTTCCGCATTTTAGCCAAAAATGATCTTACCCACGGCATTTTTGCAACACTAGTTAGGCTTAACATTAAGCCCTTGAGCGACTTTGATCGAATTAGCACAAAGAGTTTGCTTGCCGGGAAAAGCTAAACATTGGATTCGTATAAAGATCAAAATTCAGATTATACTTTTTCGTTCTCTACACGCCAAAGGTCAAAAGACCAAAAAGGGCTCGCAGCCGACATTGGCCAGTTCTCATTTCAAACTTTATGCTACGTCGCTCACGGCCCATAGCTGACGTTCCATCAAAACTACTTACTTCAGATGAATTTCCCCAAAGCAGACATTCGCCCTTGTGACAATGGAATTTGCATCAAAAGGGCAGCAATGCGGACAAAGTGACCATCTGAAAACTCTCTTATGGGTCAAGCTGAAGCATAGCAACGTGCTTATAAGTTAAGTGTTGGTGCGCATAAAATCGTTTTTCATGCGTGCCTTTGCGATTGTCTGTAAAAGTTGTGGGCCGGCAGTATACCAACAAACCTTTATATGGAATGATTGAGTTCGAAATTTATATGAAACTGAATACATGACCGATACCATCCACTATGTTTTCTTGGAAAACCACATTCAAGGCCTGCCCGAGACAACTGATTTTGGATTTAATCAAACACCATTCCCGGAACTAGGTCATGGTGAGTTTATTGCTCGAAACCTTTTTGTTTCGGTGGACCCTGGAATGCGCTCTCGTCTTTCGGGCATCAAGGGTTACGCACCTCCGGTAAGCCCCGGTGAAATTATTGGTGGTTTTGCCATTGGACGCGTCATCGACAGCCGTAGTGATGCTTATCAAGCGGGTGACTTAGTCGCGATGGGCGGAAGTTGGGGAACGCATAGTATTTTTGCAGGCGTTGGCTTTGCCATGAAACTCCCGAAAATTGACGTTCCAACTTCCCTGTTTTTGGGTTTGTTGGGAATTCCTGGAATGACTTCTTATTTCGGATTGAAGCGTGTCGGGCGGTTTAAATCGGGCGACTTCTGCGGCCGGGCCAGTTGGCGCAACAGCAGGACAACTCGCCAAGCATTGGGGCGCGGCATCGGTGGCAGGCATTGCCGGCAGCGATGAGAAATGCACCTGGCTGGTAGAGAAAGCTGGATACGATAATGCGATAAATTACAAGAGCGAAAACAATTTGGGTGATGCGATAGCTGCTGCCTGTCCGAAAGGGATTGATGTCCTTTTCGACAATGTCGGCAATGCCATGATTGATCGCGTTATTCCCATGATGCGCCGCAATGGACGCATCGTTGTCTCCGGGCAAACGGCAGACTACAGCGTGCCCGTTGAGGAG
>CAZEPF010000246.1:0-3118 GCA_964514045.1 uncultured Rhizobiaceae bacterium | reverse complement strand
AGCACAAACGCCACGGCGTTCAAACGGTTCAATCCAAGCCAGATACGCTCTAGGAAAGTTCTTTCAAACCTTGATCAAGGCCGGAAAGCGTCATGGGGAACATGCGTCCTCCAAACACTTTATGGATCATCTGGGTTGATTGCGTATAGCGCCAAACCTTCTCTGCAACCGGATTAAGCCAGATCGAATTGTTCCAATGATCAATGGCACGTCGAAGCCACACCTCACCTGATTCAGCATTCCAGTGTTCGACGGAACCACCCGGATAAACGATCTCATACGGGCTCATGGCAGCGTCTCCCACAAAGATCGCTTTATAGTCAGAACCATAGGTGTGTAGAACATCCCATGTGGACATGCGCTCGGAGTGGCGGCGGCGATTATCCTTCCACACGCCTTCATACAGGCAATTATGAAAGTAAAAATACTCAAGATTTTTGAGTTCCATGCGCGCTGCTGAAAACAGTTCTTCAACCAGTTTTACGTGGTCATCCATGGAGCCGCCAATATCGAGGAACAGTAATACCTTGACGGCATTGCGTCGCTCCGGTCTGGTCTTAACATCCAGATAGCCGTTTTCAGCAGTTGCCCGTATTGTGCCGTTCAGGTCAAGTTCTTCATGCGCCCCGTCACGCACCCATCGGCGTAACCGTTTTAGAGCAACCTTGATGTTGCGCGTGCCAAGTTCAACAGAGTCATCCAGATTCTTGAACTCGCGCTTATCCCAAACCTTTACTGCTCTTCGGTGGCGACTTTCATGCTGGCCGATGCGCACGCCTTCGGGATTATACCCATACGCCCCAAACGGTGACGTGCCGGCAGTGCCAATCATTTTAGACCCGCCCTGATGGCGTTTATGCTGTTCTTCGAGGCGCTTTTTCAGCGTCTCCATCAGCTTTTCCCAACCGCCCAGCGCTTCGATCTCTTTCTTGTCTTCATCAGACAGATGTTTCTCAGCAAGCTTCTTCAGCCATTCTTCGGGTAGATCTACTTGGTCAATTGCTTCCGCCCCGCCCACACGTTCCACGCCCTTGAAGCTTTCAGAAAATACCTGATCAAACCGATCTAAATGGCGTTCGTCTTTTACCAGTGCAGCCCGCGCCAGAAAATAAAACGCTTCCACGTCATAGGTAACAAGGCCCTGTTTCAGCCCTTCGAGCAGGGTTAGATACTCCCGCAGCGTGACAGGAATTTTGGCTTCTTTGAGTTTTAGAAAAAACGGTAAAAACATAATACAGATGTAGCGCAACAAAGCGGGTTAAGAAAGGGGAATACCTTATAGAACCGCGCCAAGGTGAGGCGTTATGGGACGTATCTCAATCGTCATATATCACCTTCGTACGGTGTGCTTTCGCAGCCAGTCATCCAACACGTCCTTGTTAAACGTACCGTTCTCAAGGTTTGAATATATGAATTTTTCAGTAGCCTCTTGGGTCGCGTTTATGTCCATGCCGTTCACATCAAGAAAGATTTCCATCACGGCAAATCCAATACGTTTATTCCCATCCACAAAGCCATGGTTCATTGCTAAGCTTTCCCACAATGCGGCTGCTTCCTCAATCAAGTCTGAATAATAGCCGGTTTGTGGGCGTAAAAGTGCTGCCTCGATTAACCCTGCATCACGAACACCTTTTGAGCCGCCATGTGTGGTAATTAAAATCTCATGAATGTGATAAACATCTGTAAGCGTTAAATAAATCATAGCAGCGTCTTTACTTAGCTAAAGACTCATACAGCTTATCCCAGCGCTTTAAACTACGCTCCAACGAGTTTTTTACGAGTGGATTAACATCCCGTTCGTTTGTAATTTTATTGAATTCATCAACAGACAAAACCACCACTTGGTCACGACCGTTCTTCTGGATCATGACGGGTTCTTTTTTGGCGTCTTCAATCAATTTGCCAAACTGGTTTTGAGCTTCTGTGGATGTGACAACACGAATGTTCATGACGGCCTCTTTTCAATATTATCTATAAAATACCTAAAATAGCTATTTTGTCAAATATTCCAGAAACCCTAGCCCTTGCCGATTTCGCCAATCTCAAACGGAGTATTTTGGTACACCTGATTGATCCAGTTGCGGAACAACAAATGCGCATGAGACCGCCAGCGGTTTAGGGGCGCATTATTTGGATCATCATCAGGGTAATAATTATGCGGGATGTTGATGGGTGTTCCGTTTGCTATATCGCGGTCATACTCGTCTTTTAGCGTCGTTGAATCATATTCAATGTGATTGAAGATATAGAGCCGTTTGCCCGTTTCCTCGGAGAACAGGCACGGACCTGTAGCATCACTTTCCATCAACAAATCAAGACCCGCAACCGCATTGATGTCGGTGCTTCTCATTTCGGTCCATCGCGAAACGGGTATTTGAAAATCATCTGAAAAGCCGCTGAGATATGGCGATGTAGGATCAAGATTGCGGTGCCGATAAATGCCAAATGCTTTCGCGGACAACTCGTATTTCGGAATGTTGTGAAAATGATACGCGGCAGCCATTGCGCCCCAACAAATAAAGAAACAGGAATGAACATTTGTCGTGGTCCATTCAAAGATTTTCTGTAACTCTTCCCAGTAGGTAACATCTTCAAAATCGAGTGTTTCTATGGGAGCGCCAGTAATAATGAACCCATCAAACTTGCGGTGCTTAATATCTTCCCACGTTTCATAAAACGAAATCAGATGCTCGTTAGCAGTGTTCTTGGGTTGATGGCTGGAAACGCGCACAAGCGTCATCTCAATCTGCAATGGCGTTGAGCCAAGCAATCTTGCAATCTGTGTTTCGGTCTGAATTTTTTTTGGCATCAGATTGAGAACGCCAATCTGCAAAGGGCGAACATCCTGACGGCTTGCGTCAGTCTCTTTCAGAATACTAACACCTTCTGCATTAAGCGTTCGCTCGGCAGGTAGGCCATCAGGAATACGGATAGGCATGATAAAAATCCTCTTTAGCCAGTTGTTTAACGTGGTTGCAATTTGGTCAAATCACCACGATCAAATTTTTCGTTATTTAGGGCATCATACCGGGCTAGTTCAAGTGGAATCTATCACGACTTGTTGCTCTAGAGCGTATCTGGCTTGGATTGAACCGTTTGAACGCCGTGGCGTTTGTGC
>CAZEPF010000245.1:0-3134 GCA_964514045.1 uncultured Rhizobiaceae bacterium | reverse complement strand
AATCAAAAATCCAACCCATCAAATCGATGCAATCCAAGACAGACACGCTCTAGATTGGTTTTGTAGCGTCACTTAGCCAAGTGCTTTCCTCATTCTTCAAATGCGGGGCAAGCGTTTTTTGCACTCTGTGATGATACGCGTTCAACCATTCACGTTCTTCTGACGACAACATGTCAGCGATGATTAGGCGACGATCAATCGGACAAAGCGTGATGGTTTCGAAACAGTGCGTTTCGATATTACCATGCGCAATGTTTTCTGCCTCTTTGACGATTACGAGATTTTCAATCCGAATACCGTATTGTTCCTCAACATAAAAGCCTGGTTCGTTTGAAATAATCATGCCGGGTAATAAGGGTTCCATGCCGCGTTTTGAGATGGATTGAGGCCCTTCATGTACATTGAGATAAGACCCGACACCGTGGCCTGTGCCATGGGCATAGTCTTTGCCGTGGCTCCAAAGAGGGCGTCTGGCTAATACATCAATATCAACACCACGCGTTCCTTTTGGGAAATGCGCAGTTGCCAATGCGATATGACCTTTCAATACTAAAGTGAAATCCAATGCGGCGTTTGAAGGTGGTGTACCTATCGCAATCGTGCGCGTTATGTCGGTAGTGCCATCGACATACTGGCCGCCTGAATCGCACAAATAAAGCGAGCCATCTTTGAATGACTTATTTGAATTTTCGTTGACGCGGTAATGGACAATGGCGCCATTGGGACCGAAACCTGAAATCGTATCAAACGATATTTCCAGTAGTTTGCTTCCCATTTCTTTAGCGTTTTTGTGCCTGCATTCTTCTAGTTTTTTTGCAGCTGAAATTTCATCCAGAGTTTCCGGCTTTTGTTGATCCAGCCAGAATAGAAATTTGCACATAGCAACGCCGTCACGGATGTGGGCTGTGCGTGTTCCTTCCAACTCTGTTGTGTTCTTGATAGCACGCGGCAGAATTACAGGGTCTTTGTCTTTTATAATTTTCCCATCTGCGTTTGTGATCGCTTGCGAAAGTGCGACGGGTGTGCGGGCAGGGTCACACATGATGCTTTTGCCACTGGCACGTTTGGATAATTCGCTCACCAAATCTTTTGGATCTAAAATATCTTCGGTGATGGTATCAAGATAGGCTTTTACGTCATCAGACAGTTTACTGTCCTCGATAAACAGAACGGGGTTTTTTGTTGCTGAAAGAATAGCAAAGCCCAAGGGCAGGGGATTGTGCACAACGTCAGAGCCACGAATATTAAACAGCCATGCCAGGGATGCGGGGTCTGTCAGGACACAGAGATCAGCAGTCGCTTTTTTCAAGGTCTTCTGAATGGATGCAATTTTGTCTGCGCTGGGTTTTCCTGCAAATGTATCTGGATGCCGGAATACGTTTCCTAATGGTTTTGGAGGCTGGTCAGACCAGACCTTATCCAATGGGTTTTCGACAGGCTTTAGGTTTGCACCTGAGATTGCGACAGACTTTTGATAAGAATCAAGCGCACTCATGGTTGTCAGCCACGGGTCAAACCCGATTACGTTCTCAGCATTTGTATTGTGCTTTATCCATGTTGCGGGTGGCGTATCGATCAGGCTTGCAGGCGTGAACGCTTGAAGATCAACCTGATCGCGCACCTGCAATGTGTAGCGCCCATCTACAAAAACGGCGCATGTTTCCAGTCCCGCAATTGCAAATCCGGCAGAGCCGGAAAAACCTGTAAGCCATTGCAGACGTTCAGCGCGCGGTGGGAGGTATTCGTTTTGATGTTCATCGCCATGGGGCACTAAGAAATGCGTAAGTGACATCTTGTTCATTTCATCACGCAGTCTTTTCAGTCGCTCTGGACCTTTGGTCTTGTCTGCGGTTTCATGGAAATTTTGGAACATTCTCTCATCCATTAAGATTGCATAATTGGCATCTCTCAGCCCGGAGCTATGCAGTTCTTGCATGGCACAGTTGCGGTTACCCTACTTACTAAACGCATTCAATTGGACCATATTGCTTTTGTGACGAGTGCAAAATGTACTCGAACTTGAAAGGAAAACGACAATGGCAATTTTAGGCAACATCGGCGAAGGTTTTGGCAAAATGATGCGTGTTCGTGAGAAACAAGCTGAGTTGAGCGTCCATGCGTATCTTGCTTCACTTGATGATGCAACACTCACACAAATTGGTGTACGTCGTGACAGTTTGAAAGCTGGCGGGAACGTAAACTACTTCCTCTAGGACTTTAGTTTTCTGGAGATGCAAAAGAAGCGGCCTATGGGCCGTTTTTTTGTGCCTTATAATAAGTATGAAAATCGTAACGCTTTCTTTTCCTTTTTCAGGCAAGCTGAACAAATGGACAGGTTATTTCTATTTGACGTCGATGGAACGCTTACCCAATCAGGTCAGCCTATTGATGGGTCGTTCGCAGATTTTTTGATGACATTCTTTCCGCAGGAAGATGTTTATCTGGTCACGGGCAGCGCATATGCCAGACTGGAAAAGCAACTTCCAAGCAGGCTAATGGGTGCAGTGAATGGTGTGTTTGCTTGTAACGGCAATCAAATCATAGAAAACGGTGAAGTTAGCCGATTGCATGATCATGAGTTTCCAAAAGACCTGTTAGAGTATTGTTTGCACCTGATTGAAGTAAGTCCGTTCTGCTGGCGTACGGGCCATCATATTTCACAGCGAACAGGTATGTTAAATATCTCAACTGTAGGGCGTAATGCTGATCGTCTGGATCGCAAACGGTATGTTGATTTTGATAAGGTTTCCAACGAGCGCGAATATTTTGTCGAAGCAATCATGCGCACATTTCCCGATTATGAGGTTATGCTCGGTGGTGAAATTTCGGTAGATATTGTGCCGAAGGGGTGGAACAAGTCGCGGGTCTATCGCCAGTTGCGCAGACAATATCCATCTGCAAATTTTCATTTCTTTGCGGATGGGGTACGCGAGTTTCACAATGATTTACCGCTTGCTCGTGAGATTGAGCGCGCTGATGCTGGCCATGTTGTGCATCCGGTAACAAGTGTAGGCAATACCAGAAGAATTTTAGAAGAAGAGTATTTTGCTTCTTCCGAACATCGAGCTTACGGTTAAGCACCTAGAGCGTATCTGGCTTGGATTGAACCGTTTGAACGCCGTGGCGTTTGTGCT
>CAZEPF010000244.1:0-3184 GCA_964514045.1 uncultured Rhizobiaceae bacterium | reverse complement strand
AATCAAAAATCCAACCCATCAAATCGATGCAATCCAAGACAGACACGCTCTAGGTGTAGTGCCCTATGATACTGATCCTAGATATCAAAGAATACTGTTTCGTGAATACCTTGCAGGTGGATATCAAATTGATAGTCGCCTGTTTTGTTTTCTGACCTAGCAATCAGCGTGCTGTGTCGGTTTTGATCGATCAATTCAAGATGCGGGTCTGCAGAATTTAAGGCAATATTCTCAGGGAAATATAGCCTTGTGAGGAGACCAATATTGATGCCTCTCGCAGTCACCCAAATGTTGATAAATGGCGCAAGTGTTCGACCCACTTGATCCTCAAACGAACCAGGCATGATCGTATCAATTCGGAACAAACCAGTTTCCAAATTCGTACCAGCCCTATGCCAGATTCCACTGTGATAATTGCCACCAGCATCCGCTTGCCAGAACTCCAGCATAATGTCTTTGCAGATGCTGTTTTCCCCATCAAACACATTACCTGTGATGGATATTGCATCACCTTTTGGTGCTCTTGGGTGTGCAGTCAGGTCTTCTGGAAATACGCCGGAAATATCCGTTATATTTGGCAAGCATCCGATGTGAACGTAGGGTCCAGCAGTTTGCGAAGCAGTTTCACGCAGTGGCGAAACCAGATTGCTTTCCGCAGGTTTGGTTCGACGAATATCAAGCGGTTCCATCAATTGCCCTCCAAACGGTTTTCAAAACAGGTGGAGCCAGTTCCGCGTAATACGATATCAAACCGATAGGCCCGCAGGTCCATAGGCGTGGTGTTTGCCATGTCCAGTCGCGCTGTTAATTGGGAAATGGCTTTCGGATCATTGATGGATTGCACGATGGGGCAGATGGCAATATGTGGGTCGCCTTCAAAATACATTTGAGTGATCAAGCGCTGTGCAAAGCTGGAACCAAAAATTGAAAAATGAATATGTGCGGGGCGCCAGTCATTTCCGCCATTAGGCCACGGGTAAGGGCCAGGTTTAATCGTTGTGAAAGAATACCGTCCCTGATCATCTGTCAAGCAACGGCCACACCCACTAAAATTAGGATCAAGGGGTGCGAGATAGCTATCGTTTTTATGTCGGTAGCGCCCGCCCGCATTGGCTTGCCAGATTTCAATCAGCGCATTGGGAATAGGGCTAGCGTTTTCGTTCAGCAATTGTCCATGAACCATAATCCGTTCACCAATCGCACTTTCCCCCTTAGAAGCAAAATTAGTGATCAGATCATGATCTAGGTCGCCAAGTCCCATATCTCCAAATGCCGGACCTGTTGTGTCTGCCAGTGTTTGCGGCAACGCAATCAGTTTACGCTTTGGATGCCGCAAAATCGTTGACCGATAATCGGGATAATCGACCTGCGGTTGGGACGCGTAGTTTCGTGCTGCAATACTCTTCGGTGTGTTACTCATTTTTATTCTTATCTGACATTTCAGAAATTACCCGCTTTGCAATTTTAATCGCGTTATTGGCAGCTGGCACGCCTGCGTAAATCGCGACATGCATCAAAGCTTCGCGAATATCATCCTCACTTGCATCAGTGTTTGCAGTCGCACGGATATGCATGGCAAGTTCCTCGTCATGCCCAAGAGCAGCAAGTAAAGCGATCGTAATCATGGAGCGTTCGCGATGGCTGATTGTGTCATTTGACCAAACACGTCCCCAAGCAGCGTCCGTGATCAGTTCCTGAAATGGCGTATCGAAGGATGAGCTATTGGCCTGAGCACGTGCAACGTGAGTTTCACCCAGCACTTGTTTGCGGGTTTTCGCGCCATTCTCGCTATGGTCTGTAGTGTTTCCTTTATTGCGCTCGCTCATAAAAATTTCCGTACGTTACATTTCTAATGGCAATCCGACATAGTTTTCTGCCAGTGATTTTGAGGCGGTTTCAGAATCTCTGATATGATCAAATTCAGCCCTTTGCATCCGTTTTTCAAACTCGGAAAAGTTGGGAAACTGGTGAAGCATTGTCGACATAAACCACGAAAACCGTTCTACTTTCCAAACACGCTTAAGTGCCATTTCCGAATATGCATCAAGATACTTACTGGTCGAATTTTTATAATGCTCAATCAAGCCCCGTGATAATACTCTGATATCAGCCACTGCTAGATTAAGCCCTTTTGCGCCCGTTGGTGGCACTATATGAGCTGCGTCACCTGCAAGAAACAGGTTCCCATATCGCATTGGTTCGGCAACAAAACTGCGTAGCGGCGCAATCGACTTTTCAAAACTGTCACCTGTTAGCAGATTTCCGGCAAGGCTCACCCCGATACGACTTGATAATTCTTCCCAAAAACGATCATCGGTCCAGTTTTCTGGTTTATCGGTCAGTGGGCACTGTATATAGTATCGGCTTCTGGTTTTGGACCTCATAGAGCACAAAGCAAAGCCGCGCTCATGATTGGCATAGACCAGTTCTTCTGCGACAGGCGGGCGTTCGACAAGAACCCCGAGCCAGCCAAATGGATATACTCGCTCGAATGTCTTTATTACATTGCTGGGTATGCTTTTGCGTGAAATGCCATGAAACCCGTCACAGCCCGCTATATAGTCACACGAAATCTCGAAGCTTTCGCCATCTTTGGTATAGCGTACTTTGGGACTGTCTGAGGTGACATCGATGGGTTGAACATCTTCGGCTGAGAATACAATCTCGCACCCTTGGTCAAGTCGTCGTTGAATGAGGTCTATCGTAACTTCTGTCTGGCCATAGACCATCACCTGTTTTCCGGTCAAAGCTTCAATATTGATGCGATGGTGATCCCCATTAAACATCAAATCAAAGCCACTATGCGGCAACCCTTCTGTATGCATCCGTTCGCCAACGCCTGCTTCTTGCAATGCTTTCACGGTTCCGGTCTCTAAAACGCCGGCGCGGACCCTTGCTTCAATACGTTCGCGTGATTGGCGGTCAAGAATGATGCTATCAATGCCTTCATTGTGAAGCAGTTGGGATAATAAAAGTCCGGCTGGTCCTGAGCCGATAATGCAAACCTGAGTTCTTTTTGCTGTCGCCATTCTTGGGTGCAATCAATTCAAATGTTTAAGTTGGGTAATTCTTATATCAATTTTATTACTGGTAGCTAGGGTCAGGACCCATTAATTACCGCACTATGGTGGTAATGAATTTGTTTGAATGATAGGCGTAGATGCGTAGGAAACCGTCCGGTTTT
>CAZEPF010000243.1:450-3232 GCA_964514045.1 uncultured Rhizobiaceae bacterium | reverse complement strand
GAGAAGTTGGAAATAGAAATTGGTGGGTCTGTTGTCAGTTAACGTGACAATGCCGTTAGTTTTCCGCTTTTTACAAAATTTAAAACCAAAATTTATCTTGCTTTGTTTACCCGGCGCAGTTTGGCTTTTTGATCAGCAAAAGTGTCTGCTTTTAAGAAAAACTAAGCGACAAACGATTAGTATACGGAAGTCCGATGTGGGGCATCATTAGCGAATTTGGCTGGCCTTCGTGAAATGCAATTTCACTGTTGTTACAGCGGGCATCCCAAAATCCCTATTCAATTTGCACTCACATCATGGTTTGATCTTTGATAAATAAATTGATGCAACTTCAAGCGCATTTAAAGTCGAGGAGTTTTCGGACTTATTTATAAATATCGGTGATTTGACTGCGTAAACTGATGTACCCTTATACAACCTGCTAAAAATAATTTGAGTTTGTTTGGCATCAAATCTGTCTTCAACCACAATTAAAGCACTAGTTCGAATTATTTGGCAATTATCCCTCTGGCATAGGTGAATATTGATAATAGGGAAATTTTCCTGCTGTCAATGTCTTAATAGGATTTGTATTTTAAATAGGTCGCTTGCGCATAATCAGGAATCACAACAAACTATATACGTATTAGGGTAATCCCCCCATTTTTAGCGGGGCGTTTTGGTAGAATTTATGCTGCTTGTTTAAGCTTCTGTGCTGGCGTTATTCCTCCTATTCCCATGTTTGGCCGTTCGTTGTTGTATGTCCATAGCCAACGCGTTGCGTGATCCTGAACCTGTTGAAGCGTGTCGAAGTGATATTGGCCGAGCCATTCTGCCGAACGGTACGATTATATCGCTCAACATATGCGTTCTGCTGCGGCTTGCCCGGTTGGATGTACATCAGCTCAATCCCACATTGTGTCGCCCAATATGGCTGTCGACGAATGCGTTTTTGCGTTAGGTTCGCTAGCGATCAAAAAAAGAAAATGACAAATACTGGAATCTTAAATTCCCAGTTTCATGTCGATGACCTTTTTCCCTTTAGTCCCGCATACCGTTCTGCATTTTGCCCATAGTGAGAAACGTGGCGCGGGTTTAGATGTTCCACCGGAAGTATGATTAGAACATCGACCGTTCCAAAGTCTCGATCTATCACCGCATGATGGCTCGTGGATGCCCCTAGTCTGAGATACCCTTTTATTAACGGCGGCAATTGGCGGAACGCTTTCTTACGATCAATTTCGTTTTTGGGTTTAAGGTTCATGTGTGTTGGATCTGATTTCGCTTCAGTCTCCCACGCTCCACCAGCCGTATGATAGTGATATAGGTAGGCCAACGGGTCGGTGAATTCTTCCACATCAGTGCCATGAAATGAGGCACAGCCCACCATTACATCAATATTAAAATCCAGCGAATATGCCCATATGCTGTGCCACAATAACTCGATACAGCGGTGCGTTCGATACTCTGGAGAAACACAGGTGCGACCAAGTTCAAGGAACTCTTTATCACCATGCCTTGAACGCAACGAATTTACATCAAATTCCGATTGACTGTAAAAAGTGAGGCCATGCTTTTTGGCTGAACTGGAGGTTAAAAGCCTCGACGTTGCAACCAGCTTATTGGCTGCGCCTAGCTTGTTTTCAGTCTCAAAAATTAACAAGTGGTCACATATATCATCCCACTCATCGCGATCTATACGCTCGTTGTCGACAGAACCAGAATTGCCAAGATGCAGTTCATCACAGAATATCTGAAATCTGAGAGAAAGAGCATCTTCAACTTCCTGAGATGTGGAAGCCAAACGTGCCTCCAACGAACCCAAAACCCCATATTCATGTTTCGAGCTACTCGTGTCTGAAGCGTTATTCTTTATAGCAGACATTTTTGTTCTCCCTTGAAAAAAATCCCTCTAGACTTGGATAATTTCGTGAGTATGACCATGAAATCTGATATGCGAGATACCCCACCAAAATTACTAACGCCAATGCGTAAAACTGAACAAAAATAGAGGTCAAGAAACTGCTTGGAATGTTTTGAATTTCCAAAACCCAATACACAAACTGACTGATTGGTTTCATTAACAGCAAATACGATCCAAACAGGCAGCAAAACTTGAATACACGCCGAATGATTTGGCTTGGAAAAGCCAACAATCCGATAAAATACGCGACCAATACGAGATACTCTACTTTAAGGCGTACTTCATTTGAATATTGATATTCAAAGTGCTTAAATAGATGTGCAAAAAACGGTTCTGAGTATCCTTCAACTGTTTTCATGAGGCCAATGGCCAATAGTAGCGAAGCAGAAATGTTGAGAACAGCGCTACGCATTTTGCCCCCTATCTGCATTGTTTCTAGTCTTGAACTTTTCCCAACTCAGTATTGTAGCAGGCAAAAAGATAAGATCGGCCAGAAGAGCAAAGATTAGCGTTACACCGCACAACATACCAAATATTTTGGTTTGTGGCATCTGCCCGAGTTGCGTTACCAAAATTCCAGCCAGTAATACTAAAGTGGTCAGTGTGATGACGGGAGCGATATGCCTAATCGCCGTCTTTACAGAGACAAGCGCTTCTAGCCCACGCAACCTTTCCTGATGGTAGCGCGCAAGAAAATGTACTGAATCATCAACAGCTATACCGAAAGCAACAGTCAGGGCAATGATGCCGGAGTAGTCAATTCCCCAGCCCAAGATAAACAGCATTGATCCGGTAGCAACCACAGGTAGAACATTTGGCAGAAACGCAATCAACGCAAGTTCCGCTTTCACATACTCCACTTGCACATTGACTATCGCT
>CAZEPF010000243.1:0-440 GCA_964514045.1 uncultured Rhizobiaceae bacterium | reverse complement strand
TTTAAAGCGCTTATGGTGGAAAGCGCAAAGTTCGACGAAATTATCGTCAGGCCAGAAATATCAAAGGTGAAACTTGGATAAGCGCTTTTCAGTTCATCAAACTCAAGCTGAATTTGGTCAAGTAATTTTCTTGCCTGATGGGCATTGATATCAGGCGTTCTGAGCGTCACCAAAAGTATACGATTTTCTAGATTTATAAACCAATTGCGAATGTGTTCGGGCATTTCATCGACAAGTTCGGACAGGCGTCTGACTTCCAATGAATTTGATTCTTGAAGTGCATCCGCAAGCGTTTTAATAGACCAAACCAAGTTCGCATCTTCAATCATCGCGAGCCGATCAGTCACATCATCGAGTACATTAAAGATTGTTGGATCATCGAGTTCTACCTCAAGTGGATAGCCAATCATCATATGTATTGGCGTAGGGCTTGCTAGACG
>CAZEPF010000242.1:0-3316 GCA_964514045.1 uncultured Rhizobiaceae bacterium | reverse complement strand
AATCAAAAATCCAACCCATCAAATCGATGCAATCCAAGACAGACACGCTCTAGGCAGGTAAAATTACTTGCTGCGGACCCGTACAATCACATCCACACGGCTAACTTCCATGCCCGATGGCGGCTCTGGCAGATTTCCAACGTCTACATACCCATCAGGCATATCCACGATCTCTTCACTGTCTTCCAAGAAGAAATGATGGTGATTGCCTGTATTGGTATCAAAGTAGGTTTTGCTGGATTCAACCGAAATTGCCCGCAATAGGCCACTTTCTGTGAATTGATGGAGCGTGTTGTAAATGGTGGCTAATGACACCATAACGCCAGCCTGTTGAGCTTCTTCGAACAGATTCTCCGCTGAAATATGTCGATCACCCTTTGAAAACATCAATTCTGCAAGTGCTATACGCTGGCGCGTTGGGCGCAGGCGAGCATCACGTAGCTTTGTTTCCATAGGTTTTGAGCAATGTTCCATAGAAGCAATATATAATTATTGAGAACGCCTCGCAATAGAAGAATTGAGCGCACGCATATTGTGCTACAACATAGTTTATACAGTTAAATTTCAAAATTTCCCTTTTGGCACCAGCCCCATGCCTGTGCTACACATGGCTGATTGTTAACCTAGACTGAGGGGCTCGGTTTCTGAATGGCAGAGCAAAAATCAAGTTATACGTATGAAGACATTCTCGCTTGTGGGCGCGGGGAATTATTTGGCGAAGGTAATGCGCAATTGCCAGCACCGCCAATGTTGATGTTCAACCGGATTACGGAAGTTTCCGAAACCGGAGGCGAATATGGAAAAGGCTTCATTCGTGCGGAATTGGATGTAGAACCCGATTTATGGTTTTTCCCCTGCCACTTTATTGGCAATGAAATTATGCCTGGATGCCTGGGCCTTGATGCACTTTGGCAGCTTACAGGATTTTATCTGGGCTGGCTCGGTGAACCCGGTTACGGCATGGCGCTTTCTACTGGCGAGGTAAAGTTCAAAGGCATGGTCACACCAAAAACGAAACTTATTGAATATGGCGTTGATTTCAAACGCGTCATGCGTGGCAGATTGGTTCTTGGTACCGCCGATGGTTGGCTAAAGGCTGATGGCGAGCAAATTTACACCGCAAAGGACCTCCGTGTGGGTCTATCAAAAGATAAAGCGTCTTAGGCGTCCTACTCAACACATTTCAGGGAAATCGATATGAAACGCGTCGTCGTCACCGGAATGGGCATTGTCTCCTCTATTGGCAACAATACACAGGAAGCGCTTGATTCACTGCGTGAGTCAAAATCAGGAATTACTGCATCCGAAGATTTCATCAAATATGGATTCCGATGTCAGGTCCATGGTGAGCCAACACTTGATCCATTCGAAGTGCTTGATCGCAGAACCGCTCGCTTTATGGCGAAGGGCACCGCGTGGAATTACATCGCGATGGAACAGGCGATTAAAGATGCAGGTCTAGAAGAAGATAATGTGATCAATCCTCGCACGGGCATTATCATGGGGTCCGGTGGACCTTCAACGCGCACGATTTTTGAAGCCGCTGACATTACCCGCGAAAAAGGGCCTAAGCGTATTGGACCAACGGCGGTTCCCAAAGCGATGAGTTCAACGGCATCTGCCGTGCTTGCTACGCAGTTTCAGATCAAGGGTGTGAACTACTCGATCTCGTCAGCGTGCGCCACGTCCAATCACTGTATTGGCAATGCCTATGAGACCATCCAAATGGGCAAGCAGGATATTATCTTTGCTGGCGGATCAGAGGACCTAGATTGGTCTATGTCCAATCTCTTTGATGCGATGGGGGCCATGTCTTCCAAATATAATGACACGCCATCCACCGCATCACGCGCCTATGACGCAACGCGCGATGGATTTGTAATTGCCGGTGGCGCAGGTGTTTTGGTTCTGGAAGAACTGGAACATGCCAAAGCGCGGGGCGCGACAATTTATGGTGAGATCATCGGTTATGGCGCCACGTCAGATGGGCATGATATGGTTGCACCATCCGGTGAAGGTGCCGTGCGCTGCATGAAGATGGCGCTTGAGACCGTGGATGGCCCAATCGATTACATCAATCCGCATGGCACATCGACGCCTGTTGGTGACATGAAAGAAGTGGAAGCCATCCGTGAAGTCTTTGGTGAAAACTCACCGCCGATTTCTGCAACAAAATCCCTAACCGGGCATTCGCTTGGCGCAACCGGTGTTCAGGAAGCGATTTACTGTCTCTTGATGATGCAAAACAATTTCATTGCAAAAAGCGCTCACATTGATGAACTTGATCCTGAAATTGCGGATATGGATATCGTGACAGAACGTCGTGATGACGTGACGCTCAACACAATTATCACCAATTCATTTGGTTTCGGCGGCACCAATGCCACCCTCGCCATGCAACGCTACACAGACTAGAGGTCCGGCATATGAGTGATCTGATGAAAGGCAAGCGCGGGCTTGTCATGGGTGTGGCGAATAACCATTCCATCGCATGGGGCATTGCAGAGCAGTTACACAAACAAGGTGCAGAACTGGCCTTCACGTATCAAGGTGAAGCGTTTGGAAAACGCGTAAAACCGTTGGCTGACAGCGTTGACGCAAAGCTTCTTCTTCCCTGCGATGTGGAAGATATTTCAACTGTTGATGCGGTATTTGATACGTTGAAAAAAGAATGGGGCGGCATCGACTTTCTGGTTCATGCAATTGCCTTCTCGGACAGAGACGAACTCAAAGGCTTATATGCCGACACCACGCGAGAGAACTTTACCAAAACCATGGTGATCTCGTGTTTCTCATTCACTGAAATTGCCAAACGTGCAGCTGCGTTAATGAACGATGGTGGATCGATGATCACGCTAACCTACGGCGGCGCCACTCGTGTCATGCCAAACTATAACGTTATGGGCGTTGCCAAGGCTGCACTTGAGGCAAGCGTTCGATATCTAGCCACAGACTATGGCCCACAAGGTATTCGGGTAAACGCGATTTCAGCGGGTCCGGTTCGCACCCTAGCAGGTGCTGGCGTTGCGGATGCCCGCGCGATGTTTAACTATCAAAAGCGCAATTCGCCGCTGCGTCGAACAGTGGATATCTCTGAGGTTGGCGGTTCGGCTCTATATCTATTATCTGATATGGCTTCGGGCGTGACTGGCGAAATTCATTTCGTGGATTCAGGCTATTCAACAATTTCCATGCCGCGCTTGGAAGAACTAAACAGCTCAGAAGCATAGGCCGACACATTAGTTAGCTTTGCTTGTGACCCTAGAGCGTGTCTGTTTTGGATTGCATCGATTTGATGGGTTGGATTTTTGATTTC
>CAZEPF010000241.1:0-3321 GCA_964514045.1 uncultured Rhizobiaceae bacterium | reverse complement strand
GAACGCGCCTAGTCAGGAGTACAAACGCCACGGCGTTCAAACGGTTCAATCCAAGACAGACACGCTCTAAAGTTAGGTTGCTAATGCAGGTCTTGCATGGGCGCCGATCATTCCTAATAGGCTCTCAGCAAGGTTACGAAGATCTGAAAGACCCGTAGGCTTTTGATAGAATGCTGTTGCCAATCCGTGATAACTTTTTGCAACATCTTCGGGATGATCTGATGACGACCACATGAAGATGAGTGGCCAAGTTGCTTTTTGTTTTTCGCGTAATTGATCGAGAACGTAAAATCCATCGTTGCCCGGTGGCATTCTAATGTCCAAGAAGATTGCGTCATAGCTTTGATCTTCCAGAACACTTAGAGCAGAAGAGGCTGATTCCACCTCGTCAATATGCAGGTTGTTATTGCCAAATTTTTCAAGGCACATGCGAAGAAGATGCCTGTCAGCATCTGAATCATCCACAATCAGTATTCTTGAGTAATTGTTTAGTGAACCCATTTTAGGTTTGCCTCATCCGCATAGGGAAAGGTGAAAGCTACACTTTCCAGTTTTCCATCTTCGGAGTGTTGTGCATCAAGTGAACCGCCATGTCCTTCGGTCACGCGTTGCATCACAGTAAGGTCCATCGCAGGGTATGACTGATGGGATGTGTAAGTTTCTGACACGCATGTCATAAAGGGAGCAAACATTATATGAGTTTGTTCTTCATTCAATCGGCTGACTTTGACGCTTAAACTTCTGTGATCTTGATTTTTGAACTCTCCCAAAATCTGACCAAAGATTGTTGTTAGCAATCGTGCATCTCCAAGCAGGTGAAAATTAGCTGCTCCCGCAATTCGTACATCAAAATTATCTACAAAGTCACATGCCTCAGCGAGCAGGTCGAGGATTGACAAAAGTTTGCCAGATTTATTTTCTTCCAGTTCGTCGCGTCTTATGGCTTCCATATTATCGACGAGAGACAAAAGCGATTGCGAGGAACTGCGCATTGCGGTCAAAAGCCCATTAATGCTTTCCTTGTCCCCATTTTCCAGATGTTCTGAAATCAATTCAGCTGTAACGCTTAGTTGCCTGATTGGATTTTTAAGTTCGTGCGAAATCAAATGGCCAAACCGGCTCAATGCTTTATTTTCTGCAACAATATTGTCTTGAACCTGCTGTAATGTATTAGTCTGGCTGATGTCTTTTGAAGACGCCAGGATCATACCATCAAGCTGCCCTCCATTGATCTTGCTGACATGAACCCTCCACGACTTCCAATCACCCTTAGCGGTTGGGCAATCTGCTTCAAATGTAGAAGGGACATCTTTCATTGCTGAGTCAAAGGAGTTGCGCAGTGCGTCATGGCTTTGTTTTGGCCATAGATCCCACCAAAACTGTCCATCGATGGAAGAAAAGTCTTCAATCTCCATAAGTTCAAGACCGGTTTCGCTCATGAGCATCATGCGACCTTGGTTATCGAGAAGCTTTACGCAGTTAGGTGATGCTTTCAGCATGGTTCGAGCCATGCTGTCATCGATATTATCAGGACCAATATGATCGTAGAGTGTTGCTTGATGTAGTGCCGCTGAAGACATTTTCTGCGTCCGATCCTCTATGTCATTGAGACATAGGTCATGTTCACATTATATAGTGGCACCGGATGCACTTATATAGGTAAGATATTATCGGTTAGCCCCATTGATTCTATTGAGTTTTCGCTATTTTTGCGTCATTTTAAGAATTTGGTAACACAAATGAAAATCTTCAAACGCTAGTGATTCGCAATACGATTTCCCATCGCCACCATACTGCGTTAATTAATGTGTCCTAACCCTAAGCATTAGGCTCATTTATAAGCCTGATACGGCTCTATTGAAATTTTAGTTTAAGGGTAGGGTAGGGATTGCCTATCTGCTATCAAAAAGCTGAAACCTATGACTAATTGCGTGCTGAGCGTTGCTGTTTGAGTTAGAAGAAATGAATGCCTGATACTCTTGTAGACCTGTTGGAAATATCCGAGCCACATCTTGTGGAGCGCTATGGTCGTGCGCTTTCTGCATACGGGTTAAGGATGCCTGAGGTTGACCGATTTCGTATTGATATGATCGGCTTCTCACCAGAAATTGCTGATGCTTTGGGTGATCATGATTATCTGGACCCGGGTAGGATCAACAGGCGGTTTATCATTCTGTCACCGGATCAGGAAAACCTCTCACTTGTTCAGGCGTCTTTTTCTAACACTCGCGATTTGATGACAAATTTCTTTCGGGAAAACCGCCGCGTACTTTATGCGCTGACCATCAAGGATGTGATTTTCGGTGAGATCGAGGACAATGTTTATCAGGTGCGCGAGATTGATGACCTTCTGTCGATAGAGCAGGTCGAGTTCAGAATTGGTACGCATGAAAATCTGACAGAGAAAACCACAGAGCTAAAACTCAAGATTGATCGCCTTCTGGAAGAACCAGACGCTTGGCGCGATGATGATATGCTTGAAGATATGGTGGCCCTTGCAAAGCAGACTGGTGATATCCGGCAAAATGCGCTCCTGCCTGATGTAACCGTGTTCCGGCACGATACGTTCTGGTCGTCGCATTTTGGTGGAACTTACGTTTTCCATGAAGACAACGGGATCACAGTAATCACTGACCCATCAGCAAAAGGGTTTCGTAGATCGCGCCCATGGCAGGTGGGTTATCTTGATTTGAATGATCAAAGGCGCGTTTTTCATTTTCTGAAAAAGAGTGGTCGTTTGCAGCCGCCATTAGGGTCTTGGATTGAGCGGTCAAAACTATTGGGTTTGCGTAAATTCATGGCGGCTGTTTTCCTTGCCGATGAAAAGGGCGACACACTTCCTTCTTCGATCCATGATAACTCATGGTTTGATCAATGGACGCGTGGAAATGCTAAACTGGTCGATGATGACAACGTCATTCCGCTTATCAATTGGGCGCAAGGCGAAGTTGCAGAATGGGATGATATAGAACTAGATGAAGTTGAAGAGGACTTGCGGTTTATTCTGTGCCGTGCCGATCATGCAGACCATGCATTAGTGAACCGGCTGATATCTCAATTTATTCCATTTGATTTCATCACAATGTTTGAGTTTGATCGACCTGGTTTTAATCGTGAGAAGCTTAAATGGTCTGCCCAATATTTAGAATTTGTGGAAAATACACTGCGTAATTCCTATTTGAATGATAGGGCTGCAATGGTCGAAGCCTGTTTTGGCTGATCGCTCGTTTATGTTTTAGGGGATATATTATGCTTGATCCGGTTATCGCTTTTCTGAGCAAGATTTTTAACCTGATAGGAAATGCAATTGGCAAGTTCATC
>CAZEPF010000240.1:0-3323 GCA_964514045.1 uncultured Rhizobiaceae bacterium | reverse complement strand
GCTTCCTCATACATTTCCTTCACTTGGATACCAACAGACTTGGATTTTTCAGGCACAACAAGTTCAGCAATGTAATCTTCAAGATCAAGCGGGTTGCCTTTTTCTTTGGACTTTTCATCCGCGCCAGGCACAAGCCGCCAGCCAATCAGTGCGACAAATACAATGCCCACCGTGGCACAAATTAAGCCCACAGGTGCAAAATCAAACATCTGAAATGGCTCACCAGATGCGGTTTCACGATATTGCGCAATGATAATATTAGGCGGCGTACCAATTAGAGTAACCAAGCCACCCAGAATGGTAGCAAATGAAAGCGGCATTAACGTAGAACGAATACTGCGACCTGCCTTTTGTGCAGCTTGAATATCAACCGGCATAAGTAGAGCAAGTGCAGCAACATTATTCATGAATGCTGAAAGCACAGCGCCGGTCGAGGCCATGATGCTGATATGTGCGCCCATGCTGCGACTTGTATCTATGACTGAGCGCGTAATGATATCGATCATGCCTGAATTTTGAAGGCCACGCGAAACGATTAAAACCAGCGCAACAATAATCGTTGCAGGATGGCCAAATCCGGAAAACGCATCTTCTGTAGGAACGACACCTAAAACAAGACCAATGAGCAACGCGGAAAAAGCAATCAGATCATACCGCCATCTGCCCCAAAGAAGCATCGCGAATACTGCTGCAAAAAGTGTAAAGAGTATGGTTTGATCTGACGGCATTATTTGCTCCATATTGCTGTCTTTATATATGGCATAAAATGTTGGAAAAAATATGCAAATATCAAACGGATATAAAGCAGGTCTTATTGGTGCAATTACCAAGCTACATGCAGAATATTATGCGCAAACCGTTGGCTTTGGCTCCGCATTTGAAGCTGTCGTTGCAACAGGATTAGCTGAATTCATTCCGCGTCTATCCAATGACAAAAACCAGATATGGCATATCCATGAAGGCGAAACCCTAAGAGCATCTATTGCGATTGATGGCGAGCACTTGGGAAAAAACAAAGCTCATCTAAGATGGTTCATCGTTGATGAGAGCCTGCAGGGAAAAGGCATCGGTGCAAAATTGTTGAAAACAGCAATCAACTTTTGCGATGCTAAAGGCTTTAAGACGTGTGATCTTTGGACGTTTGAGGGGTTGGATGCCGCGCGTCATCTCTATGAAAACCACGGGTTCGTTTTAGAAGAAAAGAGTTCTGGTGATCAATGGGGAAAGTTGGTTCAAGAGCAGCGCTTTAGACGTTATGCGCCAGAATAGTCGCACTGCTCTTGAATATTACTAGGGTCAGGACCCATTAATTAACGCACTATGGTCGCGATGAATTTGTTTGAATGACAGGCGTAGATGCGCAGGAAACCGTCTGGTTTTCAAGCGTTTACAACGTATCAGTCGGGCAAATTCATCCCATCCGGAGGACAGACTGCTATGACTGCGATCTACAGCGTCAAAGCTTTTAACCGGGGGATGAACCCCGCTTTGCAAGCTTTTCCTTGTATATCTTGTCATATCAACTGCCATAGTGTGCTAATTAATGAGTCCTGATCCTGGGTTCGATTAGCCAACGATTTCGTTGCCACCAAACCAGAATGCCATTTCTTCAGTAGCTGTCTCTGGTGCATCGGAACCATGAACTGAGTTTTCGCCGATTGATTCAGCAAATTCAGCACGGATTGTACCTGAATCAGCTTCAGAAGGGTTTGTTGCACCCATTACTTCGCGGTTTTTAGCAATCGCGTTTTCACCCTCAAGAACCTGAACAACTGTTGGGCCTGAAGACATAAACTCTGTTAGTTCACCAAAGAATGGACGTTCTGAGTGTACTGCATAAAATGCTTGGGCTTGAGCAAGGCTCATGTGGACGCGTTTGCATGCAACAACACGAAGGCCAGCTTCTTCAAGCTTGGCCGTGATAGCGCCAGTAAGATTGCGCTTTGTTGCATCTGGTTTGATCATTGAGAATGTGCGTTCGATCGCCATGGTAAATTCCTGTCTTTCGGATTTTGGGAAGATTTCGCTGACATATACGCTTGGGACGCATACGCTTCAAGTGTTGATTTTGCTTGTGGTTACCCGCAAAAGGAAGAATGTTAAAACTTACAGACCTCACCGTACATATTGCAGGCAGACCACTCCTGGAAGAAGCCTCTCTTGCTTTGCCAAAAGGCTCACGCGCTGGCCTCACAGGACCAAACGGCTGCGGGAAAACAACGCTGTTCAAAGTGATCACCGGAGACCACGCGAGCGAGACAGGCACAGTCGAAGTTTCTTCCGGTTGGACGATTGGCCAGGTTGCACAGGAAGCACCAGGCACTGAGGACAGCCTTATCGAGATTGTGCTGGCGGCTGATACCGAGCGTTCTGCTCTGCTAGAAGAATCCGAAACTGCAACTTCGCCAGATCGAATTGCTGAAATTCAAACACGATTAGTCGATATTGATGCGCATTCGGCTGAAGCGCGTGCTGCGACGGTTCTGGCTGGGCTTGGTTTTGACCATGAGGCGCAACAGCGGCCTGCAAGTTCCTTTTCCGGTGGCTGGCGTATGCGTGTAGCGCTTGCAGCCGTCCTGTTTGCAAGCCCTGATCTTCTTCTTTTGGACGAGCCAACCAACTATCTCGACCTTGAAGGCAGTCTATGGCTGGAAAATTATCTGGCTAGATATCCCGGTACAGTTCTTTTGATTTCACATGATAAGGATTTGCTGAACTCGGCGGTTAATTCCATCATTCATTTTGAGGGCCGTAAGCTCAATTTTTATAGTGGTAACTACGACAGGTTTGAGCGTTTACGAGCAGAGCAACGTGAACTCGCTGAGAAGACCCGCGCGAAAGTGCAAGCCCAAACAGCCCATATGCAGGCCTTTGTTGATCGTTTCCGATATAAGGCAAGCAAGGCCAAACAAGCGCAATCGAAACTCAAAGCAATTGAGAAACTAAAACCGCCGGTTCTTTTGGAAGAAGCAGGAACAATGCCGTTCCGCTTTCCCGATCCCGAGCGCATTTCCGCATCACCAATGATCAAGCTTGAAGGCGTATCGTGCGGATATGAACAGGACACGCCTATTTTAAAAGGGGTGAACCTCAACATTGATGCCGATGATCGCATCGCTTTATTGGGTTCAAACGGTAATGGCAAATCCACCTTTGCCAAGCTGCTTTCCGACCGCCTTGATTTTGTGAATGGCGCGTTTGTTAAGTCTCCTAAAATTGCTGTGTCGATGTTTGCACAACACCAGATGGATGATCTCTATCCAGAGCAAACGCCGGTTGATCATATTAGACCATTATTGAAGAGCGCGAGTGAATCTCAAGTG
>CAZEPF010000239.1:0-3340 GCA_964514045.1 uncultured Rhizobiaceae bacterium | reverse complement strand
GAGCACAAACGCCACGGCGTTCAAACGGTTCAATCCAAGACAGATACGCTCTAAATGCTTACTTACGTTTTTTGATCTTGGTACCAGGTTTGCGACCCAAGCCCATTTCACGAGCAAGAGCAGAACGCGCTTTCGCATAATTGGGTGCTACCATTGGATAATCATACGGCAGGCCCCATTTCTCTCGATATTCCTCTGGCGAAAGATCATAATGGCTGCGTAGGTGACGCTTCAAGCTTTTGAACTGCTTACCGTCTTCCAAGCAAATGATGTAATCATCAGTCAGAGATTTTTTTACAGGCACGGCAGGTTTTGACTTGGTGGCTGCGGGTGAGGCTTCATTTCCACCGGCTCTTTCAAAGGCTGTAAATACTTCACCAATCAGGCCCGGCAGCTCTGCGGTAGAAACAGGATTGTTCCCCACATATGAGGAAATAACCTCCGCCGTAAGTTCCATAATTACATCAGAGTTTGTGGAAGGAAACCCTAACTCGTTTGCTGAACTGTCCATGCGATCACTTTCAATTGTTTATACTATGTTGATTTCCACGACGCCATCTCCACATAAGTATCACCAATACGTCGCGTAGCATTGGTGTTGGCGTTACGTAAGCTTGGGGCACTAGCAAGTCAAGTTACTCAATCTTGCAACAACTATGGAATACTTATGCACCCAAAGCTTGTTGTATTTAAGACAGAGTTTTTCATATTGAAACCAAATCAGTACAGGTAAAACCAAAATGAAAATCGAAAAATCAGATGCCGAATGGCGCTCACAGCTTAGTAAAGAGCAATATAAAATAACCCGAAAGCACGGTACGGAACGTGCTTTTACCGGTCCGCATCAAGATGAAAAACGAGATGGTACTTTTACATGCGTATGTTGTGGCAAGTCGCTGTTTCGCACCCATGCGAAATATGATTCAGGCACAGGCTGGCCAAGCTTTTATGAACCTATTGGGGAAGATGCGGTTTCCGAACATCGTGATCGTTCATTGTTTATGGTGCGAACAGAAGTTCGATGCTCTGATTGTGATGCGCATTTGGGGCATGTTTTTCCAGATGGACCGGACCCGACCGGATTACGCTATTGCATGAACGGTCATGCCATGGAATTTGAAGCCGACGAACAAGACTGATTCAGGATTTATTTATGCCCAGCCATTTCCCTTCCAAACCGAACGCACCTCTTGCCGAAACCCGCTTACAGGAAAGCGAATTTCATGGTGTGAAGCTGCAAGACCACTATCATTGGTTACGCGCTGATAACTGGCAGGAAGCCATGCGCGATCCTGAATTACTGCCCGAGGATATCAAATCCTATTTGCAAAGCGAAAACGAATATTATGAAGCAGGCATGGCAGATACGGCCAAATTGCAGGAAAGCCTGATCGCAGAAATGCGCGGACGCATCAAAGAAGATGATAGTTCTGTGCCCGTCAGAGATGGCCCTTATGCGTATAACTGGAAATATGTTGAGGGAGGCGAGCACCCTATTCGTGTTCGTACTCCGCGCGATGGTCGTGACGAACATGTCCTTTTGGACATTAATAAAGAAGCCGCGGATAAAGACTATTTCGAAGTTGGGTTTGTTGGCGAATGTCCGAACCACACCATACTGGCTTGGAGCCGTGACACATCAGGTGCAGAATATTTCGCGCTTGTGTTCCGTGACCTGGAAACCGGCAAGGATGGTGAAAACGAATTGCAAGACGTTGGCTCATGCGCATGGGGCGATGACGCAACATTGTTTTATAGTAAGGTGGATGAGAACCATCGCCCTTCGAAGATTTTCCGTCATACGCTTGGCACGAAACAAGACCAAGATGTTCTGATCTATGAGGAACATGACCCCAGATTTTACTGTGGTGTGGGGCGAAGCAGATCTGGCAAGTATATCTTTATTTCTGCAGGCATGAATGATCAGGACGAATTGCGATTTATTCCGACTAACAATCTGACGTCTGAACCTGTTTTGGTGCAGGAGCGTACCGAGGGCCTTGAATATTCTGTAGAACATCAAGGCGAGCGTTTTCTGATCGTCACCAATGCGGGTGATGCGGAAGATTTTAAGATCGTTGAAACGCCTGTTTCTGCACCTTCTATGGAAAACTGGAAAGATGTTATTCCCCACAAGCAAGGCCGTATGATCCTGTCAGTTGATGCCTATCAGGATTGGCTGATCTGGATGGAGCGCGAAAATGCCCTCCCTCGTATTTGCTTCCGTGGGCCCGATGGCGACACGCGTCAAATCTCGTTTGATGAGGAAGCCTATGGATTGGGCGTTTCGCCAAGCCCAGAATTTGAAACGGATATGTTCCGCTTCACCTATTCATCACCCACCACTCCTGCGCAAGTCTTTGATTATGATCTCAAGACAGGCAAACGCACGTTGCTGAAACAAGCAGAAATTCCATCCGGCCATAATGCAGATGATTATGTTACCCGCCGGATTATGGCAGTGTCACAGGATAGTGCGGAAGTGCCTGTCACGCTTTTATATCACAAGGATACTCCAATCGACGGATCAGCGCCTTGTCTGCTCTACGGATACGGCTCCTATGGCATGTCGATGCCGTCAGGATTTTCGACCAATCGTCTGTCGCTTGCGGATCGTGGCTTTGTATATGCAACAGCCCATATCAGAGGTGGACAGGAAAAGGGTCGCGCTTGGTATGAAGATGCAAAGTTTGGCAAGAAGCAAAATACATTTCATGATTTTATTGCAGCCGGTGAAACCCTGTCACAGATGAAGTTTACCTCACGGGGTAATATCGTCATTCAGGGCGGGTCGGCTGGCGGCCTCTTGGTGGGTGCATGTGTGAACATGGCACCGGACCTGTTTGCAGGTGCGATTGCAGATGTCCCCTTTGTTGATGTTCTCAACACTATTCTGGATGATACGCTCCCACTGACACCGGGCGAGTGGTCTCAATGGGGTAATCCGATTGAAAGCAAAGAGGCCTTCGACTGGATCATGAGTTATTCACCCTATGATAATGTTGAAGCGAAAGACTATCCCGCCATGCTTGTGACGGCCGGTGTTTCTGACCCCAGGGTGACCTATTGGGAGCCCGCAAAATGGGTTGCAAAACTGCGCACTCATAAGACCGACGATAATATTTTGATGCTGCGTACGAACATGACATCAGGACATTTTGGAAAATCGGGACGGTTTGCAGCTCTGGAAGATGCCGCACGCTCTTACGCGTTTGCTCTGAAAGCTGTGGGCAAAACCTAGGATAAAGACCCCTAGGGTCAGGGCCCTAGTCAGACGACACTGCAGGAATGGCTTTGAGGTAATCGGCGATTGCTTCAATGTCAGCTTTTGGAAGCTTTG
>CAZEPF010000238.1:2924-3386 GCA_964514045.1 uncultured Rhizobiaceae bacterium | reverse complement strand
ACGATCAACCTGGCCTGGTTTGGTTGGCGTGCGGTGATCAATAAACGCGACCATGATAAAAACTGGGAGTGGCGAAACATTATTCTGCAAATTCTGGTTACGATTACTGCAGCAAACTGTCTGGTTCAGGGCGCGATGATCGGACAATTCCTGATGGTCGGGATTTCATTTGTTGGCTTTGCCACCGTTGCAACCAATTTGAACTTTCTTTTCAAAAAGAAACCCGGTCCGTTAGATTGGCAGTTGGAACATATCAAAGCGCTGGTTGGCGCTGGCATATCAGTTTACACGGCGTTCTTGGCGTTTGGCGCTGTGCGGTTCATGCCATCAATTGCACTCAGTCCGATACTTTGGGCCATTCCGCTCGTGACTGGCGTGAGCATCATCATCTACCAGCAACAAAAGGTGAAACGTCGGTTGAAGAAGCCAGTACGTCAAACCTTTGATGTGGCGGGTCAGAAG
>CAZEPF010000238.1:0-2914 GCA_964514045.1 uncultured Rhizobiaceae bacterium | reverse complement strand
CTACAGTTTTGCTGACGCTGGGCCGTCTGCCTAAAGCGCTGGACATTGCGGAGGCCATGTCGAAAGCGGGTTGTCGTGTAATTATTGCAGAGCCAGCGGCATGGCATTTGTGTCGTGTTTCGCGATACGTTGCTAAAAGTATTCAGGTGCCTTCCCCCAATGACCATCAACAGGCCTATGTTGATGCGCTCTTGCGGATCATCAAGGACGAGCAGGTTTCTATTGTAGTGCCAGTATCGGAAGAGGCACTGCATGCGAGTTTAATTGATACGGCCTTGCCGCAAGGTGTTCGTCTATTTGCCCCGCCGCATCAGCAGATGCGTGAACTGCATGATAAAAACAGGTTTTGCGCATTGGCGAAAAACCTTGGCTTAGCCGTGCCGGAGACGTTTCTTTTAGGATCGCAGGCTGCGGAGCAATTCGCACAGGCAAACAATTATATTCTCAAACCCTCTTGCACCTGTTCCGGTCAGGGCTTTTCCGCGCACACTAAAGGCGAGAAATTGCCGGATGCGAACACGCTCCCGCAAACGTTGGTCCAAAGCAAAATGACGGGCGCATTGAAAAGTACATTTTCAATCTGCCATGAAGGCCGCGTGATTGGCACGGTCGTTTATCGTGCTTCCATTTTGTCCGGCACAGTGGCGATTGCTTTTGAGCGATTGGACCAAGAGCAGGCGATTCAATCTTGGATTGAAACGTTTGTGAGAGCTACCCAATATTCAGGTTTCATTGCATTTGACATGATGGAAGACGATCATGGTGTGCCACATGCCATTGAGTGCAATCCACGCGCAACCAGCGGCATCCACTTTATCAATCGTGAAGACATAGCGGGTGCAATTCTCGATCCCAAGTCTCAAACTTCATTACGTATGCGAGACTATCCGGTCATGTATCAATTTTGGCCAGCCCTGACAGAAACCCAAATGGCGCTGTTTAACCGCGATCAATTTGGTGAGAAGGTCCGCACCATGTGGGCTGCAAAGGAAGTGAATTTCTCTTGGAGTGATCCACTGCCACTATGGCTGATGCCGTTCACATCATGGCAGATCATGAAGCGGGCATTTATCAATGGAGAAAGTTTCGGAGAGGCTTCGACCCACGATATCGCATGGTTTGAATCACCGCCCTCAAATGAAACGCTCCCTAAAGAAGCCGAGGCATAAAGTCTCTAAGTCGCCATTAGCTTTGTCAGTGCGGTTCTGAGAATTCTTATTTCATTGGCGCTTAGTTTAGATACGAGTTGTTCTTCATAGGTTTGTGCAAGGCCGCATAAGTCTTCAAAGGCGGCCATTCCTTTTTTAGTTAGAATCAACAGTTCTCGTCGACGGTCTTGCGCATCTTGGGTGCGTTTCACAAAACCCTTTTTGACCAATGCTTGTACGGCTCTACTGATCTTTGTCTTATGAATTTTTGCGGCAACAACAATTTCATTGGCCGTGATTTCTCCAAGTTTGCCCAGGTGAAACAGAACACGCCATTCAGTGCGCAACATGCCATAGCGCTGCTGGTAATGCGCCTTAAACTCTAAGCTTGTTTGCTCCGCTGCCTGATTCAACAGGTAAGGTAGGAATGCCATGATATCGAAAGAACTGGGTTTGTGCATTGAGCCAAATTATAAGTTGTTAGTTACAAAATCAACGGTTACAATTGTAACCAATAGGAGATTGGTATGACAAAACCCGAGATAAATCCAGTGTCTGTTTCAGCAGAAATGTTGAGCGACAGTTCCAACTATATGCCGGGTTTTGGCAATGACTTCGAAACCGAGGCGCTTGAAGGGGCATTGCCCCAAGGAATGAACAGCCCACAAAAATGTAACTATGGCCTGTATGCTGAACAACTCTCGGGCACTCCTTTCACGGCCCCGCGCGGCCATAATGAGCGTACATGGTGTTACCGTATTCGCCCTTCGGTCAAACACACAGGTCGTTTTGCAAAAGTGGACATGCCCTATTGGAAATCAGCCCCACATGTAAACGCCGACCTGATTTCACTGGGGCAATATCGCTGGGATCCGGTTCCCCACTGTGATGAAGCGCTTACGTTTATCTCTGGCATGCGAACCATGACGACGGCTGGCGATGTTAACACTCAAGTGGGGATGGCCTCCCATGTGTACCTCGCCACACGCTCCATGAAAAACGAGTATTTCTATTCTGCCGATAGTGAGCTTCTTGTCGTGCCTCAAGAGGGAAGGTTGCGCTTTTGCACAGAGCTTGGCACGATTGATCTTGAACCTAAGGAAATTGCAATCCTCCCACGCGGTCTTGTCTATCGTGTTGAAGTGATCGAAGGCCCAGCCCGAGGCTTTGTTTGTGAAAATTACGGCCAGAAATTTGACCTGCCAGACCGTGGCCCGATCGGCGCGAACTGTCTTGCAAATCCGCGCGATTTCAAAACACCAATTGCGCAGTATGAAGATGATGAAACGCCTTCAACCGTCATTGTGAAATGGTGCGGTGAATTTCATGAAACACAGATCGGCCACTCGCCATTAGATGTGGTGGCGTGGCATGGAAACTATGCCCCTTGCAAATATGATCTCAGAACATTCAGTCCTGTAGGGGCAATATTATTTGATCATCCCGACCCGTCAATTTTCACTGTGCTAACTGCTCCATCAGGTGTGCCCGGTACTGCTAACATTGATTTTGTGTTGTTCCGCGAACGCTGGATGGTAGCAGAAAATACTTTCCGTCCGCCATGGTACCATAAGAATATTATGTCAGAATTGATGGGGAATATTTTCGGCATCTATGATGCAAAACCAAAGGGATTTATTCCCGGTGGTATGAGCCTGCACAATATGATGTTGCCGCACGGACCTGATCGTAATGCGTTTGAAGGCGCATCTAACGCGGAGTTGAGAGCAGACAAACTGGACAACACCATGTCCTTCATGTTCGAG
>CAZEPF010000237.1:0-3403 GCA_964514045.1 uncultured Rhizobiaceae bacterium | reverse complement strand
AGCACAAACGCCACGGCGTTCAAACGGTTCAATCCAAGCCAGATACGCTCTAACATTGCTTCAGTTTTACAAAACATCTTTCAATAAGTGTTGTGCGCTTCCCGGTTGTAGCGGTTTTTGCTGCGACTCGTGCGGCTTCCATCCCGACATATAGGCAATCTCAAACGTTGCTCTGATTTTCCCATCAGGGTCAGAAAATCTGGCGTGATAAAGTTCTTCTACTTTTTCCATCATTGAGCGTGTGGCATAGGCCTTTGGCGCGGCAAGGGCGCTGGTCGCTCCGATTGAGCGCAAGTCTTTAACCAAAGATTTGAATGAAGAATATCTGACCGTAAAACTATCTGAATCAACCACAGGCAAGGCAAAACCTGCGCGTTGAAGCAGACTTCCAAACTGACGAACCTCTCCAAATGGATCGACCCGAAGCGAGATGCCATCTAGCGTTTCGCTTTCGGCCTCAATCAGGCATTGACGAAGTTCGGTCAAAGTTTGATCACCGGGCATAGCTGCCATAAACAGGCCGTCAGGAACCAAAGCGCGTCTGATTTGTGCGAGAAGACCTGGAAGATCGTTTGACCAATGCAAGCTGAACAGTGATGCGATCAGGTTTTGTGAGGCTGGTTCAATCGGTAAAGCGGCTTCACCGGATAGAACAGAAGCAATATAATCTAAATTTTCAGATGATTGTGAAGTGCTAATAGCATGACACGTTTGCGAAACAGAATTCACGTTCGGTAGTTTGCCGAGTTCTTTTAACAAAAAATCTTGCGAGGAAAATACATCTGAAACAGTCTCAAACTGCCGATTGATAACGGCGATACGCTCGTTCAGTGTTTCAGCAGCAATTCTTTCGAGGAAACGCGCATCAGGATCATTGATCATCAATGCCCGTTGCTGCCGCAGAATCAGCTTTTGTGTATCAAACAGTTTTTCAGGTCTCGTCTTCTCCATCGCTATCCTCTAAACTGGTGCTATGAGAATTACTACTCAATTCACCAGTGTGGGGATGGGATTGAGGCAGGTTCTGCAAAACATTTCAGATGTTCTCGTCCCCCCTACTTGCTTGACGTGTGATCGCTATGTGGCGACGCAGGGTGCATGTTGTGCGCAGTGCTGGACACAATTTCGATTTATCACGAAGCCCATTTGTCCGGTGATGGGATCGCCTTTTTCAGTTTCTATGGGTGAGGGATTTCTCAGTGCCGAGGCTATTGCTGACCCGCCACCATTTGATCGCCTAAGAGCGGTGATGTTGTATGATGATTTAGCCCGCCAATTGGTTTCGCGCATGAAATATTCAGACCGAAGTGATCTGGCGCGCTGGATGGGATTATGGATGGTGAGGGCCGGTCACGATCTTTTGAAGGATGTAGATGTGATTGTGCCAGTGCCACTTCATCCTTCGCGCCTCAGGCAACGTCGCTATAATCAGGCGGCTGAATTAAGTCGGTCAATTGCGCGTAAAGCCAAGGTTGATTTCAAAGCGATGGCTCTGCAGCGTAAGCGCAGCACGCGCCAACAGGTTGGTTTAACTGAGAAAGAACGGGACCGGAATGTGTCTGGCGCATTCATCGTGCCCGAGCGTCAAAAGATTGAAATACAGGGAAGGCGCGTTTTACTGATTGATGATGTCTATACAACAGGGGCAACTGCAAAGGCTGCAACCCGCGCATTGAAACGTGGCGGGGCATCCGCAATTGATGTTCTTGTGTTTGCGAAGGTTGAAACCTACCAAGTTTAACCCTTATATCTATCCGACTACGAATTTGGAGATTTCAGAATGTCAGATGTAACCATCTACACCCGTAAAATGTGCGGCTTTTGTACTGCTGCTAAGTCTTTGTTAAAATCCAAGGGTGCCAAATTCACTGAACATGATGGTACGTTTGATAAACAAATACGTGCCGAGATGATTCAGAAGGCAAATGGCAAGTCGACATTCCCGCAAATTTTTATTGGGAAAACGCATGTGGGTGGATGCGATGAATTGCACGCGCTGGATCGTGCTGGCAAACTTGACGGATTATTAGCGGGATAAAATCTTATGCGCGTCGCAGCCATTCAATTACGATCCGGAATTTCGATTTCCGAAAATTGTGAAAGTGTAGAGACGCTTGTGCGTGCCGCAGCGGGCGAGGGTGCGCGTTACATACAAACTCCTGAAATGACGGGCATTCTTGAGAAAAGCCGAAAGAACCTGTTTGCGCAAATCGGCGATGCAGAAAATGACGAATTGGTTCAACTCGCTTCATCATTATCGCGCGAGCTTGGCATCTGGCTTCACATTGGCAGCCATGCAATTGCCGTTAGTGATACGCAGGCTGCAAACCGTGCGTTTGTGTTTTCACCTGATGGCGAGTGCATCACGACCTACGATAAAATTCACATGTTTGATGTTGATCTGGACAATGGTGAAAGCTGGCGTGAGTCGGCCGTATACAGACCAGGCGAGCACTCAAAGCTGATAGAAATTAATCAGGCAAAACTTGGTCTCTCGATTTGTTATGATCTGCGTTTCCCCCATCTGTATCGTGGGCAAGCATTAGCGGGTGCAGAGATTCTGACCGTACCAGCGGCATTCACACGACAAACCGGACGGGCGCATTGGCATACATTGTTGAAAGCACGTGCCATTGAAAATGGTGCATTTGTTGTTGCATCAGGTCAAGGCGGCAAACATGAGGACGGTCGTGAGACATTTGGGCATTCATTAATCATCAACCCGTGGGGTAAGGTGATCGGCGAATTGGACCATGATGAGCCTGGGTTTATTGTGGCTGATCTTGATTTGGCTCAGGTAAAGCAAGCGCGTGGTAAAGTTCCCAACCTTGCCAATGCACGGGATTTTACGCTTCAAGATATGACCACCGGTTCTCTATCAAATGTTGAGGCAGCGGAGTGATTAAATACGCACTTATCTGTGACTCAGATCACGAGTTTGAAGCGTGGTTCGGATCAAGCGAGGATTACGATACGCAGCGTAAGCGTGGCTTTGTTGATTGCCCAACATGCGGTTCTAAAGAAATCCAAAAAGGTCTAATGGCGCCGCGTGTGTCCGGTACAAAAAAGTCGGGTGATGCGTCTACCGACATGGCAACCACACCTCAAATTCCAACCGAAATGGTTGAAAAACTTCGTGAGATCAAGAAACACGTTGAGGCTAATTCTGAAAACGTTGGCGACAAGTTTCCCGAAGAAGCCCGTAAGGTGCATTATGGTGAAGCCGAGTCACGCGGCATCTATGGTAAGGCCAGTATAGAAGAAGCCGCCAGTCTTGTAGAAGAAGGCGTTGGTGTTTTGCCGATTCCTGATTTGCCGGAAGACAAAAACTGAGCAGCTTGGGGTGATGGTTTAGAGCGTGTCTGTCTTGGATTGAATTGATTTGATGGGTTGGATTTTTGAT
>CAZEPF010000236.1:0-3489 GCA_964514045.1 uncultured Rhizobiaceae bacterium | reverse complement strand
AGCACAAACGCCACGGCGTTCAAACGGTTCAATCCAAGCCAGATACGCTCTAGTAAATCCCAACGGGGAAATATCGTAAGTAAAGTTCGGAGAACGTGCCTGCGCTGTTAATGCGGCTAAGGGCGTAGTTCATACCATCCACCAACGGACCTTTGTTTTTTGCCACTGCTATAGAAAATCCGTTTCCGAAGAACTTTCTGGAATCAAAAGGACCATCCAGAAAACTGCAACAATCGGCAGACGCTTGCGAGGTCAACCAGAAAGAAAGCGACAGTCCATCAGAAAAGACTGCGTTAACCTCGCCTGATTTTAAGGCCTGTAAAGCTACTTCACGATTGGCAAAATCTACCGCCGTGCGGTTGGCAAATGCTTGTTTGAAATAAGCCGCATGTGTGGAGCCTTTAATCACTCCCACCTTACCTCGAAACAAAGCATCATAGGCGGGTGCAGAAAATCCGCTATCGCTGCGCACCACGAACCGTCCGGGAATTCTGAAGTAGGGTCGGGTAAAATCGTACAGGTCACGGGTTTTATCAGTCACCGCCAATCCTGCGATAATCGCTTCACCCTCACCGTCCTTAACGGCTTTTTCCAATTCACCCCAAGGCAATGCCTGAATTTCACATCGGTTTAACAATTCCAATTCAGCGCAAATGGCACGCGCCAAATCCACATGAAATCCTGTGAGCCGCTTTTTGCGATCAATGAAATTAAACGGTGGAAAGTCGGTTGTCGTCAGAAATCGCAACCGTGGCACTGTCGTAAGATCAGGTTTTGTGAAGCGCTCGTGCTTATCCCAGAAATTTGGAATTTCCACCTGCTGAGCAAATGATACGGGCAAAAACATAAAAAAACTCAACGCCAAAGCGATGAGGCATCGTGTAATTTTAAGAGAGATACATTTGATCATTGATCTAACTGGCACGTCACTGCTTCTTGATGTATTGATAGATAGTGTGGAATAAATAGCAGGTATGCGTTCGTGTGGGAACCGAGTGCTTTACCAAGCAGGCATGATTTCGTGTCTGTTGGTAAATCTGTGCCTCAGGGCACGGCAAATACAAATTGTGGGAATAAGAGTAAATCTGACATACCCCCAGAGCTGCTGATCCTTAATCGGTTCGGCATAGGGTTTCCTTTTATCAAAGCGGCTTGGGATGTTGCCAAACGTCATCAAATTGACGGCCGCGAAGTGTTGCTGCGCTCTAACATTATTACCGAGAAAATCTGGCTTGAATCTCAAGTTTTATTGGACGAAGAACGTGCGCGCGCTCAAGCGAGACGCCACACTGAGGAAACTCTACTCGACCAATCCGTAAACGGCCTATACCGCACACAACCGGAGATGAGCGCTGGCCTCACGTTTTCAAACTGGCAGATTGCCTTGTTTTTCACTCTGGCGGGAATATTGGCACTGCTTGGTTGGCATTATCCGCAAACGGTTATTCTCTCAATCACATTTCTGAGTTTTATCCTCTATACGGGCGTGATTGTATTACGGCTTGTTATGCTTGCATGGTTTGATCGGGCAACCCAAAATAACAACCAAGCTCTGATTGAACTGTCACCCGACCTGCCCGTCTATTCTATTCTTGTGCCGCTTTATAAAGAGAGCAATCAGGTAAGAGCTTTAGTGACTCATCTTAGTCAGTTGAACTGGCCCACCGAAAGGCTACAAATATTTCTGATATGCGAGCGTGACGATATTGAGGCGATAGAATTGATCTATGATCTTGCCCTACCAAAACAGTTTCACTTGATCATCGTGCCACCGGCACCTCCCAAAACAAAACCGAAGGCATTGAATTATACGTTGCCCCTGTGTCAGGGGCAGTTTTTGGTGATTTATGATGCAGAAGACAGGCCTCACCCTGATCAGTTGCGGGAGGCGTATTTTCGATTTACCGAAACATCCAGCAAGGTCGCCTGTCTGCAAGCGCCACTTATCATTGAGAACCGTGATCAGACCTGGTTGTCGCGATTGTTTTTCATTGAATATATGACCTTGTTCCGAGGGATTTTGCCTGTGCTGGCCACTTTGCGTTTGCCGGTACCTTTGGGTGGCACTTCCAATCATTTCAGGATGAGCGCTTTGCGGGAAGTGGGTGGATGGGATCCGTATAATGTGACGGAAGATGCAGACCTTGGTATTCGCCTGATGCGGCATGGCTATGAATGCCAAACAATCACCTTACCCACTATGGAAGAAGCGCCGCCTTATCTTATTCCATGGATAAAACAGCGCACGCGTTGGGTGAAAGGATGGATGCAGACCATCCTAGTGCATAATCGCAATCCCACGCGACTTGTTCGGGAACTGGGGCTTCGTAATACGGTCGCATTTCACCTTCTGCTCACTTCGATTATCGTGTCATCGCTTATTCACCCGATTGCACTTGGCTTTGCACTGTATGAGCTTAATCAAATTGGGCCTGCTGAATTTTGGTCTGCGATCATTACAGGGTTTGGTATCTTCAATATTGTTGCCGGATATACTACGTACGTATTATTTGCGGACCTTGTACTACGTAGAAATAATTTTAGAAAAATGTCTCTCAGCCTCTTGATGTTGCCACTATACTGGCTTCTGATCTCGATATCAGGATGGCGGGCCTTGATTCATCTGCTTTTTGTGCCACATCAGTGGGAGAAAACACCCCATGGCCTCTCTGATAAGAGTGACGATTGAAGCAAACTAGGATGCAGCATGAACAGAAAATTTAGAAATTCTCTAACCGCCGTTTTCGCTTTCACTACCATAATTGCATTTGGAAATTCTGATCACGATGTTGCGTTTGTCTCTAGTGCTGCTGCCGATTGTGGTGCGTCTGCAGGACAAGGTGTTGACTGGTCAGGCTGTCGTAAGCGCAATCTGATCATGTCGGATTTCAATTTTTCTGGTTCAGACTTTTCACGCGCTGATTTATCTTCATCGGACCTGCGCAGCACTAATATATCGGGCACAAGTTTTTCTAAGACCAATCTCGTTCGCGCCTCTTTGAAAGGAGCGAAAGCAACCAAGGCAGATTTTTCGAATGTGATCGCATCGCGCACAGATTTCAGCAAAGCGGATTTTGAAGGATCAACCTTCTCTAAGGCCGAAACCAACCGGGCTAATTTCTCAGAATCAAATCTGGCCAGTGTGGACATGTCCAAAGCCGAATTTGCCCGGGCTAATTTTGGTGGTGCCAATTTAAGTGGCGTAAACTTTGACTTATCCAATCTGGCACGTGCAGATTTACGCGGCGCTACATTTGACGTGGCACCTTCTTTTGAAAGCAGTTTTATGTTTCAAACACGCGTTGAAGGGCTAGACCTTAGCGGTGCAAAAGGTCTTATGCAGGCTCAAATCGCACTTGCGTGTGGAGACGCAGAAACAAAGCTGCCCTCCGGATTGGAAACGCCAAGCGAATGGCCCTGCAAGGAAATTGACGACTAGAGCGTATCTGGCTTGGATTGAACCGTTTGAACGCCGTGGCGTTTGTGCTC
>CAZEPF010000235.1:2645-3503 GCA_964514045.1 uncultured Rhizobiaceae bacterium | reverse complement strand
CGCTGCACAACAAGGTCTACCCATCCGCCATAATATCCGGCCAAACCACCAATCACGATGCCTAATACAAAACTGATAGCGATGCCCACTAGACCAATTGTTAGAGAAATTCGTGATCCATGAATAATCCGCGAAAGCACATCACGGCCCAAGCGGTCTGCGCCTAACAAAAACACAGGCTTTTTGATATCGGCACACATGAAGTGGTTGTCAGCTGGGATTAGGCCCCAAAATTCATAGCTGTCGCCGGAGCAAAAGAAATTCAACTTGATGATTTTCTTTTCGTTCGGCGTATAAACCCGCTGCATCGTGGTGAGATCAAGTTCCTTTTTGTAGTCATAGACGAAAGGACCAATAAACTCGCCCTCGTGGAAAAGGTGAATCGATTGTGGCGGGGCATAGATATATTTCGAGTTCTTGGTTTCAAGACTGTAGGGCGCCAGAAACTCTGCAAACGCTGCCATCAGATACATCAGCAAAAGAAAGATGCCGCATATCACTGCCAGTTTATGCTTCTTGAATTTCCACCACATCAACTTGGTTTGAGAAGCAAGGAAAACGCGCTCCTGTTCCGGCGTTAGCTTTTCAATCGCTTTGGGATCAAACGGGTCTTCATTGACGTAGTGATCAGCCGCCATAGCAGTTTTTGACTTACTCATCGGCTCACACCTCCCTGAAGGCGAATGCGCGGATCAAGGAAGCCAAGCGCAATGTCGGAAATCAAAACACCAATCACAGTAAGGAAAGCAAGCAACATCAGGAATGACCCTGCCAGATACATGTCCTGACTTTGCAGCGCTTGAATAAGAAGCGGTCCGGTTGTCTCCAACGATAAAACAATCGCAACGATCTCAGCAC
>CAZEPF010000235.1:0-2635 GCA_964514045.1 uncultured Rhizobiaceae bacterium | reverse complement strand
TGCCTATATCTGCGATAAAGAAATTAAGCGACATGCGAAACGGGTATTTCATCAAGCCTTTGAATTCCGGAACTCCTTTTGCGCGCGCAGTCGTCACATAGGGCTTACGCAATTCATCCAACAGGTTTGCACGAACACGGCGGATCATAGCTGCGGTTCCAGACGTGCCGATCACGATCACAGGTATCCAGAGATGTTCCATGACGGACATGAACTTGGCCCAACTAAACGGTTGGTCCACAAACTCAGGGTCCATCAATCCACCGACAGAGGTACCAAACCATTGGTTTGCCAGATACATCATGATCAGCGCCAGCAGGAAGTTTGGCGTCGCCAAGCCTAACAGTCCAAAGAAGGTAAGACCGTAATCTCCCCAACTATACTGGTGGGTTGCCGAGTAAATGCCGATTGGAAATGCAACGAGCCACGTAAAGATAATCGTGAAGAACGTCACCATGATCGTAAAGAATAAACGGTCACCAATCACATCACGAACGGGCAATTCATATTCAAATGAATAACCAAAATCGCCCGTCAACATTCCAGTTGCCCATATCCAGTAGCGCTCCCAGACCGGACGGTCGAACCCATACTCTTCCCGCAAGTATTCAATATGCTTGGGGTCAATGGTTTCACCGGCAGCGATGAGTTCATTTACATAGGATTCGAAATAATCACCAGGGGGTAATTCGATCAAAAAGAACACCAACATGCTGGTCAGTACCAGCGTTGGTATCATGTAAATGACGCGTTTCAGGACATAGGATAGCATGAGTGTGACTTACCGATCGAACCAGAAAGTGTCAGGCTGGTAGGCTCCAAAATACGAGGTTGGCTCCCAAGCGTAAATCGCTTCTTCAGGCACATTGCGTAACTGAGAAGAGACCACAACAGGCTGACGGCTATTGTTGACCGTGCCGATCGAGAACACTTGATCTGTATAGTTTGCAAGCATTGCCTGCCAAACCTTTGCTTTGCCATCCATGCTTGGAGCAGCCATCCAGTCTTTGAACAGAGCTAACTGCTGTTTGGCGGATTCCATGTCCACTTCAACGCCAGCCTTGCCTTGTGTCTCGTAATACTGCCCCCATGAAGACCACTGCAATTGTGGCTGCGCAGTCGGTGCCAGTTCCTGCGGGCTCATCTCTGCGCTTGGAACCGCATTATCAAGACCATTAAAGACAGACATAACGGTTTCACCGGAATAGGCACGGCGGCGGAAGATATCACGTTGTGAGGCACGAACGAACATCTTTACACCGATCTCTTCCATATGGGTTGCGATCAGTTCCAGCACATCGGTTTCCTCTGTGCTTTCACCAGCAGATTCTACCGTGATCTCCATGCGGCGACCATCCGGCAAAAAGCGGATGCCATCCTCATCACGTTTGGTCAGACCGATTTCATCAAGCAATGCGTTTGCTTGTTTTACGTCATGTTCTGCCCATGAGGTTTGGAACTCGGACTTAAACAGACTGCTTTCCGGCAGAACGGTATTGCCGCTTGGTGTGGCAAGACCGAAGTAAATAGACTCATTTATTTCATCACGGTTGATGCCCATGGAGATTGCACGGCGGAACCGAACATCACGGTTCATTTCACGCCATACGGGATCAGTTGCATGATAGTTTGGAAAGAGTGCCACTTGTGATCCGCGACCAAGGCTCCAGAGATTGGTTTTGAAACCACCATTTTCTTCCCCCTGTTTCAAGAACGGGATGTGGTCAAAGCGCAAATAGCGCGCTTGAAGGTCTGCTTCACCTGTTCCGGTTTTTGCAGGAATAACGTCTTTGGACACAATATTCATCACAACGCGATCGATATAGGGCAATTGGTTACCGTCATAATCTGTGCGGTGATAATATGGGTTGCGCTCAAAGATGAAGCGTGTAGATGGCGGAGGGGTCCGGTTCCACCAAGCCTGCAAGGTTGGCAGGTCAGGATTTTCCGGACGGCGCTGGCGCTGGCGTCTTGTGTGGATGCTCACCCAATCCTTTGCGCCTTCTTCTGCGGCCATTGCATTCAACTTATCCACGTCGCTGTATTTTGCATGGAACTGTTTCATGTAATGGGCAGGACGGTAAATATATAGCGGCGATGCAGCAGCAAGTGCCGGAAGGAACTCCGGGTTCGCCTTGCTCCATGAATATTTGAAAGTGAGTTCGTCGATTACTTCAAATTTTGGTTCTTCGCCATCTACTAAAAGCTGGGATGGAACGCCTTTGCGTCCAAGGTCCGGATGTTTGACGACATCTTCCCAATAGTAGCGGAAGTCTTCACTGGAAACCGGATTACCGTCAGACCATTTATGGCCTTTGCGCAATTTGAAAGTGAACTCACGGCCTTCGTTTACCGAGAATGATTTTACAATGTCAGCTTGAAGTTCAAAGTTTGTGTCATAGCCCACAACACGTGCATAACTATAAACCGTCATCTGGCCAATGTCTTTTGACTTGCCCATCAATAGACGAAGATCACCGCCATATTTACCGGTTTCTTTGTCCTGGGATGCAAGATCAACCACATATGGCTCTGCGGGCAATCGATCTGCCATTGCTGGTAGATCACCACTTTCCACTTTAGCCTTCAAAAATGGCACTTCAGCAAATGCAGCCGTTACGGATAGGGCTAGTGC
>CAZEPF010000234.1:0-3550 GCA_964514045.1 uncultured Rhizobiaceae bacterium | reverse complement strand
GAGCACAAACGCCACGGCGTTCAAACGGTTCAATCCAAGCCAGATACGCTCTAACCCTCAATCTTTTGAAACTGGTTCTTGTTTGGCGCGCTTTTCATCTTCGCGATCCAGCTTGTCCAAGCTGCGCAATTGCCAAAGCCCGAACCCGATTACGAGAGCAAATACGCTTGTGAGTTCAATCAATGATAATAGCGCACCTTTATCCATCGGCAGACATCCTTAAGCGTAATTAGGATTGAGGTTCAACATCGTCTTGTTGAGAACAACAGCAATCGTAACCCAGCACAAATACGGGATCAAAATCAAACCTGCCATTGTATCAATCTGAATGAACAACACGATTTGTAGGGCAACGGATGCCCATAAAAATAACGCTTCCACTAATGCCAGTTTCATGCGCTTCATACCAAAGAAAATTGCAGACCAGAGCGCATTGAGAACAAGTGACACAATGTAGATGATCATCGCTGTTTGCCCGACACCTTCAAGGCCAACCTTCTCCCATACCAGCCATCCCGCATAGGCGTTCAAGAGATACAGAACGCTCCATACTGCTGGGAATGCCCATTTAGGCGGTTGCCATGAAGGTTTCTTAAGGTCTTCATACCAGTCGCCCGGCTTAAAAATTCCGCCGCTCATGGCTGCTACAAAATTGATACCAATGAAGACAATCAATGCGCTGTTCATTTCGGGCTCCATTCGGATTTGATCATTGATGCAATATGTATGTTAAGCGGAATTACCTGCTCGTACATTTTCAAGATATGCTTTGTCGCGCTTATCCATTTCAGAAAACAAATGCACGATCCATTCGCCATCACCAAATGGTTCATCATCCGGTCGTGCGGCGGGATCAATCAAGAACCGTGCCTGTGAGACGCAGGGCGAGAAATCATCTTCAAATGTTTCAAACGGAGTGCTTGCAGATTTAATCATCAGGCCAAGTTTACGGCCTCGTGTTGTGTAAGCTCGATGATCAACGGAATTGTATCCGTTCTCCCTGACCTTTTCGCCAATCTCTGCGTAGACCATTCCAGCGGCACGGATGCCCAATCGGCATGAGGATGGCAGCATTCCAATTCCCGCTACCCCGCGTTGATAGTAAATTTCTGCTTCATCCAGCAAGCGCTTTACAACCTGCCCGAGACGCTCTGAGAAAACCGGATTAGCGAGGAATTCTTCGCAATCAAGGCCTGCCTCTTCCATCCATTGTGAGGGTAGATACACGCGGCCATTTCGCGCGTCCTCTCCCACATCGCGGGCGATGTTGGTCATTTGCATGGCAAGACCCAGATCACAGGCGCGCGCAAGCGTGTTTGCTGAACGGCGCCCCATGACGATACTCATCATCAGGCCCACCGTGCCGGCAACACGCACGGAGTAATCAATCACATCATCAAGCGTATGATACTGTTTGCCTTCCACATCCCACTCAAACCCTTCGATCAGTGCGCGTGGAATTTCTTTTGGGATATCATAATGTTTTACTACTTCTGCAAACCCCATATCCGCAGCGTGATTGTCCGGGTTTCCCGCATAGACACGGTCCAACCGTCTAACCAGTGCCTGAACAGAATTTATGGTTGCCCCATCCGCATCCGCAATATCATCGGTTACCCTACAAAACGCATACATGGCTGTTGCTGCCATTCGTACCTGCGATGGCAGAAGCAAAGAGGCAAAATAAAAACTCTTGGACCCCTCATGAATGATCCTTCTGCATTCTTCGATATGCGCTGACGAAAACTTATTGGTCATTTGCCCCGTCCGACCAACTCACTACCATGCGGGATAACTTCATCGAGAACACGAGCAGAGGTCACTACACCGGGCAGTCCTGCCCCGGGATGAGTGCCTGCTCCTGTGAGGTACAGACCTGCAAGTTCTTCACTGTCATTATGCGGTCTGAACCAGCCACTTTGGGTGAAGATTGGCTCCGGCCCGAATGCAGCACCAAAAGGCGCGTTCAATCGTTCTTTGAAATCAATCGGCGTCATCACGAGAGAGGCCTCAAGATGATCCCCAAGACCCGGCAAAAGTGTTTCTTCCAACCGTTGCTGAATGCGCTTGCGGAAAGGTTCCGCCTCGACATTCCAATCGGTTTCACTTTCCAGATGAGGAACAGGTGCAAGCACGTAAAACGCATCACACCCATCGGGTGCTACGCTTGCATCCGTAGCACTAGGGCGATGCAAATACAGGCTGAAATCTTCTGCAAGAACCTTATTGTCAAAGATATCTTTGAGCAGACCCTGATAACGCGGCCCCATCATAATGGTGTGGTGATCGACGTCTTTATATTGTTTCGACGTTCCAAAATACCAAACAAACAGGCTCATGGAAAAATTGATCTTGGATATCTTTTTCTTAGTCCATCGCTTGGCTGAATTCTTCGGTAATAAATTATCATAGCCCCATGCGGCATCCGCATTGCTGACGACGATATCTGCCTTTAATTCGCGCCCGCCATCGAGCGTCACGCCTGTCACTTTGTCATTCTCAGCATTGATGCTCTCAACCGGAGAATTGAGCAAAAGGAGCCCATCTTGCTGTTTGAACAATTTGACCATCGCACTCACCAAGGCACCCGTGCCACCTTGCACATAATGGACACCCCAATTGCGCTCAAGATAGGCAATCAGACTATAAATGCTGGTAACGCGCATGGGATTGCCGCCGACAAACAGCGGATGAAAGCTCAATGCGATACGCAATTTTTCATGCGTAATATGTTTGGCGACATGAGCGTAAACCGAGCGATCAGCCCGCTGCATGATGAGGTCTGGCAAAAAGCGCAACATGTCGATGAATTTTGAGAAAGGCTTCTTGCCCATCATCTCAAAACCAACCTTATAGTTCTCTTCACTTTCCTTCAAAAACTGATCATAGCCCGCCACGTCATCTGGATTGAACCGAGCAACTTCTGCACGCATGGAATCAGGGTCGCCATTGCAGGAGAAAAAATCACCATCATCAAACCGGATGCGATAAAACGGGTCCATAGCGGTCAACGTCACATGGTCTTCCATGGACTGTCCGCAAATCTCCCAAAGCTCTTCAAATACAAACGGTGCAGTGACAATCGTCGGGCCTGCATCAAATATATATCCGTTTTGCTGGAAGACACTGGCCCGACCGCCCGCTTGCTCTAACCGCTCGGCAATCGTTACACGATAACCTCGTGCTGTCAGTCGTATTGCAGTAGCAAGTCCGCCAAAGCCAGCACCGATCACAACCGCATGAGGTTTTTCATCATGTGCTGTTGTATCCGCAATGCTTTGAATAAAATGTGTATTCATAATTGGACATTAAATAGTGTAAAATGATTTGGCGCAAGGGACGATACAGCCCTGTGACGATCTTTCTAAAGTTATTGGCAGAGTGATGATTAAGCGCTTGTAGCTTGCGCCAGACCTTCACCCAGTAAATCCCAGACACGCTTTATACGTGAGCTTTTGCGTAGGACTTCCGGTGCGGCGAGCCATATCGGTAATGAGGGAAGTTGAGGTTGGTAGATGAGCCTTTCTACATGCGGCTCTGCACCCCCAAT
>CAZEPF010000233.1:0-3555 GCA_964514045.1 uncultured Rhizobiaceae bacterium | reverse complement strand
AAATCAAAAATCCAACCCATCAAATCGATTCAATCCAAGACAGACACGCTCTAGGGCCCTTTGCTATCCCTTCCGCACATGTTCGAGTTGCGGAAGGGTTTTGCTTTATTGAACGAGTTCCCAACTCATCTGAACCGTTACCGAATATTGGTTCTCACCGCTGGCAATAGGCACGGCACCCGCATCCTCTTGAATGGACATTCTGGCCTGAGCAATCGGACGTGGGCGGGGCGATGAAAAGCCTTCATTGATCGACAATACCTTGCCCAGTTTGATATTTGCAGCCGATGTCAGGGTGTTGGCTTTTTCAATTGCTGATTGTACGGCCCGTGTTCTGGCTTTCTTCAAAATGGATGCTTTGTCGGAATTTGTAAATTGAACATTGCCACCTGAGTTCACACCCAAAGTCACCACCTTGTCCAAGACTTCACCGGTTAGATCAATATCGCGAATGCGGATCGTGAGATTATTGTTGACGGAATAGCCTTCAATAGTGGGCGCGGGCTGCACACCACTGGATTGGCGTTTAGGGTAGGTATATTTGGGCTGAATATTAAAGCCCGAGGTTTGAAGATCGCGATCTTCAATGCCGGTTTCTTTTAAGGATGCAAGCACATCCGCCATTGCTTGGTTATTTGCGTTAAGCGCAGCACGAGCAGTTTTTGCTTCACGCAAAACGCCAACAGAAATAAGCGCCATATCCGGTGCAATCTGAACGCTACCAGTTGCAGACAGTGAGATTATCGGCACTTGCTTGTCACTTGCGTGTGTTGTGGTGATCAGGGCAAGGGATGCAACGCCTGCCAACGCGCTGATTATGGAAGTGCTGTAGTTCATCAAAAATTCCTTATACGTCTGTCTGAGCTTTATAACTTTCAAGTTAAACCATGCCGTTGCATAGCGCGCAATTAAGGGCATGGAAAGGCAATCAGCCACACTTCAAATCGGGACTTGAGAGTAAAATACAAACAGGATAATGAAAGCGTGCCGGGTCTGTAGCTCAATTGGTTAGAGCCAGCGGCTCATAACCGCTTGGTTGGGGGTTCAAGTCCCTCCAGACCCACCATTAATTTTAGAACTTACGACGATTTCCGCATCAATCATCTTGCCTGGTTTATTAGCGGGGCAACATCACGCTTGGCCGCATCGCTATCCCAAGTGACGAAACCGTTCCCATCCATTTTTGTTAAGCCCGTAAAGCACATTTAGGGCAGGTCAGATTCTATGGACTAACGGTAATGCGTACATGCCGTGATTGCTTTTTGTTCAAAGCAATTGTGAAATCCAATCAACATTATCATCAGCAGAAACATTGCACATCACAGCTCCGTGAACGCCATGTGATGGATTGCACGGAAGTAGTTTAGTGCTTCCAATACATTCAGTTTCCTTAGCGATGGAGAATTTCCTTCGTCGCTCGTCACTAGAAGGAGACCAAGAAATGAGTAAGGAAAATTTCAAACTCATTTGCGGCGTCGCGTTAGCTACAGGAATGTTAGCTGGCACTGCGCATGCACAACCGGGGCCGGTGCTCGCTTCTGGAGATGCGGTAGTAACCGGATTTTCAGGAACGGCCCCGTTATCAACCACCAACCCGACGCCTATCATCAATCTTGATGGTCCATCGGCTCAGGTTATGTCCTTGGCCGCACGGCCAGCAACGTCTACCGGAACAGCAATTACGGTGCCAGCTAAGTGGCAGTTCACCGCTCGCGAAATTGGTCAGGTATTTGCCATAGCCATGGACAAAGGAGCCAATGGCGGCGCACCCAATATCTATTTAGGTGCAACGTCGCTATTTGGTTTGAACATTGTTGAAGCAGGCGGTGAAGAGCGCCTCGAATTTGGCGAGGCCGGAGCAACCTTTATGGATGGTCAGTTTGGCCCTGGAGGTTCTGCGGGTTCTATCTGGCGCATTGATGGTGAAACTGGCGTTGTCACCGAATTTGCCCAGCTTCCTAAAAACTCTGGCGCAGGTGTCGGCGATGTCGTCTTCGATCCCAAAAGCAATACCTTTTACGCAACAGATTTGGATAGCGGCATCGTCTATCAGATTTCTGAAGCAGGTGAGGTTATCGGCTCTTTCGATCACGGCGCAAACGGTCGTCCCAATGCGGGGCTGGTAGCAGTTGCCGATGACGGTAGCGCGCTTGATATCACTAATCCAGCCTTCGACACGAACGATCCTCGTACTTGGGGCTACACCCAATATGAACGCCGTGTCTGGGGTCTCGCAGTGCAAAACAACCGCTTGTATTACTCAACCGAAAGCGATCCACAGATCTGGTCTGTTGGTCTGTCGGCGGATGGCGGTTTTGCAAATGATGCCAAGCTGGAATTTGATATTACCGGAATGAGCAGTACCGGACCCGTTACGGACATTCTGTTCGACAAAGAAGGCCGGATTTATCTCGCCCAACGCGGGCCACAAAAGGCAAGCTTCAATTTCTCTGAATTTGCCGAGCCTAACACTTCAGGCGTGGTTCGCTTTGTCCGTTCCGCTTCTGGCGATGGTACTTGGGAACCTGATCCTGAATATTATGCAATTGGCATGATTTCGGATCACGATTCTGCCAATGGCGGTATCGCACTTGGAGGAAATCAAAACGGTTCATGCGGTGGCACTTTATGGTCCACAGGCGGGCGACTGGTTTCCAGCGTAGGTTCCCCTGAAGGACCAATGGATGTGCATGGTTTGCAGGGTAATTCGATTGATCTTATCCGCCCTGAAAACGCACCACCCACACAATCGTATTTTGTGGATTACGATAGCCAATATGGCGATGCTCACAAGGCAGGCCATATGGGTGATGTCGAAATTTATCAGCCCTGCGTGGAGAAAGCAGATTATCAATATCCTCCGGGATATTTCCCGCCTGCGGATTATCCGCCGGCAGAATGGCCGCCAGAGTTTCCACCACCGGAAAGGCCTTTCCAAACCAATCTGAGTTTGACAAAAACTGCATCGCCAAAAACGTGTTTGCCAATGTTCGGCGGCTGGTCTTGCCAGTTCAAAGTTCGTGTACGCAATACCGGACCCGATGCTTATTTTGGTGATATTCTGGTTACCGATACTGTACCTGGTGCACCAGCGGGAATGTTCTTCGGTGTTGGTCCGGTGCCGCCTTGGTCGTGCTGGTCAACCAGTCCATCATCCCTCAGCTGTTGGAGACCAAACGTTCTCATGAACCCCGGTCAATATGTTGAGCTGAAGGTCAATGTCTGGTTGCCGATCACCTATGACAGATGCCGTTTGCGTAATATTGCGGAGATCGAATGGGCTCCAGGTGGTACGCAATGGAACACGGATCCAACTGATGATCGCGATGGTGCGTCAGCAGTTCTTCCTTTGGAAGAGTGCGAGCCAGTCCACAAGCCGATTGGTTCCGTGATCCATAATCCGGAAGGGTCGGTAGTACACCGTCCTAAAGGTTCTGTGGTTCATAGACCGAAGGGTTCGATTGTACACCGTCCTAAAGGTTCTGTGGTTCATAGACCAAAGGGTTCGATTGTACACCGTCCTAAAGGTTCCGTTGTTCACAGACCAAAAGGCTC
>CAZEPF010000232.1:0-3585 GCA_964514045.1 uncultured Rhizobiaceae bacterium | reverse complement strand
AGCACAAACGCCACGGCGTTCAAACGGTTCAATCCAAGACAGATACGCTCTAATTGACGAGTTGATTAAATTTCGCGGAGTTCCAGCGAATTGTCTTGTGCATTCCAAGTCCAGATTGGCTGTCCCGATAAAAGATGAACACCCCCAAGCCAGCGGTCTATTTCGAGAAACTCAAATGCGTCTTTGTCGTTTGAAAGTACCTGCTTGCCTGCTTGGGTAAGCTCCAAGTGCTGTGTTCTGAATTCATTTTGGGTATGGTGGATTTCGGCTGGATGCCAAAAAGCCTCACCCGTTTTGGTTTGTAGAAGAGGCTGTTTGGCCGTGCAAAGCTCGTCAATATGCGAGTAGGTGGGCCAGTCGCCCATGAATAATTCATTCTCAAGATTCATGTTCGCGGTGAATATCTCAACAGGATCGCTCATGCCGCTGGCGACAAGTTGCAGGATTTGTGTTTGCGTTCGTGATAGCCCCGTTTGCAAAGAGGGGTATTCTTCCAGATGTCGCAAGAGTGCTGCTTTAAGAAATGGAAGCGGGCTTAAATCTCTAGAAATATACCTTTCCAGGTCACGAGGGTCTGAAGAGCAAAATGCAGACCAACCCGCTTTTGCCAATGCCAATTGTTGAGATGTGACGGTTTCTTTCAGATCAAATAGAGAGGCCATTTGGTCTTTATCAAGTTGGCCAATTCCGCGGAACGGCTCGATGCCTTGAAACGCGTTGATGCAGATCATTTGCATCTCTGTGTTGCCAAGCATCATGCCTGATAAAGCATCAAGTATTTGCAGGATTTGAAGCTGATCTAACAAGTCATGCTCAAACCACAGGATAATCCTGTCATAGTTCGAGCCCGCTCTAAGAAGATCATTACGAAGCATGAAGTCTTGTTCTGCTGTAGGCGCGTCACCCTTGGGTCCGACTAAATATTGCGCCCGAAGCTTGCTAACCTCATCAAGTGGGAGACCAGTGGAAAACGGACCATGGTGCATTGGATCACGCCATGGCAACACGTCTCCTGAAATCACGCTTGCCTCGATAATATTCGCCGCACCATCGCCATTCGTTATATGAAGATCAGTCAATTGCCAGCCTTAATTAATGGGTCCTGACCCTAGTGATTGCTAACTTCGCATATCATTCTGCTGCGTAGTTTCGGCCCCGGAATTTTTCCTTGATATGGCCGAGCAGACTTGAAGCGGATTCTAAAATATTAGTGCCGGGACCGTAAATCGCAGCAACGCCTGCCTGTTTCAGGAAGTCATAATCCTGAGCAGGAATTACGCCCCCACAGATCACGATTTTGTCTGCTGCATTGCGTCTGGCAAGTTCTTCAACCAGCATTGGGGCAAGTGTTTTATGTCCCGCTGCATGGGATGAAATCCCTACTACATCGACATCTTTTTCTACTGCCATGTCTGCTGCTTCTTCTGGTGTTTGGAAGAGCGGTCCAACCACGACATCAAAGCCCATGTCTTCAAAGGCCGTTGCGATTACCTTCGCGCCACGATCATGACCGTCTTGGCCCATTTTCACCACCATGATGCGGGGCTTTCGGCCAAGTGAGGTTTCCATAGATGCGATATCTGACTTGAGCTTCGCATAGGCTTCATCCCCGTCAAAGCCTTTTTCATACACATCAGAAATGACATGGGTCTCTGCCTGATGGCGACCCCATGCGCTTTCCATCGCAGTGGAAATCTCACCTACGGATGCGCGAGCGCGTGCGCATTCAACGGCTGCTTTTAATATGTTGCCATCGCCTGTTTCGGCTACGCGGGTCAGTTCAGCCAAGGCATCGTCACACGCGTCTTGGTCGCGTGATTTTTTCATCCGGTTAAGGCGTGCAATCTGTGAGTCGCGCACTTTGTCATTGTCGACTTCCAGAATATCGACAGGGTCTTGGTGTGTAAGGCGAAACTTGTTGACGCCAACGATCACCTCTTCACCGCGATCAATGCGGGCTTGTTTGGAAGCTGCGGATTCTTCAATCCGCGCTTTTGGTAATCCGGCTTCCACGGCTTTGGTCATACCACCTGCATTCTCAACTTCTTCGATTAGCTTCCATGCTTCTTCAACAAGCTGGTTGGTCAGGCTTTCGACATAGTAAGAACCGGCAAGCGGGTCGACCACATTGGTGACGCCTGTTTCATGTTGCAGGATAAGCTGCGTGTTACGGGCAATCCTTGCGGATGTTTCTGTAGGTAAAGCAATCGCCTCATCAAATGAATTGGTATGAAGAGATTGGGTGCCGCCAAGAACCGCACTCATTGCTTCAAACGCAGTTCGAACCACATTGTTATATGGGTCTTGCTCTTGCAGGGAGACACCGGACGTTTGGCAATGGGTGCGGAGCATTTTTGACTTCGGATTGTTAGGATCAAACTCACTCATGATACGCGACCATAAAAGCCGTGCTGCTCGTAGTTTCGCAGCCTCCATGAAGAAGTTCATGCCAATGCAAAAGAAAAACGAAAGCCGTCCTGCGAACGCATCCACGTCCATGCCCTTGGCAAGCGCAGCGCGTACATATTCGCGGCCATCAGCCAACGTGTAGGCAAGCTCCTGAACCAGATTGGCTCCGGCTTCCTGCATATGATAACCCGAGATTGAGATCGAATTGAACTTTGGCATTTCATCGGCGGTGTATTCAATAATATCCGCAACAATCCGCATGCTTGGCTCTGGCGGATAGATGTATGTATTGCGAACCATGAACTCTTTCAAAATATCATTCTGAATCGTGCCCGAGAGTTTTGCGCGGTCCACGCCTTGCTCTTCACCTGCTACAATAAAAGCTGCCATTACCGGAATAACTGCGCCATTCATCGTCATTGATACGGACATTTCATCCAGCGGAATTCCCTCAAACAGGATTTTCATGTCCTCGACTGAATCAATGGCAACACCTGCTTTGCCAACATCGCCAACAACGCGTGGATGATCGGAATCATACCCGCGGTGGGTTGCCAGATCGAAGGCAACAGACAGCCCTTTTTGTCCTGCAGCCAGGTTCTTGCGATAAAACGCATTGGATTCTTCTGCCGTGGAAAACCCCGCATATTGGCGAATGGTCCAAGGCCGACCCGCATACATGGTAGCTTTGGGCCCGCGCAGAAAGGGTTCAAATCCTGGCAATCCATCCACATGATCGATGTCGGCAATGTCCTGCGCTGTATAAACTGGCTGAACAGGAATTCCTTCCGGCGTTTGCCAAATCAGATCTTCGGGGTTCCCACCGCGCATTTCTTTTGCGGCCAAATCGAGCCAATCACGTTTTGAAGGTTTGTCAGTCATCATGTTCTCCTGACATTCTTTATAGATTGTACTAGGGATATTTCCAATTCGCATATTGGCTAAATGGGTTTGCATTTATGGTAATTTGGTTTGGAACGATCTATGTATTGCAAACTACAAAAAGGATTGAGTTGTGAAATTGAAACAAGTTTTAATGCTTGCATTGGGTGGGATGTTTGGAACGACTGGTTTTGCTGCAAGCCAAGAGCTTGCCCAATACCAGTGGGAAAAAAGACCTGTGCTGATCTTTGCAGATTCTACCAGTGATGCAGATTTTGTCACGCAAATACAGGC
>CAZEPF010000231.1:0-3656 GCA_964514045.1 uncultured Rhizobiaceae bacterium | reverse complement strand
GGAGCACAAACGCCACGGCGTTCAAACGGTTCAATCCAAGCCAGATACGCTCTAACTAGATATTACTATGTGACTACAGACAATGCTTATTGATCGCGAAAGCGGTTGGTAATCGGATAACGTCTATCACGGCCAAACTGCTTGGCAGTAATCTTCACGCCCGGTGCAGATTGGCGGCGCTTATATTCGGCAATGTATAGAAGGTGTTGAATCTTCAAAACAACTTCCAACTCATGACCCTTGGCAACAATGTCTGAAACAGACATTTCTTTTTCGACGAGGCATTCCAAAATATCGTCCAAAACAGGATATGGCGGTAAAGAATCTTGATCTGTTTGGTCAGGGCGCAATTCAGCCGACGGCGCTTTTTCAATAATATTGCTCGGAATTACTTCACCAGAAGGCCCCAGACAATCAGACGGGACATATGAATTGCGCCATGCAGAGAGTTGATAGACCTGCATTTTATACAAATCCTTAATCGGATTATATCCGCCATTCATGTCACCATATAGCGTCGCATACCCAACCGACATTTCAGACTTATTGCCCGTTGTTACGACCATAGAGCCAAACTTATTGGAGACTGCCATTAAGATCACGCCTCGGGCACGTGACTGAAGGTTTTCTTCCGTTACACCTTCATTAGTGCCTTCAAACAATTCAGATAGCGCTTCGTTGAAACCGGAGACCGGCGCTTTAATTGGCACGATTTCATAACGTACACCTAACGCCTTTGCGCAGTCAGCTGCGTCTTTAAGGCTTTCCTCGGACGTATACTCATACGGCATCATAATGCAGCGAACACGCTCTTCGCCCAAAGCATCCACAGCCATAGCCGCGCAAATCGCAGAATCAATTCCGCCCGACAGTCCAAGAACCACGTTGGCAAATCCGTTCTTGTTGACGTAATCCCGCAGCCCCATCACACAAGCGCGCCAGTTGGCCTCTTGAATATCAGGCAAGTTGGCTTTTAACCCGTCTTTACAGAACCAGCCATCATCCCCCCTACGCCATGTGGTTGTCACGGTGCTATCTTCAAACTGGTTCATTTGAACCGCAAGGTGGTGATCTGAATTGATTACAAACGACCCGCCATCAAACATCAACTCGTCTTGGCCGCCCAATTGATTGAGATACGCAATCGGCAACCCGCTTTCGATGATTTGACGAATAACCACCTGATGACGCACATCCATTTTCTCGCTCACATAGGGTGAACCATTGGGAACCAGTAAAAACTCGGCACCGCTTTCTGCCAATGTCTCGCAGACATCGAGATCGCCCCAAATGTCTTCACAAATCGGAAAACCAATCCGTATTCCACGAAAATTGACAGGCCCCGGCATTGGACCCGCATCAAAGACACGTTTCTCGTCAAACACACCGTAATTTGGAAGATCGACCTTCTTGCGCCAAGTCTGAACTTTTCCATCATCAAGGATAGCAATGGCATTAAATAACCCTGTTTCATCGCGTAGAGGGCAACCAATCGCGATACCCGGCGCGCCATTTGCAGTAACAAGTGCCAGTTCTTCAACTGCTCCCATACAGGCGTCAACAAACGCAGCCTTTAAGACCAAATCCTCTGGTGGGTAGCCGGAAATAAACAATTCACTCAACAACAGCAAATCAGCTTTCATCCGCATGGCATCTGCGTGAGCTGCTTTGGCTAGTTCTAAATTAGCTTCAACATCACCAAGCGTAGGATTTTGTTGTGAAAGGGCAATTCTAAGAATGTCAGGTTGATCAGGCATAGGAATTCTTCAGTTTATCTAGCTTCTTAGATAATGCCCCAATTGCCTGTCAGCAAACAGTTTCTAACCCTGAATTGAAAGTGAACGGCATCAAAATCATGCGTTCAGGCTGAATATGCAAAAACATGTCATCAGAATTCAAACCAAAAGGGTAGAAGCATGACATTCACAAGCCAGACTTTCAAAACCAGTTGCGCTGCACTTGCACTCGCTATTGCGGCATCCACAGCCCTACCCGTTACAAGCGCGTCGGCACATGACCGCAAAAATCCCAATCGTCATTATGGTGACGGTCAGTGGATGAATAAAAAACAGCACCGTGCATTTCACAGACAATACGGTCGCGGGCATCAGGGTGAACAGGCTTACCGAAACCAGATTTCTCGCCAACATCATCGTTCAAACAAGAAAAAGCGTAACCGTGACTTACTTGCTGCCGGAATTGTTGGGTTAGCGGTTGGTGCAATCATTGCAAGTCAGAGTAAACCTCGCCATCAGCCGACATACCAGCCGCAGCCATCTCCGTATCAACCGTCCGGTGACTACTACAACTCATACGATTATTCCCCGTATGATCAACCGCAGCAACAATATGTGCCGCTGGACAGTTACTCACCGCAACCCCGTGCAAACTCTGGTCCTAACGTCATTACTTATAATGAACCACCGTCGCTAGAGCCATGGACACCGGGCTGGCGTCAGTGGTGTGAAAACAATTACAGAAGCTTCAACGCCATTACAGGAACGTTCCGCGGATATGATGGTTTGGATCATTTCTGCGTGCCTAAATAAGGTTCAAATGCGAATGCAGATTCACAACAATAACACTAAAAGTCGCAAGAACTTGAACCACATTGATTTGAAGGAACTGACGTTACCACTCATATTCAATGCATACAGTAAAGGAGATTCTAATGACCTTTTCATTCACGAATGCTCGTCAGGGCGAGACCAGCAAGTCTCATTCAGTGGCAAAAATACTCGTCATTTCCACCCTTACAAGTTTTGGTGCGCTGGCCCTGGTTTCCGCATTATACTGATTAGATTTTAGCTAATAACGCGGTGTGCTCAATTGCACGCCGTTTGGCTTAAAAACTTACTAACTTAATGACAGATCAGAAAGGATAAACCAATGACATTCCCACAAGACCATATGCAAGACAGAATCAAAGCGGAAGAACATTCCTTCGCGAGCATCGCAAGCGTATCGATCATCATGATCGCAGCAGCTTTGGTAAGCATGTTTCTGGCCCTGTAACTTTACAGGCCAGAACACCTACCGAAAAGCGATAAGCGAACTTTTAAACTCTATCGACGCATGACATTCGATAACTCTTCACCGAATATCTCAATCTCTTCTTCCAAGCCAACGCTTACGCGGATGCAGCGTGATTGAGGAGCTATCCCCGGCTTACGAATAAACACGCCACGATCCAGTAATTTCTCTAAAAGCGAGCTTGCGTACTCTTCATCCCTGCCACAATCAATCGCAACAAAATTGGTTGCCGATGGCACGATAGAAAACCCACACTCATTTGCAATTTCACCAATTCTTACCCGCCCAGCAGCAAAAGACCGCCTCACACTGCTGAGGTAATTTTGATCTTTCAATGCATATAAAGCGCCAATCTGCCCTGTTCGATTTACACCATAGTGATTTCGGACTTTATCAAACGCGGCAATGATATCTTCATGCCCAATGACATAGCCAACACGAATACCGGCTAATCCATATGCTTTAGAAAAAGTCCTAAACCGCAACACCTGAGCATTGCTGACGTCTATGGGCGGAGCAACACTGTCAGGCGCACATTCAATGTAAGCCTCGTCCAATGCCAACATTGTTTTCTTTGGCAGGTTTGCAATCAGCTTCTTCATATCCGATGAACTATGCCAAGT
>CAZEPF010000230.1:0-3742 GCA_964514045.1 uncultured Rhizobiaceae bacterium | reverse complement strand
GTCATAATCTTCGATGCGTTTGTTGAACGTTTCCCGCAATACGGCCATTTGTGCCGTTGCCGTATCATATTGTTCACGGGTCACAGATATGCCGGATCGGAATCGGTTTTCTACGGGTTCAAACATCATACCCGGATTGGCATCAATGTCCTTGCCCCATTCATTCCATGCTTCATAGGGGAACAGGATTGGACCTAAGGGCAGGGAATCTTCTATTTCTTGTAACGGTGAGGTGTCGATCGTAGCGCCTGCAGATCGCAAGGCTTCGACGGCCTGTTCGAAGGCTGATTTTTGCGTGTCGCCCAGTGTATCAAGTGTGATGCTTTCATTGATTAGAAAACGGCATTCCGACAGAGGTTTTGCTTGCGGTAATTCAGGGGTGTAGCCAGCCATGATAGCAGTTATGACCCAAGCGTCAGAAACGCTGGTGCATAGGGGGCCTGCGGTATCAAACGACGAACATAAAGGCACAACTCCTGTGTCGGAGATCAATCCATGCGTTGTTTTTAATCCGACAAGATCATTCCATGCGGATGGAATACGAACGGATCCGCCTGTATCTGAGCCTATGCCGATGGGCACAAGTTGGGCGGCAACAGAGGCTGCTGCACCCGATGATGATCCACCGGGGGCAAGATGGTCGCCGTGACGATTGGGAGAAGTTGCCGTACTTGGATTGATGCCAAGGCCAGAGAAAGCCAATTCTGATAGGTGGGTTTTCCCAACGCAGACCGTTCCGGCTTTGGCGGCGTTTTGAAGCGCGATGCAATCCTTATCGGGCACTCGCCCTTTGAGAAGTTTAGAACCAGATTCAGTACCAATCTTTGCGGTATCAAATAAGTCTTTCCAAGAAATCGGAACACCATCAATCGGGCTTGCTAGAGTGCCTGATTTTTGTCGGTAAAGGGCAGCTTCTGCTTCAGCTCTTGCGCGCTCCTCAGTTAGTCGCGCAAAAATATCATCGCGTTTTTCATGTGCGTTGATCTTGGCAAGAGTTTCTTCAACCAGTTCCACCGGATTGAGGTCGCCATTGGCGATATCAGTTCCCAGTTCCAGTGCGGTTTTCATATATCAACTCCCTTTGAATATTGGTTTTTCCTTACGGAAAAAAGATGCGATGGCCTCACGGCAATCATCGCTGTGCGTTAGTGCTTCCTGAATGCCTGCTTCAATTGAAATGGCACTAGCTAAATCTACAGGCCCCATCTGGTTAAGCACTTGCTTGGTTGCTGCTTGCGCCAATGGGGCGCCGCTGCAAAGTTTTGCGGCTCTTTCTTGTACAGCAGTTTCGAGTTGCTCTGTCGGAACAACCTGATTGCACAAGCCATGGCATTCACATTCTGACGCGGTAAGGCGTTTGCCTTCTGCGATGATCTCAAATGCTTTTCTAGGGCCTAGCGAATGATAAAGATGCCAGTTCAACCCACCATCAGGAATGAGGCTGATCGCGGCAAATGCCAGATACATAAATGCGGTCTCTTCCATTATGACGATATCGCAGGCAAGCGCAAACCCTGCGCCAATTCCGGCCGCTGCGCCATGCACTTGGGCAATCACAGGTTTTGATGAATTTCGGATTGCCATCAAGCAAGGTTTGTATTCGTGGTTGAGTTGATCCTCGACGCCATCTGCGACGCCTTCGCTCAAATCAGCACCGGCGCAGAAGCCTTTGCCTGCTCCTTTGAGAATAATGACCCGAACGTCTTTATCAGCTTCGGCTGTTTGCAATGCGCTAAGAAGATCAAGTCTAAGCTGCTTATTAAATGAGTTCAGCGAATCCGGGCGATTCAGCGTGATTGTACACACTCTATCTTTTGTCTCATATAGTAGCACGTCACTTTGCATTGATTGCCTCCTCCAAAGCAGCCCAACTTGAATTGGGTCTTGGGCCTATTCAAAGCAAAACGTTCGAACTTGCAAGCGATAGTATGTCTTCTTTGCTCATACCAAGCGTTTGAAGGACAGATTGATTGTCTATCCCTGTTGAGCTTGCTGCAACGGGATGGGTTACTTTGCTTCTGGAAAAGCGTGGTGAGACACTGGTTTGAGCGATCGAGTTTTCCGAGTAAAAAACATTGCGCTGCTTATTAGCGGTGTAAACAGGTGCCTCGCGGAAATCTAGAACCGGAGCAACGCACGCATCTGTTCCTTCAAAAAGTTCTGTCCATTCATCGCGTGTTTTTGAGGCAAATGTGCTTTCAAACAGGGTATGCATGGAAGCCCATTCGGTCTTGTCGTTTTGCTTTGCCAAGAGGCTCTCATCCAGCGCTAAAAGCTGGACAAGTTCTGCAAAGAATTGCGGCTCGATTGCTCCAACGGACATAAATTTTTCGTCTTTGGTTTTATAGCAGCGATACCAGGGCGCGCCCGTATCCAGAAAATTATCTTCACGTTCATGCGTCCAAGAGCCTTGCCCGACCATGGTCTGGATCAAGCCCATCATTGCAGGAACGCCATCCACCATTGCTGCGTCGATCACTTGGCCCTTACCGGAAATACCCCGTTCGATGATTGCGGACAGAACACCCATGATCAAGAACATAGAACCACCACCGTAATCGGCTGCAAGATTTAACGGCGGTATGGGCGGTTCGCCGCGCTTGCCAATCGCATGAAGTGCGCCAGTAATTGCAAGATAGTTGATATCATGGCCAGCGGTATGGGAGAGTGGTCCCTCCTGACCCCAACCGGTCATGCGGCCATAGATCAGCCTTTCGTTTTGCGCCAGACATTCTTCAGGTCCCAGCTCAAGACGTTCCATTACGCCGGGCCTAAACCCTTCCAGTAAGATGTCACTTTCGCAAATCAGGCGCTGGATGATCTCAACGCCTTTTGGATCTTTTAGATTGAGCGCAATCGACTTTTTGCCCCTGCGGTTAATTTCCTTCGAAATATCCTGACCGGATTTACGATCAATGACGATCACTTCGGCACCAAGGTCTGCCAAAAGCTGACCCGCCAAAGGACACGGACCAAGACCGACCATTTCAATTATTTTAAGGGAAGAAAGAGGACCAGACATAATTTACCGCGATAATAACAGACGAAGGCTAAGCGCACCCATGACGATTGCTGCAGATCTATCGAGCCATTTCTTCGCGGACAGATAGGCATTGCTAATGGCTTTCGTACTCATAACGACCGCAATCAATGAATAGCATATGACTTCCACCATGAAGTGATTGGCAACGATCACTGCTTTTTCAGCCAGCGTCAGATCAGGCGGGAAAATAACGATCAGTACAGCGGCTGCAAACAGTACGGATTTTGGGTTGGAGACATTCAGCAATACGCCATCCAGAAAATCTTTGCTGGCTACTTTTGTGTTTGTTTGGAGGGGCTGCGGTGCGCCGCGCCATGTCATCCATGCGATATACATCAAGTAGGCTGCGCCCGCGATTTTAATTGCCATATACGACCAGGGAAAAAGCGTGAACAGGCCTTGCAATCCAAGCAGGGCAGCAAGTGTCCATATGGCTGCCATAAGCCCAAGCCCGATGCCTAGTCTTATTCCAGCCGCTCTACCACGAACCAGTGATGTTCTAATTGCCATCAGTAATGCAGGGCCAGGGCTGGCAATCGCTGCAAGCAATGCAATGTTGAATGCTAAAACCAAATCGTATGTCATGGTGTAAATCGTAGACGCGCATCGCTTTGGTCACAAGAGATAGTTTGCTCTAGAGCGTTTCTGTCTTGGATTGAATCGATTTGATGGGTTGGATTTTTGATTTCAGCTAGGAAA
>CAZEPF010000229.1:0-3786 GCA_964514045.1 uncultured Rhizobiaceae bacterium | reverse complement strand
TGAAATCAAAAATCCAACCCATCAAATCGATTCAATCCAAGACAGAAACGCTCTAAAGCCCTGCGGCAATTGCCTCTAATACACGGTCTGTAATTTTTTGCTCGCGCATGGCTTTAACGGTATTTCTTACATAATCCGAATTATGACCAGAACCGCCGGATGATTGTTTTACGATTTCGATCTGCTCAGGAATGGAGAGGCCTCGCGCATATTGCGGGTGATTGCGATCAGCGCGATAAACCAATGCAGAAACCGTTTTGCCAGTTTCCAGTGAAACATTGCGCCAGCATTCCAAGTAAACCGAGGTTACCAATTCTCGTGCGCGAAGATATTCAATTACAGGTTCACGATTTTTCTCACTGACACGCATAGCAACACCAGAACAAGCGCCGCCGAGATCAAGTCCCAAAACAAGACCGGGATTTTCCTTTGTGCCACGATGCACCCATGATCGGATGCAAAGAGAGCGGTGTAGGCCATAAAGGGTAGCGCGTTTGCGCTCGATCAGATCAAAGCCCGGATTCCAAATCAACGAGCCATAGCCAAATACCCAAAAATCACCCATAAGTTTTGCCATATTGATATTACACAAGGGTCGCGCCCCTCAGTAAGGAATAGGAGATCGCAGTGAAGAGAACAATCATTCTTATCCTAATAATTGCATTATTAGGGGTTGGTTGGTTTGTCGGCTGGCATTTTGTCGAACACAAGGTTCACGATGGAATGGACAAAATGCGTGAACGCCTTGCGTCGCGCAATCAGGAGTTAAATTGTGCTGACCGTCAAACGGGTGGGTTTCCGTTTCGAATTACGGTTAGTTGCGAATCAGTTTCATATCGCGATCGTCGAACCGGCCTTGAGGTTGAAACTGGCGCGATCAAGTCTGTGGCTCAAGCGTATCAACCCAACAAAGTGGTTTTGGAATTCTCTGAACCGGGATCACTTAAAGCGCCTGATGGTACATCCTATCAGGCAAGCTGGGCTGGCATGCGAGGCAGTGTGAAGGCTGGCCTTGAAGGGGTCGAACGCTTTTCTCTTGTGGGGCGTGATCTTTCCATCACCTCAGGCCCCTTATCAGCGACAGTTGCTGAGGTGAGTGGGGCGCAATTACACACTCAAAAACACGGTACAGATAACGCTCGGATTGCTGTTCGGGCAAGTAAGGTAAAAAGTACGGTTTCCGGTGCACCGACCTTTGATGGCGAGCTTGCTTTTACTTTAGAAAACAGTTTTGCAGAACTGGCCCGACAACCTGATCTATTGCGTCTGTTAATCTCCAAAGGCCTATCTGGCACGATTGACAGGTTTAAGTATTCGCCGGAAGAATCAGGGTCTGTAACCGTTGAAGGCCCGTTCAAACTGACGAGGCAAGGTGTGTTATCGGGCAAGTTTCAATTGACGATATCAGAGGGTCAAAAACTGCTTGCTGGAATGGCAGACACCCTACCTGAATACCGCAAACAATTGCAGCAATTATCACAGGCCATGTCACTATTGGGTAAGGCATCTGGTTTGGGAGAAATCAAATTGCCGATTTCGGTTCGGGAAGGCAATGTATCTGTTGGGTTGATTCCGATTGGGAAAATCAAACCGTTTTTATAGGCTTAGGGCCCTGACCCTAATCCGAAGAATAGGGGCGGATGATTTCTGATGGTGCAGACTTGCTCACGCGGGTCTTCTTGCTTGTGAAATCGTCTTCATGGATGGAGTCTGTACGCATTTTACGGCTTTCAGAAATTAGTGCTTCCAACCGCTCGCCATCGCCTTGTTCTGCTGCTTCAAGAATAGCCTGCATATCCTGCACGAAGCGGCGAAACACGTCTCCCAGCGGTTTATGGTTGAGCAGAAAAATATCGCGCCACATTTGTGGATTGGAGAGTGCCACACGCGTTACGTCCCTAAACGTTCCGGCAGAAAATTCGATGACCGGGTTCTTGCTATCGCTTTCCAGAAAACGGGCTGTATGGAAGATCGAGAATGCAGAAAGATGGGGCAGGTGGCTGGTAACTGCCGTTGTGTAATCATGCTCTTGCGGGCTCATTAACTGAACCTTTGAACCGATGCTTTCCCAGAACCTTGCTACCTTTTCTACGGCCTTCTCATCGCAGTCTTCTGATGGAGTAAGGATGCACCACCGATCTACAAACAGTTTTGGCTTTCCGGCATCTGGCCCTGAAAATTCCGTACCGGCAAGAGGATGGGCTGGTACAAAATGCACGTGGTCAGGAATGTGTTCGAGGCTTTGCTCAATGATGGCAGACTTTACTGATCCCACATCAGATAAAATTGCACCCGCTTTCAAGTATGGTGCAATCTCTTTGACAAGGGTTGCATAGGAGGCAACAGGCACACACCCGATAACGAGATCTGCATCTTCAACAGCCTCTTTGTTTGTGAAGACAACTTTGGCTCGGCCCAGGCCAAGCTCAAGGAGCCGTTCGCACACTTTTCTGGAGCCATCGGTGATGGTGACATCCAGTGGTAAATCGCGTTGAAAAATTGCACGTGTTATTGAAGAGCCGATTAAGCCCTGTCCGATGATTGCAACTTTTCTGATCCGGTCAGACATGTTTATTTGCCCAGGAATTCTTTCAAGGCAGCAATGGTGCCTAGGTTTGCTTCTTGGGTACCAATGGTCATTCTCAATGCATTGGGAAAGCCATATCCGGTAACGCGGCGCAGGACAAATCCGCGGGCGACTAGAAATGTATCTGCGTCTTCGGCTGTCTTGTCTGAACCTTCAGGGAAGTGAACAAGAATAAAATTACCAACAGATGGTGTTACGCTTAGTCCAAGCGCTTCCAGTTCTTCTGTGACCTTCACCAGCCATTCGTCATTATGGCTGATCGCTTTATCAAGAAATGCTTGGTCTTGGATGGCGGCGGCGCCTGCGGCAATTGCTGCGGAGTTTACATTGAACGGCCCGCGTATCCGGTTGAGCGTTTCGATGATATTTGCAGGGCCATATGCCCAGCCAATGCGCAAGGCGGCTAGTCCGAATATCTTCGAAAAGGTGCGCGTCATGATGACGTTGCTATTAGCGGAAACCAGTTCTACGCCTGCTTCATAATCATTGCGGCGGACATATTCTGCATAGGCGGCATCGAGAATAAGAACCACATGCTCCGGTAGGGCTGCGTGTAAGCGGCGAACTTCGTCAATGGGTATGTAGGTTCCGGTCGGGTTATTTGGATTGGCCAGAAATACCATTTTGGTTTTGTCCGTGACGCAAGAAAGAATTGCATCGACATTTGCCGTACAATCGGTTTCTTTTGCAACAACTGGAACAGCACCCGCAGTTAGAATTGCAATCCGGTACATTAAAAACCCGTGCTCGGTGTAAATCGCTTCATCGCCCTCGCCTAGATACGCATTGGCAAGCATAGACAAAATTTCATCAGAACCAGCACCACAGATGATGTGATCAGGATTTAGTCCATGCACTTTAGCCACCGCATCGCGGAGCGCAGTTGAAGTGCCGTCAGGATAATCTTCAAGATTGGAAGTGGCAGCTTTTGCCGCTTCTATAGCCATAGTACTTGCACCCAAAGGGCTTTCATTAGACGATAATTTATGAAGCTTCACACCTTCCGGTGCGGTTGATTTTCCCGGTACGTAAAGGTCGATATCAAGAATGCTCGGTTTTGGCTGGGGCTGCATTGCCTTGGTCTCTATAAAGTTAAACACCTGACAAAGGTGTATTGAATACAGGGCTTAAAATCAAAGAAAAGATTTAGAGCGTATCTGGCTTGGATTGAACCGTTTGAACGCCGTGGCGTTTGTGCT
>CAZEPF010000228.1:0-3799 GCA_964514045.1 uncultured Rhizobiaceae bacterium | reverse complement strand
AATCAAAAATCCAACCCATCAAATCGATGCAATCCAAGACAGACACGCTCTAGCAGAACAATTCTAAAATTTGACAAGACCAACATATTCCCTCATCTTTTGTGTATGAGGTACTTTTTAGCAATTATGATGTATCTGATTATCTCGCCAGCAATGGCTGAGGATGTGTGTACATGCAAATACAAAGAGATGAATGTGCCTGAGGGCCAGACTATTTGTATGCAAACACCAAATGGCTCACGCATGGCTAAATGCGTGAAAGTTCTGAACAATACGAGTTGGAAGTTTGAAGGCGCTACCTGCCCATCGGCAAATCTGCATCTTAATCAAAGTCACGCAAACGCCAATACTGCGGAATTGATCCAAGCCCTTGCAGCCAAGCAAGGTTGATATTCTGATTCTATTTAAGCTTTTCTTGCAATTGCTGCATTGCTTTTGCGCGTTGATCAGGCCGCGCTAATGCGAATGCCTCATCATGCAACTGGCTAACCCATTCATACTCATTGGCAGTAGCGCGATGTTTTGCATGCGCCAGCATGACGAGTGATTTAACAATGTCTTGTTTGACATGAATGCCTTCGAGATGCGCATAGCCAAGTAAAGCCTCAGCGCCCACATGACCTTTTTCTTCAGCAAACCTGAGATTGCGAACACCTAAACGACCCTGTCCAAAAATTTTATCGTTCAGGATTTGCATCCGACCCAGTTGAAATTGAGCATCTGTATGACGAAAGACCATCGCCGCAGTCGTATACATTGTTACTGCTTTTGCAGTGTCTTTGAATACGAGTGTATTAGGAATGCCTGTACGGTAGTAATTTCCAAGGGCTGCCAACGCGTCTGCACTGAACTGCCAGCTAGGCGTATTTGGACGCGCTAGAGAATATTTTGCTGCCACTTTATGAAACATCTTAAAGGCTTCAAGCGGGTCTTTATTGACGCCCTGCTCTCCACGCTCATACTTTTTTGCAAGCTTCCACTGGGCCGCAGCATTGCCCTGATCTGCCGCGTATTTTAACACATCGAATGCGTCACCCGTTTTCCCCTCTTCGATATATTCAAAGAACATCTCAAAGATAGTGGACGACTTAGTATTACGGTCAATCAGTGTTGACGCGTCAAGCGCCATCACTGGTGATGAAATCACCAGTGATGCAGATACTAGCGCTGCAAATACTCGAAACTTGCTAGATGTCAGCATAACAGTGTTTTTCTTCCTTTCCGCCTGGGTGCGTTACCGCTCCATAACGTGCAATTCCTACAGTTTGCGCATATTTCCAGATCACACCGGATGTGTAGTCTGTTTCACGCGACTTCCATTCTTTGGCCCGTGCCTCAAGATCGGCATCGGACAATTGGTGATTAAGCTTGCCTTCAACTGCATCAATCTCAATGATGTCGCCATCTTTCAGAAGAGCGATCGGCCCGCCAACAGCTGCTTCCGGTCCTACATGACCAATACAGAAGCCCCGTGTTGCGCCAGAGAAACGACCATCCGTGATAAGTGCCACCTTATCGCCCATACCCTGACCATAAAGCGCAGCAGTTGTTGCCAACATTTCGCGCATTCCAGGACCACCTCTTGGCCCTTCATAGCGGATCACAAGAACTTCGCCTTCTTTGTATTCTTTATTTGTGACGGCTTTGAAGCATTCTTCTTCAGAATCAAAACAACGGGCTGGACCTGTGAATTTCAGTGTGTCCATTCCGGCGACTTTCACAATCGCACCATCTTCAGCCAAATTACCCGATAAACCGACGACACCGCCTGTTTTTGTGATTGGGTTATTGGCAGGACGAACAACATCCTGCTCGTCATTCCAAGCAACATGTTCCATGTTTTCGGCCAAAGTACGGCCAGTTACCGTCATACAGTCGCCGTGAAGGAAGCCATGCTCTAACAATGTTTTCATTAGAAGCGGTATACCACCAGCCTCAAACATGTCTTTAGCAACGTATCGCCCACCCGGTTTCAGGTCTGCAATGTAAGGGGTGCGTTTGAAAATTTCTGCAACGTCAAACAAATCAAACTCGAAGCCGCATTCATGTGCAATTGCAGGTAAGTGAAGGGCTGCATTTGTTGAGCCGCCAGAAGCTGCAACGGTTGCAGCGGCGTTCTCTAAAGCTTCTAGGGTCACGATGTCACGCGGGCGAATGTTACGCGCAATAAGTTCCATTACCTTTTCGCCAGATGCGAAACAAAAGCGATCCCGGATTTCGTAAGGCGCAGGTGCACCACATGAATATGGAAGTGCCAAGCCGATGGCTTCAGCAACAGTTGCCATAGTGTTAGCGGTAAACTGAGCACCGCATGAACCCGAAGACGGGCAAGCAACCTGTTCAATTTCTTTCAGATCATCGTCTGACATATTGCCAACCGAATGCTGGCCAACTGCTTCAAACACATCTTGAACGGTTATCTGTTTGCCACGGAAATTACCTGGAAGAATTGAACCGCCATAGATAAACACTGACGGAACATTCAAACGCACCATGGACATCATCATACCTGGAAGCGATTTATCACAGCCAGCAAGTCCAACAATCGCATCATAACAGTGACCGCGCATGGTGAGCTCAACTGAGTCAGCGATCACATCGCGGGACACAAGAGAAGACTTCATGCCCTGGTGGCCCATGGCAATTCCGTCTGTCACCGTAATGGTACAAAACTCGCGGGGTGTACCGTGAGCAGCCGCAACGCCTTTTTTTACGACCTGAGCCTGACGCATGAGTGAGTTATTACAAGGTGCTGCCTCATTCCAGCAGGATGCTACCCCCACCAAAGGTTGGTTAATCTCAGTTTCTGACAGGCCCATTGCATATAGGTATGAGCGATGCGGCGCGCGCGTCGGTCCCATAGTAGTATGCCGTGATGGCAATTTGCTCTTATCAAAAACTTTAGCGTCCATAGTCCTGTTCCCCCGAAACCTTTTGTTTGAACCCAAAGGGTTGCAAAAACATAAATGTGAGTTGGTCCTGCTTTGTGGCTCAAAAAGGGCAAAAGCAGTATGATTGGTATAGATGAAAACTATCTGACTGGCTGTTGCAAAAGTGCCACTATTTTGATTGTCTTTTTAATTGGACATACGGAAGGCGAGCCATGACAGAAGAAAATTTTTTTAATATCGCTTATTCAGTGAAAAGCGTCGAAGAAACGCAGGCAATGTATGACCGCTGGGCGCAAGTATATGATCGAGATGTGCAAAGCGGTGAATATCAACAACCGACCCGATGTGCTGCGGCAATAAAAGCAGTTAATGACGATTCGGGCATCAAAATTCTGGATGTCGGGTGCGGAACTGGTTTGTCTGGCCTTGCGTTGGTGGAAGCAGGCTACACCCATGTTGACGGCTGTGATCTTTCTCAGGGCATGTTGGACAAAGCCCAAGCCCTGAATATTTACGGTAGGCTGTTTTCTTGTGATCTAAATTTACCGCCCTTGGATGTTGGCGATGAAACCTATGATGCCATTACCGCCGTCGGAGTATTCTCGTTCGGCCACATCCATCCCGATGCAGTGGATGAATTGCTGAGAATGTTGAAGTCCGGTGGTACAATCATCATTGGTTTGAACGATCACTTCTATGAAGAAGGCTCGCTTACCCAGAAGCTTGAACAATTAGAATCATCCGGGCGCATAACAATCACCAAGCAGGAACACGGGGATCATATTCCGGGCAATGATTTGAAAGGTTGGGTTATAACCCTTCAAAAAACCTGACTGCCTGACCCTAGAGCGTATCTGGCTTGGATTGAACCGTTTGAACGCCGTGGCGTTTATGCTCCTGACTAGGCG
>CAZEPF010000227.1:0-3807 GCA_964514045.1 uncultured Rhizobiaceae bacterium | reverse complement strand
ATCAAGGACCGCTTCCCAGTGGTGAAACGCCTCTTCATCGAAGTGCAAAGCGCCAGCGATCATCATGATGAAGTTGAACGTGCAGAAGAGGCACGCCGAAACGAAGAGTAACGCTCTTAATTCTTCTGTATAAAACCTAGGGTCAGGACCCTAGCTCTGACCTTCATCGCTGAGGCTAGTTGCATAGGCAGATAAAACAACTAATGAAATTATCACGCCTAGACCAGTAATGATCTGACTTGCGTTACTGTCCATTGATGCAATAATCAGCGCTACACTTATCGGAAATAGATATCGAAGTATAAGATGGGCCAACATTCCCAGCCCGCCATTTTTAGGCAGAATTGACGATAACAGTATCGCGGCAAATGCAGGTCCAGCCCATTTTATAACCGCTAGCACTCTTAAAACACCGCCATATCCTGACTGATCACTTAAAGCGTAGAGAAGTGCGTTCTCCGCGAAATCAATGAAAAGATAAAGCATGAGTGTTGTCAGAATAATTCTGACAATTGGACGATTGCCGCGCGCCTGAATACTGACCGCAAGCATTGCCAATCCAGCTGCTAAAAACAGCGGGAAGAGAGTGCCCAAGACCAACATCACTGAGTTAAGCGAAATTCCTGAGGGTGTATTACTGCGAAAATACCAAACAGCTATTGCCATCAAAACCGCAAGGCCTGTCGCAATTGCGAGTAGGAAACTAGACTGACCTGCAAAATCTCGATTTATCGCAGCAGAGCGAGCAGAGACAGGCTTTTCTACAGAAGCCACTTTTACGGTTTCGTGTACGATTTTCCCAGTGTCGGTCACAGTATCTGTTTGCGGCGAACTCATTTTAGCAGTTTCAGTAATTGTCTCCACTGGCTCTTTTGGACCATAGGCCTCGTTCATCGCGCCACGAAGATTTTTACTATCAGAGCGTCGAAACGACTGATTATCAGCCTCACGTTGTAATTCACGTTTCTGCTGTTTTGCGAGTTTCTTCGCAGCTTTTTTCTTATCACTGGCCATGGCCACTCCCAAAATCACATGGCCGCATCATTTACGCTACAGTCAATCAGAATGGTATCTCGTCGTCAATTGCCCCGCTTGAAGGTCCGCCGCCAAAACCACCACCAGAAGATGGTCCAGAGGATTCAAAGTCGCCGCCGCCGCCTGATGACTGGCCGGATACATATCCGCCGCCGCCGCCAGAATCGCCGCGATTATCCAGCATTGTCAGATTGCCATTATAGCCCTGAAGCACGACTTCCGTGGAGTATTTGTCCTGACCGCTTTGATCTTGCCACTTACGGGTCTGAAGCTGGCCTTCCAAATAAACCTTGGAACCCTTCTTCACGTACTGCTCGATTACTTTGCAAAGGCCTTCATTAAAGACAACCACACGGTGCCATTCTGTCTTTTCGCGGCGCTCGCCAGTATTTTTGTCCCGCCAGCTATCTGATGTCGCAATGCTAAGATTGGCAATCGGTCTACCGTCTTGCGTACGGCGAATTTCTGGATCAGCACCCAGATTACCAACCAAAATCACCTTATTTACACTGCCTGCCATTGCTCAAACTCCATAAACCATTCCCACAATTCACATACGGGGAAATCTCTTGTCACATCATGCACGATCACGCTTGCAAACTCGACAACCGACTTTATGTTTCCACATATGATACATGCAGCCATCACGCTTTATGTTCCTATTATGTTCTTTTTCCTTTAGGTTTTCAAGAACGATTCCGAATAAGACTTTCCGGTGGACAGGTGAATGCCAGATTTAAAGACGATCTCTGTGCGTGGCGCACGCGAACATAATTTGAAGAATGTCGATATCGATCTGCCCCGCGACAAGCTAATCGTCATTACCGGGCTTTCTGGTTCGGGCAAATCTTCACTTGCTTTCGATACGATTTATGCGGAAGGCCAGCGACGCTACGTTGAAAGCTTGTCGGCTTATGCGCGCCAGTTCCTAGAGATGATGCAGAAGCCGGATGTTGATCAAATTGATGGTCTTTCGCCTGCAATTTCAATTGAGCAAAAAACTACCTCAAAAAATCCTAGATCAACCGTTGGTACCGTCACTGAAATTTACGACTACATGCGTCTCTTGTTTGCCCGCGTTGGTATACCCTATTCGCCGGCTACAGGCTTGCCAATTGAAAGTCAGACTGTCAGTCAGATGGTTGACCGCGTCATGGCATTAGACGAAGGACAGCGGCTGTATATTCTTGCGCCGCTCGTTCAAGGGCGTAAGGGTGAGTATCGCAAAGAGATTGCTGAACTTACCAAGCAGGGATTTCAACGCCTCAAAGTGGATGGCGAATTTTATGAAATATCAGATGTTCCCGCACTCGATAAAAAATACAAGCATGACATTGACGTTGTTGTTGACCGCATCGTTGTGCGCGACGATATCGCTACTCGTCTGGCAGATTCCATGGAAACTGCATTAAAAATATCTGACGGGATGGTAATCGCAGAATTGGCCGACAAACCATTGCCAAAGAAAGAAACTGCAGCTGGCGGCTCCAAAAATAAATCCCTCAATGCCACGCATGAGAGCCTAGTCTTTAGTGAGAAATTTGCCTGTCCAGTTTCCGGTTTTACTATTCCGGAGGTAGAGCCAAGGCTGTTTTCGTTCAACAACCCCTTTGGAGCCTGCCCTACTTGCGATGGCCTTGGCACACAGATGGGTATGGACCCTGACATGGTGGTTCCAGACGACACGCTGACCTTGCGTGGTGGCGCAATCCTGCCTTGGTCAAAATCTTCAACTCCCTCGCCCTACTATGCTCAAACATTAGAAGCGCTTGGGAAGCATTATAAATTCAAACTGTCCGACCCATGGAAAGACCTGTCCAAAGAAGCAAAACACGCCGTGCTTCACGGTACAGGCAAAACAGAAATCAACTTTTCCTATGATGATGGGCTCCGCACATACAAAACTAAAAAGAACTTTGAAGGTGTTATTCCAAATTTACAACGGCGCTGGCGCGAAACCGATTCATCGTGGATGCGAGAAGAAATCGAAAAGTTCATGTCATCGTCACCATGCGACGCGTGTAAAGGTAATCGCCTAAAGCCAGAGGCCTTGTGTGTAAAACTGGACGAAAAGCATATTTCCGATGTTACGGGATTTTCCATACGTGATGCCGCAGCATGGTTTGAGGCTTTGCCTGATACGATGGACAGTAAGCAAAACGAGATTGCCGGGCGTATTTTGAAAGAAATCCGCGAGCGTCTTAAATTTCTCAATGACGTTGGATTGGACTATCTAACCCTATCGCGAAATTCCGGTACATTATCGGGCGGCGAAAGCCAGCGCATTCGTCTTGCCTCCCAAATTGGGTCTGGCCTCACAGGCGTTTTATATGTGTTGGATGAACCTTCTATCGGCTTACATCAACGAGACAATGCGCGCTTGCTCGATACGCTTCGTCACCTTCGTGATCTTGGTAATACCGTCTTGGTTGTGGAACATGATGAAGATGCAATTCTATCTGCAGACCACTTGGTGGACATTGGTCCTGCGGCAGGCATCCATGGCGGACAAGTTATCGCGTCCGGCACACCATCCGATGTTATGTCGAATGAAAACTCGGTTACTGGTAAATATCTAACAGGCGATCTTGCAGTGCCGCTTCCTGCAAAAAGACGTAAAGGTCAAAAAGGTAAATTGCTCCGCATCAAAGGCGCTACAGGAAATAACCTGAAAAACGTGAGTGCAGATTTCCCATTGGGTATTTTCACCTGCGTTACCGGTGTGTCTGGTGGTGGCAAATCCACTTTGTTATTAGAGACCCTATACAAAGC
>CAZEPF010000226.1:0-3825 GCA_964514045.1 uncultured Rhizobiaceae bacterium | reverse complement strand
GCAGAAAGTCTGACCACCCCATAGAAAGTTTGCCACGCCTGTATAACCCGTAGAAGGCAAGTCCGACATGGACCAGCAGGGCACCGAGTAATACAAGTTCGCCTACCGGCTCACGCCAAGGCTGGATAGTATATTTTAGCGCATCGTTCATGGCCCTGAGAGATACAATTCCCAAAGCATGGTTTATAAAATGCCCCACGGCAAAAACCGTCAGAATAAGGCCGCTTATCAGTCGAAGTGTTCCGATCATTCAGGCGACCCTATACTCATTTACACCGCCTGCAAGTCAGGTGGTGTGGCTTCTTGTGACAGGGAAGAGATCGCATCTTCAAGCGACATTGAAGTTTGATCTTTGGAGCCAAGGCGACGAATGTTTACGCTACCTTCTTCAGCCTCACGCATGCCGCAGACCAAGATCACAGGTACTTTCGCCAGCGAATGCTCGCGTACTTTATAATTGATCTTCTCGTTACGAATATCAGCCTTTGCCTGTAGGCCCGCAGCTTTCAGTTTAGCAGCAACCGCTTGAGCATAGTCATCGGCCTCAGAGGTAATCGTAGCAACGATTACCTGTTGAGGCGCAAGCCATAGAGGAAAGTGCCCTGCATAGTTTTCAATCAAGATACCAAGGAAGCGTTCCATTGAACCACAGATTGCGCGGTGGATCATAACAGGTTGTTTTTTGTCGCCTTCGCTATCAATGTAAAAAGCTCCAAAGCGCTCCGGTAGATTAAAGTCTACCTGCGTAGTGCCACACTGCCATGTGCGCCCGATGGCATCTTTCAATGTGTACTCAAACTTAGGGCCATAAAACGCGCCCTCGCCTTCATTGATACCGGTTTTAATCTTGCCGCCAGACTTTTCTTCGATCTCTTTCAGTACTTCCATCATGACAGCTTCGGCGTGATCCCAACTGGCATCATCACCAACACGTTTTTCGGGTCGGGTTGAAAGAAGCACAGACATTTCTTCAAAGCCAAAATGCTTGTAGACGGACAAAATCAGATCGTTGATGCGCATACATTCAGAATGCATCTGCTCTTCTGTACAAAAGACATGCGCATCATCTTGTGTGAAGCCTCTAACCCGCATCAGACCATGCAATGCACCCGAAGGTTCGTAGCGATGCACATTGCCGAATTCTGCAAGACGCACAGGCATTTCACGATACGAACGAAGTCCGTGCTTAAAGATTTGAACGTGGCCGGGGCAATTCATAGGCTTGATGGCGAACACCCGGTGATCAGCATCCTCATCTTCTTCGTTTACGAGCGCATGGGCAGATTTCACCGCAAACATGTTCTCATTATACCAACCCCAGTGACCCGAAGTTTCCCAAAGGGATTTATCGAGAATTTGTGGCGCGTTCACCTCTTCATATGTGTCTTCAAGACGACGACGCATGTAGCTCACCAAAGACTGGAATATTCTCCAGCCCTTTGAATGCCAGAATACAACACCTGGACCTTCTTCTTGGAAATGAAACAAATCCATTTCGCGACCAAGCTTGCGGTGGTCGCGTTTCTCGGCTTCTTCCCGCATGAAAAGATATTGCTTAAGCTCTTTTTCGTCACGCCATGCAGTGCCGTAAATTCTAGTCAGCATAGCGTTTTTGGAATCACCACGCCAATAGGCACCTGCAACGCTCATCAATTTGAACGCGCTGCCCACATCACCTGTCGTACGCATGTGCGGGCCACGGCAGAGATCTAGCCATTCACCCTGTTTGTAAATCTTAAGCGATTGATCTTCAGGGATCGCATCAACGAGTTCGACCTTGTAGGCCTCGCCCTTTGCGGCAAAGAATTCCTTGGCCTGATCACGCGTCCATTCTTCCTTCGTAAAAGTATCATTACGGGCAATGATCTGGCGCATCTTCTTTTCGATGACGGGTAAATCTTCCGGTGTAAACGGCTCATTACGTGCGAAGTCGTAATAGAAGCCGTTTTCAATCACAGGCCCAATCGTTACCTGAGTACCAGGCCAGAGTTCCTGAACGGCTTCAGCTAAGACGTGCGCGCAGTCGTGGCGGATGAGTTCAAGCGCGTGTTCATCAGCCCGTGTCACCAGTTCGATGGACCCGCTTGTTTCGATCGGATCTGACAGATCACGCAATTCACCATCCAGCACATAGGCTAGGGATTTTTTTGCGAGAGATTTTGCAATTGATTCAGCAACACCTAATCCAGTAACTCCGGCGTCGAAGTCACGTTGGTTGCCATCAGGAAATGTAAGGGAAATGCTTGCCACTGGGCTGCTCCTTTTCCAGTCCCGCAAACGATCGCGGGTGGTTGAACACTATATTTAAGTGTTCCTAGGAGATTTGCCTATTCAAAGCAACAGGGTTTTGGATTGGTGCCCTACCCAGCAACAGATAAATCACTCGTAGCACGAAGGTCTTTCACCTGTTTGCGGGATTGATTTTCCATCCGCCAGATCAAGCACGCAAAAATTGCGATCACAACCGCTAAACTTGCCACCATAATCCAGCCATTGACTGTGATTGTTGTCGATAGTTTTCCAGACGATTGATTGATTGCATATCCTACAATGCTGAGCGGGAATGCAGAAACGCCTGCGAAACGCATCAGGCTTCGCCAAAGACTTTTATTCGGCTTTTGCAGAATGAGGTTAGCGCCTTGATCAACCCGTACAAACTTCTGTTTGGAATCAAACCGTTCTGCTGGCTCAGGCCAATATTCAGGGTCGGCTTCATTGCCAAACTCGGAACGGTAAAGCACTAGCGTGCGCTCATAGGCTGCTTTTAATGCCTCGATATTGTCATCTTCAAGCATAACAGGATTATGATGCCATTTCTTACCCAAAATTGCGCAGAATTTTTCCCAGTAATGTTGGGAGCAACTAATATGCAATCGCCAAACCTGATTAACCGCATCGGAGGGTAGTAGCGGGTTGGGTGAAATGACTGAAAGAAAAGCGAATTTTTTATATTCGCGTACGGCTCTTTGCGCATACGCAACCGTCCAGCAATTCTCTCTGGCTAACATGTTCGTAAACTGGTCGCCTTTAGATTGCCCATCCATATCAAACGCGTTTAAGGTTTCCCATAATTCAGGATGTATCATGTTGTTGCCCGTCCATTCAGTATACTCTTGTACACTTTACGCCAATTCACTGGCTAAAGACTTAAACGTCAGGCAGGTCTTTTCGGTTTGGTGAATAATTGGTTAATCCGAAAGCCTATGTGAACGGTTTTTGTAATCACGAGTGGTATAATCCATTCCATTGCGTCATGAATGAAAAAATCCAACAATAACCAATGCAAAAAGCCAAATATCGCAACCGCATATGACAGACGCTGGATTGGTTTCCACCAACTACCAAGGGTTGCGATGCCTTTTTTGTGTGAAACAGATGCAATCACGACAAACAATAATAACGCAATCCAGCCGGTTGCAAACGGCCATTCTAGCCCTTCAAGCCACGCCAATTGCCAATCCCACGATATATACCTTAAATAAAGCACTGTATGGATGAGTGCGTAAACTGCAGCTGATAATCCGAAAATCTTACGCTTTGCAAGTAACCAACGTGAGATCGCACGACCAAGTTCAAAAGGTTTGAATAGTAACGTTACGGGCGTGATTGAAAGCGTCAGAACCAGTAATTGTAGTGACAGAACACCTGAGCGCTGCATCATTTCCGGATAATAGCGACTGGGAAATATGAACTCGTCAATAAAGGGCAGCGAGGGTATCGCTAATATTAGACACAAGAACTGGCTTGATGTGAGTATCCTCTTCATTGGTTAGGGTCAGGACTCATTAATTAGCACACTATGGCAGTTGATATGACAAGATATAA
>CAZEPF010000225.1:0-3835 GCA_964514045.1 uncultured Rhizobiaceae bacterium | reverse complement strand
AACCCCTCTTTCCAGGTTGAAAACCTGGCGTCCTAACCGATAGACGAAGGGAGCGTATCACTCTGTGAACGGGGTTATAGAAGCGCGTGAGCAAAGCTTCAAGCGAAAATTGGGCCTTAGAAAGAAAAATTTGCCGCAGGTTCAAAACAAAGCCCAAATATCAGTTAATCAATTAGGTTTTACGCTTCTTACGTTTGGAAGATCGTCTGCATGGATGATGCCAATCGAGCTCTTTGCCCGTATCAATATGGACAGACTTCGTACGGCAATAGGTGCCAACACCGCCACGACCAGGAATTGTGCGAAGATATTTAGCCAAGTTCCATTTTGAAACACCTTCAACCTGAATATCCACGGCCTTACAATAAATGTGCATTGAGTTTCTTGCGCCACCCGCACGTCGATTTCGCTTTGGACTACGATAGCCTGATGTGATGATCGGCTTCTTGCCGTATCGACGTTCAACAGTTTTCAGAATTCGTAAAATACCGGGCTTCAAACAGGCAACTTGTACTTTATCGTGCTGAACCCGCAATCCGTTTGGAGACAGGCGTCCTAAAGAGCCCAGGGCCGCTACTTGGGTTTGGCCAATGTCACTAGCTGTGCTTGAAGAGTTGGAAGGCTGATCTTTAATGCCAAAAAGCTGATTTCCGGATTTAACACCCGGTAGTGCATTTGAATTGCCAGTATTCACACGGGCAGTATTTTGAGACACACTTGCTTGAGTTGAGGCAACTTGCACAGAACGTGAGGAAGATTTCTTGCGCTTGCTAGTCCTCAGATTATTCCCGCCGTCATCGCGCCCAAATGAACGCGCTTGCTGTCTCAGCTTCTTTGTTGGTTGGGTGCGGGTCTCTGATTCATCGCGTTGAAACAGTCGTGCAAGTAATCCGGTTGCTTGTGGCTCTTGTTTTGGTGCGGCTGCAGGTTGGACAGCAGGTGTTTGAGGGGCAGTTGCCGTTTGCGATGCTGTAGTGGCTGTATTTGTCGCAAGAGGAGCCGCTTCTGTAGTGAGCGTTGATGCTGCTGATGGGGCAGGGCTTGCCACACTCTGCTGGCTATCCGCTGCGAGGCCTGCGCTTACAGATGCAACCTCTTGGCTTGGTATTGGTGTAGACGGAGTTTGTGTTGCTTGCGTTGATGCAACAGGACTTGGAGTTGCAGGAGTTGTTTGACCTGCAATCACTGTTTGTGCAGGCACAGGCGTGTTGGTTTGGTCTGTAACCGCTAATACCGTTCCTGATGAACTGGCATTTGTATTGGAGGGTGATAAAGCCCTTGGTGCAGGCCGCGGAACACCGGGAACATCCTGGGATGTGGTGGCTAGTGCTAAGGTTTGATCTGTAGAACCTTGGGAAACAGGTGCCTGTTGTAAACCAGCAGACAAATCCAAAGGTTGTTGCTGTGAAACACATCCGCTTACGACGCCCAAAGTAAGACACAATACAGCACTGCGCCGTAGCGCATGTTTAGTAATGCTGAAACACGAACTGTTTCCAGATTGTGATTTTATAGTCTTACCGGCCAAACCAGTTTCTGTCCCCAAGTAACCCAAACATCAATAGAGTCGAGAAAGTAGTCATCGAAAATCCGTTTGTTCATTCAGTTCATTCAACACCCTGAACGAAGACCAGACACCACCAGCTCTCTTACTCGAACTGACTAGTATTGAATTGGGGCCGAAACAAGACAATTTGTCGGCAGGCTCGCCATATTCAGTGTTCGTGCAGGACGGCGAACTCACAACAAATGCCGTTCCGTAAAACTAGCTGGTATATGGTTACTTTAGAGTTACCATTCACCAGTATTTTCCATGCTTTTCCAAGGTTCTGTAGGCTCTAGCGCTTCACCGTTTTGCAGTAACTCAATTGAAATATTATCAGGCGATCGAATAAACGCCATAAACCCGTCTCTTGGCGGTCGGTTAATCGTCACGCCTTGGTCCATGAGCATTTGACATGTTTCATAAATATCATCCACTGCATAGGCGAGGTGACCAAAATTGCGACCACCTTGATAATCTTCGGGATCCCAATTGTAGGTAAGCTCTAGAACGGGTGCACGACGTGTGGATTCTTTTCCCTTAGTTTCTGGCACATCTGCTGGGGCAGAAAGAAACACATTAGTGAAACGTCCCTGGTCGCTATCGTAGCGATAAATCTCTTCCATTCCCATTTTCTTGCAATAAAAATCGAGTGATTCGTCCAGATTACTAACCCGAACCATGGTGTGTAGGTATTTCATGACGTCTCCGTATCTATCAAAATGCTTTGGACCCTATTTAGGTATTCGCATTGAATTGTCAGGGTTTTTTACACAGGAATGCAAAATAAATTCCGAATTCAATTCAAAAGACTTGCGAATTTTGGCCATAAAGGCCCTAATCCTAGTAAGAATCAGACCACCCGTCTGAGTAAATGCGGCAACGTGAGAGTAAAGTAATGTCGGGGGATAACAGTATTCAATCCGGAAACATCGATCTTGGGCACGAGGTAGTGTCTGATGCGGAAGCAGCTGATCTAATCGAAATTGCCGGATCAATAAAGTGGTTTGACGTTTCAAAAGGCTTTGGATTTATTGTTCCAGACACCGGCGGAGAAGATATTCTCTTGCACGTAACCTGTTTGCGCAAAGATGGATATCAAACTGCTCCTGAGGGCGCTCGCATCGTGTGTGAGATTGTTCAGCGAGAGCGCGGATACCAAGCTTTCAGAATTATATCAATGGACGAAACGACGGCTGTGCATCCTTCAATGAAAGAAGGCGGCAAAACGCATTTTGATGTTCAGGCTGAAAGTTCTTTGGAGCGTGTTCAGGTTAAATGGTTTAATCGTACAAAAGGCTATGGCTTTGTAGTGCGCGGTGCTGAAGACATTTTCGTGCACATGGAAACACTAAGACGTTTCGGTTTAACGGAGTTACGCCCGGGGCAATACGTCAAAGTTAGGTTTGGTCAGGGACCAAAAGGTTTGATGGCCGCTGAAATTTACCCAGACGATGAAGATCGTGGCGGGCAAATCAATTAGCAGTGTTTAGCTGCGTTTGCCGCAATTCCTACAAATTGCTCATTCATCACTTTCCCATGAAGATACGTTCTATATCGTGGTTTATCCTTTCTGTTTTTATGGCAGTGGCGAGCGCAAACTCAGCACTGGCTGAGGCTGTTCCGCAAGAAATACTCTTACCACGCGAAGCGCTCACCATTAAAACCGACGCTGGTTCTTTCAAGTTTGAAGTTGAAATCGCGGATGAAGTACATGAGCGCTCAACCGGACTAATGTTCCGTGAGAAGATGGCGCCTACACATGGCATGCTGTTTGATTTTCAACGTGAAGCGCCTGTTACTATGTGGATGAAAAATACAATTCTTCCATTGGATATGGTGTTCATACGAAAGAACGGCACAGTTTTACGCATAGCCAAGAACACAACACCCTTTTCGAGAGATTTTATTACTTCCGGCGGGGACATCACTCATGTTCTTGAGCTCAACGCCGGAATGGCCAATCAGATTGGTCTGAAGCCTGAAGATCAAATTGAACATAGGTTTTTCAAGGCTGAATAATGGGCAGCTTGGCAAGAAGCTGGCCTGTAATTATCCCGCTTAAAGCGTGTTTATTGCTTTAGTGAGGCTTTCTTGGTTGCAAATCATTTCGCTTATGGTATTGAGCGCCTGTTCAGGCGTTTATACGTTTGTATGTGAGGAAGAAAAGCAACGATCTGCTAATCCATATTGTTGAAAAACCTTCCAATATCAGAAGCTCGGAGCGTGGCGCAGCTTGGTAGCGCATCTGGTTTGGGACCAGAGGGTCGCAGGTTCGAATCCTGCCGCTCC
>CAZEPF010000224.1:0-3858 GCA_964514045.1 uncultured Rhizobiaceae bacterium | reverse complement strand
AATCAAAAATCCAACCCATCAAATCGATGCAATCCAAGACAGACACGCTCTAGCTCGCCATTCGAGCGAATACAGGCAGTGGATTTCTAATCGCAATGGTCAGTTCTTCCTCAAACTCGAGGGGCAGAAGTTTAGGCCGACCCAAACCATAGCCCTGCATCATGGATACATCCATATCGATAGCGGAGGCTATTTCGTCGTCTGTTTCGAGACCTTCGAGCAGAACCCGCGCTCCATTTTCCTTAAAGCTACTAATGAGGCTTGCTAAAAGTGTTTCCACTTTTTTCAGACGGTTACCATCAATAAACAAGCTGCGATTGATTTTCACAATATCAGGGCGAAGCATGAGATAACGCTCGATATTGGAGTGTCCTACGCCGAAATCATCCAATGCGAACTTGAACCCGTTTGAACGGAACATGTCGCATAATCGCATCAACACAAATGGTGCAACCACGGCTGTTTTATGAATCTCAAACGCCACCTTGTCCTTGCTCAATCCATGTTTGGAAAGTTGCGAAAATGTATAGAAGATTTCTGATTCTACAATTTCAACGGAAGGATAGTTGGCTACATTGATGTTTAAGTAGAGAGGCTTATTGGCTGGCGTAAGTAACGTGTAACTGCGAATGTGCAGCGCCATACACATGCTCTCTATGAACACGCGGTCTTCGGGAATAATCTGCTCCAGAAATGATGCTGCATCAACAGGACCGCTCTCGCTGGAGGGACGAATTAACGCTTCAAATCCCACCAGTTCTGCAGTTGTATTACCGCGCATCGAATAGATTGGTTGAAATGCCGATCGCAGTTGGAAATCACCATATATTCCCACTGGTATGCCTGAAATATCAGACTCGATTGCATCGCCAACTCTATTTGACCTTTGCATTGAAATCGCCCGCCCTGCTTTACTTTAGGGAATATCTCAAATGATGGTTATCAAAGAATTAAGAGGGTATATTTTTGTTACAGTGCTTTAGTATATGTATTGGCAAAGTGGGTTATTCAGCCGCTGCTGCATCAACATTTGTATAGCCATCCAATTTACCCTGGATCACATAACGAAGAATGTTGACGATCTCTGCAGGCGTTTCGGTGACTGCCAAAGCTGCCGCATCTACTTCTTTCAGCGCGTGTTGATGGTCAGCGCCATGCATGATGATGACAGGCTTGTTAAGCGCGGACGCAAATCCTGCATCAAAAGCTGCATTCCACTGTTTGTATTTCTCACCAAAACGCACGACGACAATATCTGCTTCCGAGATCAAGGTGCGGGTGCGGATCGCATTCATCTGTGCGCCCTTATGGTCGTGCCAGAATTTCTTTGGCTCTTCGCCCAGAATAGCCACACCGCAATCGTCCGATGCTGCATGATGGGTGACGGGCGCTGCGAATGAAACGGGAAGCCCTGCTTGTTTGCAGCCCTCCTGAATTTCCTCACGCCATGACGTATGAATTTCACCGGAGAGGTATAGTTTCCAAATTTTGTCGGACATCAAATCACCTTTTGAATTAGAAGCTCGATTATCATTTATCTAATGCGCTTGTTTCATCACTCAACAGCATAGTTGCGCTATGTTTATTTAGCCGGAAATCTTTCCGAAATCACCGATCACAGCAGTTGCCGAACGAACCCGCTTGAGCAGCGCCAGACGGTTGTTGCGGATATCGGCATCCTCATCATTCACCATGACATTTTCAAAGAACTCATCCACCGGACCGCGCAATTTTGCGAGTGCGGCCATCGCTGTTTTGAAGTCTTCGGCCTCAACGGCGGCTTGTGCTTGCGAAACAGATTCTGTGATTGCGGTATTGAGCGCTTTTTCTGAAGGGTCGGCAAGCAAAGCTTCCGATACCGTATCCATTATTTCCGCGCCCTTTTTTTCTTCGGCTGCCAGAATATTTGCAGCGCGTTTGAATCCGCTGAGCAGGTTCTTGCCATCTTCTGAATCCACAAGGTCCTGCAATGCCTGCGCCTTGCGAGACACGATCAACAGATCATCAGACTGCTCTGTTAGTACCGCGTCAATCAGGTCGTGACGCACACCCTGATCGCGCAAGTAAACTTTAAGTCGATCATGGAAGAATGAGAGAAGGTCGGTTGACGCACGCTCATTCAATGGCAAGCGAATGTCGTTTTCAAGAGTAAGCCGAATAACACCCAATGCTGCGCGTCTTAACGCGTAAGGGTCTTTTGATCCCGTGGGTTTTTCATCAATTGTCCAAAACCCGATCAACGTGTCGAGTTTGTCCGCCAATGCTACCGCAACAGAAACCGGATCGCTTGGCACATCGTCTGACGGGCCTAGGGGCGAATAATGTTCCTGAATGGCCAAGGCGACAGAAGCGTCCAAACCAGAGCGCTCTGCATAGGTGCGTCCCATCTTGCCCTGCACTTCAGGGAATTCATAAACCATTGCAGAATTAAGATCGGCCTTGCATAAACGTGCCGCCTGTTGTGCCTTGGCAACATCTGCACCCACGATCGGCGCTAGCTCACCAGCCAGTTCAACAATGCGTTTTACACGCTCGCCCTGTGTTCCAAGCTTGGCGTGGAAAGTCACTGAATTGAGTTTCTCCAACCACGGTTCAAACCCTTCACTTGAATTAATTTGATGCAGATCACTTTCCCAGAAAAACTTTGCATCAGACAATCTGGCGTTCACAACCTTAGCATTGCCGCGTGCGACTTCTGCACCGCCATCGGACGGGATGATGTTGGAGACCAGTAGAAAATTATTCGTCAGTTCATCCCTGTCAGATTTGCGAAGCACAAAGCATTTTTGATTTTCACGGATGGTAAGCTGAATGACCTCGCCCGGAATATCGAGAAACTCTTCGCCAAATTCACCCATCAAAACTGTTGGCCATTCGATCAGGCCGGAAACTTCTTCCAGCAGTTTTTCATCTTCAACCAATTCCATACCCTTGGCGAAGGCAAGGTTCGCCGCTTCTGTGCGAATTGTGTCTTTGCGTGTTTCGGCATCCAGCATCACATACGCTTTTTCAAGCTTGGATGCGTAATCATCAAAATGCGTGACCGTAATCTCGCCCGAAGACATGAACCGATGTCCCTGGGTCGTGTTACCGGATTGCAATCCGTCCACATCAAACTTGATGATGTCCATGGCTTCGGTTTCAGGACCAAACAAACACACAATAGACTGGAGCGGACGCACCCATTTCAGAGCGCCTGATTGTTGCGAGGCCGCCCCCCAACGCATGGATTTTGGCCATGGGAAATTGCGGATAATACCCGGCATAATATCGGCGATAATTTCTTCCGCATTACGTCCTGGCTTTTCAATCACGGCCACATAGAAGTCACCCTTTTTCGGGTCGGTACGTACTTGCGCCTGATCAATCGAGGAAATTCCGGCACCCCGCATAAATCCTTCAAGCGCCTTTTCAGGAGCGTCGGTTCGCGGCCCCTTGCGCTCTTCTTTAATGTCTGCAGAGCGTGCCGTTAATCCACGCAGATCAAGGGTTAGGCGGCGTGGCGTCCAGTATTCTTTTGCGCCTTCGTAGGTCAGCCCCGCATCCACCAGCGCATTGGTCACGGCTGAGCGTAGATCGCCAGCTGCTTTTCGCTGCATACGAGCGGGAATTTCTTCGGAAAATAATTCGAGCAAAAGATCAGGCATAATGGTTCTTTGAAAGACGGTATTCAGGGTCTGGATTCAATTGGATGTTAGGAGCAAGACTAAACTGCAGGCAAAATTTCTTCCTACGAACAAGCCAATAGCAAGCCGTGACCGCAATGTCACCTATTGGCCTTACCTGTAAAGCGCATATTAAGTGGCTTTAGAGCGTATCTGGCTTGGATTGAACCGTTTGAACGCCGTGGCGTTTGTG
>CAZEPF010000223.1:0-3889 GCA_964514045.1 uncultured Rhizobiaceae bacterium | reverse complement strand
GTCTTACTCCGTTTGAAATCATGAAGGAAGCTAACACCGCAATTACCGCCAATGAAGCACAATTAAGACCGCACCTGACTGCAATGTGCACAATCGCACACTTCAGCGAGATGAATTACACATCAAAATCAACTAACGAAAACAACAAACCCTTATGGGTGGTACGGTTGGGTGGATTTGAACCACCGGCCTCTAGAGCCACAATCTAGCACTCTAACCAACTGAGCTACAACCGCACAAGCTTCAGAGAAGCCCGATTGCAATACGGGCTTACGGTTTGGTTTGCAAGAGCAAGTTCGACAAAAATTAGCGTGAACGCCCTCAAAACTAAACGCGTTTTGGCCCCAAGTCCCTAACATCCCACATTAACCTTGATATCAAGCAGTGCCACGTACGTAGTCGCATAATATGGACCAAAACCCGACAGGTCTGTATGACTCAATAAAGGGCACATTTTCTTAGCAAGATAGCAATAAGCTGTGTGGTAAATCTGCCTAACACTGGCTGGCCCAATGTGCACGCCAAAAACTAGGATTGTCATTTTTAATGGCACACGAACAAAACTACTCATACTTGGACCTTTCGGTTCATGATGATTTGGCGGGCCACGTGCTATCGCCTGATCCTGTAGTGCTGTTCAATACTCAACTCAATTCAATCATTTGGGCAAATGCTCCCGGCGCCCAGTTATTTAGCGGCAAGGGCATTATTGACCTACTCGACGTCAATCTCAGCGACAGCCAAACCTTTGTAAGACAGTTGCGCGACGCGGTAGAACAGATGGATGGAAAAACCCATCTGGTTCGAGGCTTTCGCATCAATCTCGGACTTCGTTCGGTTCTGTTGCAATTTGAGATCATGAAGCTGAAATTTAATGACGGCAATGTCTGTTATAAAGTTGTTCAGCGTTCTTCCGGTGATGTATCCGTGGATGAGAACACATCGGCCAATACAGTAGTGGAAAGCCTGGAGGGTTTTGCAGACGGTGCAGCCATCGTGGATGACTACGGACTACCCATCGCTGCCACAAAGAATTTTGGCAATTTGGGGCCTGACGAAGTCAGCATGGCTGAACTCATCACAGAGCTAAAAGACGAAGATGATCGTCTGATTAAACGCCAAATCAAATCTGCCAGAGGGCAACTCACAATCGCCGGGCTGGGGCGCTTTTCTGAAAACCCTGGTCGTTCACTCATCGTGTTGGCCAAAGCCGAAGAAGAAGCATCACAAGATACAGCAACACTAAACTTGCTAGATGGAACGGATACTCCAAGCACTCGCACGAGTATTTCAGATGAAAATCCGGATGAGCTAGAACCTGTATCTGAGTTAGACGAACCTGCTCCAATCCTTGAAAATGACAATGCCCAAGAAACCGATCAGGTTTCTGAACTTATAGCACCGTCTTTTACACCCCCTCTGAATGAGGAAGATCATCAGATCGAAGGCACTACTCTGGAATCTGAAGAATTCGAACCTTCTTCAAGTGAAATCGCAGACGACGAAGCAGACCAAGATGAAAATGGCGATCATAACGATGAAGCCCCTGAAGACACTTCGCAGCCAGTTTCAGATGCCCCACTTATAGACAAACCAAAAGAACGCCTGGTTGATTTGGATTTGGTACGCACACCAATAGAAGTCGACACAACTTCTTCTGCAATCGAAACTGCAGAAGATCACCAGCGCTTTGCTTGGACTACCAATGAATTAAGTGAGTTTACCAGCATTTCACCAGAACTTGCTGATGCAGTGGGCAAAACCGCAGCAGACGTGATTGGTAAAGAATGGAAGAGCGTTGCCGCACGACTCCGCTTTGATCTCGATGGTGAAATTGAGCGAGCGCTGGCAAAAAAAGATACTTGGTCGGGCAAGACTGTGCTCTGGCCCGTTGAAGGCACTGACATGGTAATCCCGGTTGATCTAGCCGCCCTGCCAAGTTTTGGCTCGGAACGACAGTTCAACGGTTTTCGTGGCTTTGGAATTATCCGTTCCCTTGATGCAATTGTAGACCCGGAAGAAACAGGCATAGCATTACTCGGCCAACCATCCGGCAGTTTACTATTTGACGATATCGAGACTGTCTCAGACGTAGACACATCGACCAGTGAAGAACATATCGTTTCTTCTCTTTGGTTTGAAACCAATGACGACATTGAAGACGAAACTGACACACGATCAGAAGACCTAGACATAACAGACGATAAAGAGCAATCGTTGAGTTCCAATGTGGTGCAGCTAGTTCCTCGCGCCAACACCACGCAAAGCGAAGCCTTGAGTGACAAAGAGAACAAGGCCTTCGAAACCATAGGCGAACAGCTCCGCGATGAAACTGGCCTAGAAGAGGATAAAGAGCCTGAAACCACATCAGATTCAAAACGCACGCCTGATACCTCTTTAATTGAGAACCTGCCCGTTGCTGTTTTGATCTATCGTGATGGCGCGCCGCTATTTGCCAACCAACGTTTACTGGAGGCTGCAGGTTACAGTTCTTCAGATGAAATTCTAAAGCTAAGCAAAATCGAAGACGTGCTGGAGACCATCGAAACAGATGATGGCGAGGTCACTCATATCTTGCATCATAAATCTGGTGACGTGATTGAGATCAATCCAGTGCTTCACACTGTGCGTTGGGATGAGGAAAAAGCACTACAGCTCTCGTTCACGCCGCCTGTAACACCAAGCATTATCATGCCAGATGCATTGGAAATGACGCAGGCCAGCGAAATTCAATCCATTCTTGACGCAACCAATGACGGGATCATTTTACTTCAAGACGATGGCGAAGTGATTTCTATCAACGCCCCTGCCGAAGCACTTTTTAATCGTGATTTTGATGATGTTACTGGCAAGCACATTACAACTTTGTTTGCAGATGAAAGTCATGGTGACATCAATCAATACGTGAACGGCGTAGTCTCCCCTGTCGGTGAGGTTTTCCTGCATGAGGGACGCGAAGTAATCGCAGAAGCTGCAGACGGTGGATTGCTCCCTGTATTGCTGACCATCGCCAAATTGGAATCTTCCGGCAAACTATGCGCTGTGATCCGCGATCTATCCGTTTGGAAAAAAACCGAAGAAGAACTTCTCAAAACCAAGAGAGAAGCTGAAAAAGCAAGCGAGCAAAAATCTGGTTTCCTTGCCCATGTCAGCCATGAAATACGCATTCCCCTCACCGCTATCATTGGATTCTCCGATATTATGATCGAAGAGCGGTTTGGTCCGGTAAACAACGAACGCTATCGCGATTACCTGCGCGACATCAAACGTTCTGGTTCACACGTTCTAGATCTGATCAACGACTTGCTTGATCTATCAAAAATCGAGGCGGGCAAACTTGAACTGAATTTCGAGGCGATTGATCTCAACAATGTTGTGTCGGAAAGCGTTGCAATCCTCCAACCGACAGCCAACGAAGACCGGATCATCATTCGCACCTCTCTATCGCGATCCGTGCCGAAAGTGGTGGCAGACTTGCGCAGCGTTCGTCAGATCATTCTCAACCTTGTAACCAACGCAATCAAATTCTCACCATCAAACAGTCAGGTGATTGTTTCAACAGTCTATGAAAGCAATGGTGAGGTCGCCCTCAGAGTGCGCGATACAGGCTCCGGCATGACCGAAGACCAGATCGAAGAAGCCATGAAGCCTTTCAGCCAGGTTCATGATGTGGATGAGCGCACCAAGAAAGGCACAGGCCTTGGCCTTCCTCTTACCCGTGCACTGGTAGAAGCCAATCGCGCGTATTTTGACCTGGAGAGCGAACCGGGCACAGGCACTATTGCTCATGTTCAGTTCCCAATTCAGCGAGTGTTGGCAGACTAGAGCGTGCCTTTCTTGGATTGAATCGATTTGATGGGTTGGATTTTTGATTTCAGCTAGGAAAATA
>CAZEPF010000222.1:0-3967 GCA_964514045.1 uncultured Rhizobiaceae bacterium | reverse complement strand
GGCTAGTACTTGATGACAGCCAGTCAGATGAAAATCGCGCCAAAAGCATGAACACAGTGAATCCGCTCTATATTCCGCGCAATCATAAGGTTGAGGAAGCATTGAAAGCAGCAGAAGCTGGTGACATGCAGCCGTTTGAAAAATTACAGAAAATTCTGATATCACCGTTCGAGCGAACCGATGGTAATCAAGCGTATGAAGAGCCGGATCCAATGGGTGGAAAGAACTTCCAAACCTTCTGCGGCACGTAGCGTCACTATCGGAACAAAAAGGAATTAAGACATGCTTCTCGACACTCCCCTTTGCGATTTTGGATGGAATGCACCTGATTTCACGCTGAAAGACCCCGATGGAAAAAGCTTCACCATGTCTGAAAATCTGGGTGAAAAAGGTCTCCTGATTGCATTCATCTGCAACCATTGCCCGTATGTGCAGCAAATCGGGGAGCGCTTTGCTCAAGATACGAATGAACTTATGGAAAATGGCATCAACGTGCTTGCCGTTATGTCAAACGATTACATCTATGTGCCCGATGACAGTCCTGAAAACATGAAGCGCTTTTCGGCCCATTACGGGTTTCAATTTCCTTATCTTGTTGATGAAACCCAAGAGGTTGGCAAAGCCTATAACGCAGTCTGCACACCTGACTTTTTCGGCCTGAATGCCAAAGGCGAACTTCAATATCGGGGCCGTCTGGATGATGCTCGCATGTCAGACAATACAGGTAGAACCCGCGAATTAGTCAACGCCATGCAGATGATTGCCAAGACCGGCGAAGGCCCTCGTGAGCAAATGCCAAGCATGGGATGTTCGATCAAGTGGCGATAAGGCAATTACCGCGTTTTATATAAGCCTTATTCGCCATCGTTTACAGCAAGCTTTCTCTCGACAAACTCTTGGTTTTCCCCTATATGACGCTCAACTTTCCGAAAAACCGGAAAAATGCGTATCGGCTTGGGAGTAATTCCAGTCGGATTAGGTGTTGCGGGTTGCCGCTTTTGTCACCCAGTCTGATGCCGCTCTGGCTTTTTTAACAATGAACAAAAATGCGTCTGGCAAAGCTGGCTATGCCCACCTCTGGCCCGACCCAAAACCGAAAGATTGGAACCATGGATATTATCCAGCAGCTGGAAGCTGAAGAAGCCGCTCGTATCTCCGAACAACGTCAATTGCCACCGTTTGAACCGGGTGACACCGTGCGCGTACTCGTACGTGTGACCGAGGGTAACCGCACGCGTGTTCAGGCCTATGAAGGTGTTTGTATTGCTCGCTCAGGTGGCGGCATGAACGAAAGTTTCACCGTTCGCAAAATCTCATATGGCGAAGGCGTAGAACGTGTATTCCCGATGTTCTCTCCACTTGTGGAAGGTGTTGAGGTTATCCGTCGTGGCCGTGTACGCCGCGCAAAACTTTACTATCTCCGTGACCGTCGTGGTAAATCTGCTCGTATCATCGAAAACACTGGCACACGTGCTAAGAAGTTGAACGATGCAGAGCGTAAGGCAATGCTGGAAGAAAAAGCTAAGCTGGAGGCTGAGAAGATCGCAGCAGCTGAAGCTCTCGCTAAAGAAAAAGCTGCAGAGGATGCCGCTAAAGCCGAGGCAGAAGCAGCAACTGAAACATCCGAAGAGTAAGCCTTACTTTTCTATAGAATTTATAAAAACGGCGTCTGTTTCAGGCGCCGTTTTTTGTGTCTACATCTGATTGAAGTTCTTAGAATTTATCCGGTCGGATGATATCCGCCTGCGACACAGACACAATTAGACCGTGCGATTGTAAAATCGGCTCGATCCGGTCAAGAAAATCAGATGCTTTATCTTCCGAGACCAGCGTTAGAAAAATAACCTTGGAACTCACACCACCTGAAACACGTTCATCCTGCCACTCGCCTTGAGCGCCATTGCCTTCCAGCGTCGGCAGAACGGTGTAACCGATAATACCAGAATCTGCCGCTAGTGCCTTAATGCGCCGCAGAAGAGGTTTATCCACCAGTACTTCAATGCGTTTTCGTGAAGTCAGTCGTTTCATGAGCCTGCCATCCAAAGGGTGATCTGTGTAAACAGCGGTATGCCGATTACGATGTTAAACGGGAAGGTAATTGCCAGCGACATAGACAGATACAATCCGGAATCTGCTTCCGGTAAGGCAAGTCGCATCGCCGCTGGCACCGCGATGTAAGACGCACTTGCTGCAAGAATTGCAAGTGCAACCGTGGACCCAACATCTAGTCCGATGCCTGACCCGATCAAGACTCCAATCATCCCGTTCACAATAGGAAATGCCAATCCAAGCAAGACCAAACGGAATGTGAGTGATCGTGCCTCGCGCAACCTGCGCGCAGCAATCAGCCCCATATCCAACAAGAATAAACACAACATACCCCGGAAGCCCGTTTCAAAGACGGGTGCAACAGATGCAAACCCTTCCTTGCCAATAATAATCCCGATGATGAAGCTACCGGTCAAAAGCACGACAGACCCGTTCAGTAAGGTTTCATGCAACATTTCTTTTGAGCTGGCCGCTGACGAGTTTGACGTTGACGTGGCATACCTGCTCGCCATGAACAGGCCCACGATAATCGCTGGTGTCTCCATCAACGCTAGGACGGCTACCATATAGCCACCGGGTGCAAGACCCGATGAAGTTAGCACTTCTTGGCCGGTAACAAAGGTTACTACACTCACCGAACCATAATGAGCAGCAACGGCTCCGGCGTTGGTCGCATCAAGCCTGCCAAACCCACGAAGAATGAAAAACGTAACAATCGGAATAGCGACACTCAGGAAGAGACCAGCCAAGGCTGCAAGAATAAGATTGCTCGTAAGACCGGACTCCGCAACCAGTATGCCCCCCTTCAAACCGATGGCGGCCATCAGATAGAGTGAAATACCTTTTGAAATTGCTTCCGGTATCGCGAGATCAGATCGCGCAAAGGCAGCAGCAGCCCCTAATACAAAGAACAATATTACAGGCGAAAGTAGAGTTTCCATTGGCAGCCATGGTTAGAGTTATAATGAACAATATGGCAGCAAGGCATAAACTTTCAAGAATTGCACTGTGACAATCCTAGCGAAAATCACTCAAGGCTTTATCCCGCCGGCAGATCATGTAGAAATATAAAAATAGCTATCAACCAAGGCTGGGTAAGATGATGAGAGATATTACTGCTACAACTGCAGGCCTATTGTGCGCTGCACTCCTATGGTGCGTTACATCCTTTGCATTTGCTCAAGATCAACAAGAACCAGAAACTGTAATTCCGCTTACACCACTACAGTCTGCCATACAGGCTGAACTGGCCTCCACAAAATCTAAGAGTAAATCAGACAAGACTCGCCTGTCTGAAATTGCTGGTCTTTATAAAGACAACACTTACGCGCCCTTTTGGATTGAGGAAAACACCCTTTCAGAGCGCGCCCGCACAATCATCAGCACATTGGCAAAGGCGGAAGAGCACGGATTATCAAAGTCAGATTATGGAATTTCCGCGACCATCAACCCGAATGATCCCGCCTCACAAGCAAAGTTTGAAGTGAGCCTGTCCAAATCTTTGGTTACCTTCGCACAACACCTAAATGCAGGTAGGCTCAATCCGCAATCGGTTACCCGTGAAAACGTCATTTACCCAGAAGCCATATCTGCGGCCAAAATCCTGCGACAAGCCAGTTCAACAACGAGCATTGCCGCATATCTGCGTTTGTTGGCACCGCGCACCCCACGTTACGAACGACTGCGCCTTGCCCTCATCAATTACCGTAAGATTGCAGATAAGGGCGGCTGGACACAAATTGCTGAGGGCGAAGTTATCAAGCCCGGCATGGAGGACACGCGCATACCAGCCCTGCGCCAACGCTTTGCTATCACCGGAGACTATCTGGGTGACGCCAGCAATCCGGCAATTGTCTATGATGGCGATATCATTGATGCCGTAATCAGCTTTCAAAAACGTCACGGACTTGCTGAAGAC
>CAZEPF010000221.1:0-3984 GCA_964514045.1 uncultured Rhizobiaceae bacterium | reverse complement strand
CGACCTGATCATTTTTGACCGATACAAGCGTCGCGGCGTTCTGCCCGTTCTCTACTTCGATAACATCGCCCGATACGCACGCGATGGCGGTGCAGTGCTGGTTGCTGCAGGGCCAGAATATGCAGATATTTCCAGCATCGGACAGACACCGCTGAATGCTGTGCTCCCAGCTTTTGCCAATGGCGATACGCGCGAAGGACCGTTCAAGCCACTTATCTCTGATCTTGGTGAAAAGCATCCGGTGACGCGCAGCCTTGATGGATGGAACGGGGGTGACCCTAATTGGAGCCGCTGGTTCCGCTCTATCCCAGTGGATGAAGCAGAGGGTGAAGTGGTGATGCAGGATGATCAAAATAATCCACTTCTAGTGCTTCAACGCCATGACGAAGGACGTGTTGCACTCTTTTTGTCTGATCACGTCTGGCTCTGGTCGCGCGGGTTTGAAGGCGGCGGCCCGCATGTACAATTACTGCGCAGGCTTGCCCACTGGCTAATGAAAGAACCCGAGCTTGAAGAAGAACGCTTGGTCGCAGAGACATCTGGCAGCACACTCGAAATCAGCCGTCAAACCATCGGCGAAGCACCTGGCGAAGTCATCATCACTTCTCCTAGTGGCGAAGAACAAACATTTGAACTCACCGAATCCGGTTCTGGTAAATGGACTACTCAACTGCAAACCTCTGAAATCGGATTATACCGCGTTTCTAACGATGAGTTTTCTGCACTGGCCCAAATCGGACCTGCCAATCCAAGAGAATTAGCCGCAGTGATCAGCACAACCGAACTTCTGGCTGAACATGTAAAAGATACCCAAGGATCATTCACACGGTTAGCAAGTCTCGGCACACCGCGTTTGGTGGCAGTAGGCGAGAATGGAACACGCAGTGGCAAGGGTTGGGTTGGCCTCGTCGATCGCAACGCAACATTGCTTGAGGGCATCAACCGGATACCTCTCTTCACAGGATTATTGGGTTTGGCGCTTCTGCTATTGGCCTTTGCCAGCACATGGTATCGCGAAGGCCGCTAGAGCACCAGCTAGCCTGCCGGACGCGCTTGACCAGAAATTTCTGTAGTATCGTCTGGTTGAAGCATACAAATCAGTAAGCGGTGCGGGTCCACAGGACCGGGCATTTCAATCATGCCATGCTTGACTTTCTTAAACCCGAACTTACCGTAATAGGGCTCATCCCCAACCAGCAGAATGGATTGGTGCCCCGCATCACGCGCAGCACCAACCGCACGTTCCATTAGCAGTTTGCCGTAACCCGCGCTCTTATACTCAGGCGTTACGACCAAGGGACCAAGTAGCAGGCTATCATAATCACCAATCTTGATATCGGTCAGTTTGATAGCACCAATCATTTCTTCACCCAGAAAACAAACAAACGATAAATCGGATAGCGACTGAACCCCTTCACGTAGGCGAAACGCGGTACGGGTAAAACGCCCCGGACCAAACGCAATTGCGGCTAGTTTCTCTACAGCGTCTAAATGACACGATTGTTCATTGATAATGGTGGGAGTGATTTCAGATTTCATTAGTCAGGCTTTCCGGAAAATTAAGGAACCGGAGGCCATAGGGCCACACGGTTAGACGAGCGAAATTACGCGTCCGCGGCGCGCTATCATTCGTCGTCGTAATTTACCGAAAGGCATTTTTGTAAAAACCTTATTAAAATCTATTTCTGGCTATATCAGCCTGTGACCAAAGTGCAACTGAAATTTATGCAACCCAATCACCATTGGGCCGTTTGTTCCTGCCCATAATAGACCTCTTTGATCCGCCGGAGCGTTCCTTTGGTCACGTTTTCAGGGAGATTATCCAACGCAAAAAATTCAGCTTCAGCAATCTCTAAGTTTGGCTTAAACGGCGTTTCCTGCGTCCACTGCGTTACTCTATACAAAGCAATATGATCACGCCGCGAGGCGGAAAGGTTTTGAAACAACCCGAGCAATTCAGGCTTCTGGCTTACTTTGATATTAGTCTCTTCCCACACTTCTTTAATCGCAGCAGCATCCATCGCCTCACCTACTTCAACACCCCCACCAGGAAAATACCAGCCCGGCACATAAGTATGACGCACCAGTAAAACCTCTTGGTTCTCATTCACTACCAATACCCTAACGCCAAGCGTTAAAGGTCGGCGGAGAAGAAACCAAAGATGGAATAATTTTCTGCGAATATATGCGCTTGCCATTTCAAACGTGTATCGACTGAACAAGCAGCATTCAAGCTTGATGGATACGCAATTGCCTAGTATGTGCAGTGAATGTTCCGCTTGGCACACATTTCTGACGTTCATCTAACGCCCTTACCGCCTGTAAGTTGGATTCAACTCGCAAGCAAACGCATTACCGGATATTTGAACTGGAAGCTCAATCGTGAGCGCGCGATCACCAATGATTATTTTGATACATTGCTCGCGCATCTTGAGGATGCACAACCCGACCACATTGCAATTACAGGTGATCTGGTAAACCTGTCGCTGCCGCTAGAAATTTTACGTGCACGCGATTTTCTGGAGCGTATGGGAACAGGCGAAACAGTTTCTGCTATTTGCGGCAATCATGACGCCTATGTGCCCGGTGCCTTGAAGCGCAGCCTAAAAGCATGGGAAACCTATGTTTCTTCCGATGACGCAAAGACCACAAAAATCCGTGATTTCCCGTATTTGCGTGTGCGAGGCGACGTTGCGATTATCGGCTGCAATTCTGCGGAAGCAACAGCGCCTTTCATGGCAACCGGATATTTTCGCCGCGCGCAAGCAAAGAAATTATCACAACTGCTAGAGCAGACAAAAGGCATGTGCCGCATCGTGATGATCCATCATCCACCCATTGAACACGCCACACCTGGACACAAGAAACTTCACGGGATTGCAAGATTTCAGAAGGTGATTGCACAACAAGGTGCAGAATTGATCCTACACGGACATACACATTTAGCGACACATAACGAGATATCAGGCCCCAAGAACAAAGTACCAGTCATTTGTGTTCCAGCAGCCGGAAACAGCACAGGCAATCTTAAACCACCGGGTAGGTTTAACTTGTTCGATATTGAACGATTTAACAATGGTTGGCGCATACATTGGACCGCAAAAGGCGTAGCAGCAGTAAACCATGAATTTGAAACTTTATCCGAAGAAACCTTCGTCACTTCGTGAGTAATTCACAGCCTATGACGCAATTCCCCGAACCCAGTTAATGAGGGGCTCAAACTGGTCAAACACGATCAATCCTAAAATCACGCAGGCTGCAATTGCAATCCCAAACAAAAACCACATCACAGCTTTCAGCAAAGAAAGCGCTTTTTCAGACGAGAGCCAGCCTGATGTTTTCTCTGCAGTAGCTGATGGATCATCACTACTCGTTGCAGTCTCATCACTAACAGCTTGCACTGCCTGCCATTCACCTTCAATCATGCGGTCGCGCACTAACAGTCGTTCCGCGATATAGTCGGTTATACGCTCACCAATTTTCTCACGGTCTTCGGAGTTTCCAAGAATGGTACGGCCCAAGCGCGTATCTTTTACAAGCTCGTAGTGGCGACCATCTTTTCCCATCCGCACAAAGGATGTCATATCAATCCAAAGGCGAGGATTTTCACCCTGTACCAGAGCAAATTCAAATTGATCATTGTCTTTAGGAATATCATCAAAAACAGGCTGCAAGTCTTCGGCCAGCAGTTCCAGCCTACTTACTTTCGCATGTTTCATATCAACGACCACATCATCTCGGTCAGCTTGCGCCGTTTTCACCTTGCGCATGGAATCCGCCAAGTTCAGTACTTTGCGTTCAATGTCTTTTGCGTCCAGATCTTTCTCGGCCATCACTCACCCCTGAATTAACATTTTGTTAACGATGTTAATTTGGCGCTTATTCATGTCAATTACAAGACAGGACTATGCTGAGCCAATAAAGCTCGGCTTTAGAGCGTATCTGGCTTGGATTGAACCGTTTGAACGCCGTGGCGTTTGTGCT
>CAZEPF010000220.1:0-3991 GCA_964514045.1 uncultured Rhizobiaceae bacterium | reverse complement strand
CACAAACGCCACGGCGTTCAAACGGTTCAATCCAAGCCAGATACGCTCTAGTGTTCCAGTTTTGAATGGATCAACCCTATTAGTTCTCTGCATTCGTTATCGTTTAATTGAGCAATATTGTGCGACAGGGTATTGGCCAGACGGGTTGCCTCGGAAGATAATGCAGACGTATCCACCACTACGCGGGTATGTGAGTTTTTCGCCAGTGCCTGTAATTCTTCTGCCTCATCCCAGATGATATTGAAATAACCGATGATGCGTTGAAGAAACTGCCAGCTTGGGATGCCGCGATGGCCATGTTCCAATGCAGAGAGATATCCAGCTGATACACCCATATCACTTGCCATCTGTTTTTGGGTAACGCCTTTATCCTCACGCAATTGGCGCATTTTCATGCCAAACGGGGTCATGTTTATTTCACCCGCTGAGGATTTCTCAATCGAATATACAGTGCGCCCGAACCACCATGGGTGATATGCGCCTCACGGAAGCCGATAACTTTTCTGGCAAAGTCAGGTTCAGATAACCATCGTGGCACAGCTTGGCGTAAAATGCCTTCACCACGAGAGCCCTTTCCGGTTATTATAAGCAGGGTTCGTTTTCCTGCCGCAAAGCCTGCATCCACAAACCGGTGAAGCACGGAATATGCTTCTGCCTGCGTTAATCCATGCAAGTCTACGCGGCCATCAATTGAGAGTTTGCCACGTGCAATCTTCCGGCTTGTCGTATCATCCAATAAAGGTGGACTGGAAGCGAGCGAAACCCGAATAAGCGGTTCTGGTGAATAGGGCCGCACAATGCGTTTTGGTTTTGGCGTATTAGGAGAGGGAAGAGAGCTTCCCATTTCAAAGGCAGTTTTGAAATCCGATACCGCCCGATTGGAATGTAATGGGACAGTCGTGCTTTTCACACGTTCCCATAATTCCCAATCTTTACCCTGCTTACGGCTCATCTCAGGCACCTTTTGCCTTCAGCACTACAAAGTCAGTGTCATGGCGAACTGAACCAGCAATCAGACCAGCCTCCTGACCAGAGCCTATGAATATATCACCACGACCGGGACCAAGGATTGCGGACCCTGTATCTTGTGCAATCATCAAACGCTGAAAACTCTTAGTGTCTGAGGGAAGCGGTTTCTGCGTCGATAACCAAACAGGCGTGCCGTAGGGATGGATAAATCGATCAACAGCAAGGCTTCGACCCGGTGTGAGTTGAATGCCAGCAGCAGCAACCGGTCCAAAATCAGGGTCATGGCCCGTCACTTCCACAAAAAATATGTAAGAACGGTTATGGTGGAGCACTTCCATGGCGCGGTTCAAATCTGCGTCCAGCCATTTTCGCATATTGACCATATTAGCGTCTTCGACCGTGAAGACCCCACGCGAAACAAGCAGTTTTCCAATTGAAGAATAGGGATGTCCTGTTTTTCCCGCAAATGAAACGCGCGCTGATGTACCATCGGTTAATATCAGTCGTGCCGATCCCTGAACATGAATGTAAAATGCTTCAACCGCTGATTTCAGCCAGAACAGTTCTAGCCCACGACTGGCTAATGCGCCGTTATCGATCTCGCCACGGTCGTAAAAGTCCGTATAGCTACCGTCTATTTCACGGGCATATTCAAGACCATTTGTTACCCCTGTTGGAGGATTTTCCTTGTCGATTTTTACCAAATCTTTTGGGCGGCGATAGAGTGGGTAAGAGTATTGCGAAGTCTTTGTGCGGGAGGCTGACACTTCCGGTTCGAAATAGGCTGTGACGAAGCCGGAATTTTTCTCATGGACCATCGGCATGAAATGATCTTCAAAAAATGCGCGCGCCTTATCCTGTGTCAGCAAAGCACTATCCAGATCAAGTGCTTTGCTCGCAACGTCTAGCAGTTCAGCTTCTGGTGGAATGTTTTCACGACTTACCGGAATTTCATCACGGAACCCCCGCGCAGAAACGCGAAAGCAGGCAAGTGCTGCCTGATGATCATCGCTATCCCAACCCTTTAGGCTGGAAAATTCAACTGGCTTCCATCCATCCACGACATCAACTTTCCGCTTCGGTTGCAACCAGTTTCCAGTTTGGATCGCGTGAACGGGTATCACGTGCAAATGTCCAGATGTCTTTCACGCGGGCGACTTCGCTTTCATCGCCTTCGATTACCTTGCCGTCTTTGTCGAGCGTTGCTGATACAATTTGAGATTCAAATTTGACGGCTATTTGTGCCTCACCATCGCGAAGTTCAGCTGATTTGATGCTTGCTTCATCAATTCCGACAAAACTTGATTTCACAATATCGCCACGTGTTTCACGCTCTTTAATGACACTTTCAAAGCTTTGGTAAACATCCGGTGCCAAAAGGTTTTTCAACGAGCGTTTATCTCCATCTGCAAATGCATTGATGATCATTTCATAGGCCATCTCAGCGCCTGACAAAAATTCCTTCGGGCTAAAAGATGAATCAACAGAAACAATGTCTTTTAATCCGCGATTGAGTTTTGTACGCGGCTTGGCCATTGCTTCAATTTCTTTAAGGGCAGGATTTTCTGCCTCATTATCCTGCTGGTTTGCGCGCGTTGGAAGTTTCACCACATTATCCGTTGCCGGATCATCGCTAGGCGTGCGGTTCGTATTGTCTTTAGAGCCATAATAATCGTCCGGATTTTGATGTCCGGTGCGCTGCCCCAAAACCGATCTCAGGCGCATCAGGATGAATACGGCGATTGCGATAGTAATAAGGGTCGTAAGATCAAGAAATTCCATAATGCTTTCCGAAAGGCCGATGCGTTGTTTCTCTTATATATTCCGCTTGGAGCAAGTTGCAACTTGCCATTAAAATTGAAAGTGATCATTCCTATATAAGGTAAAACAACTTAACGTGTGACGAGTATGCGCCTTATTCCATTTCTTTTACTGTTTATTCCAATCCTCGAAATCGCAGTGTTTATCCTGATCGGTGGGCAAATTGGTGTACTTTCTACACTGGCTATGATTCTGGTTACTGCCGTCATCGGTTCGATCTTATTGCGTATTCAGGGATTTGGTCTGTTAAACAGCATTCAGATGAAAGCTCATTCCGGCGAAGTGCCGGGCAAAGAACTCGTTAATGGCGTGATGATCCTGATTGCAGGCGTATTACTGCTGACACCGGGCTTTGTAACGGACGGTATTGGATTTTTGCTGTTTTTCCCGCCATTCAGACAATTTTTGTGGTCGAGCATCGCTTCTAAAGTAGTGATCAAAACAGAAACCGCTTTTCGCGATGCCCGAGACGCTCACGGTAGCCAAAGACCAAGTGACGGCGTGGTTGATCTGGATGAAACTGAATATTCAGAAAACCCGAATCCCGATACACCGTGGAAACCAATCAATAAGTCCTGACCGATTGCCTTCTTGTATCCCAAAAGTCAGCGTGTTAGCAGACTGAAAGAATTCCGGTCTACTCCCGGAAATATGAACTAGGACCGGAATAGATGGCTAAAAAAGCAGCAGCAAAAAAAACTGAGAATGGTGCAAGCGAAGAGCAAATTGCACCAACAATGAATATTCTTGCACAATATGTGAAAGACCTTTCATTTGAAAATCCGCATGCTCCCAATTCACTGCGGCCACGTGAGAAGGCACCAGAGATTGCGATCAACATCAATGTGAACCCAACGCCATTGTCTGAAACTGATTTTGAAGTCGAGCTAAAGCTGGATGCAAAAGCAGAAGATGGTGACGAGGTAATGTTCAACGTCGAGCTTGTTTATGCCGGTATTTTCCGTCTTGAAGGATTTCCTCAAGAGGCTTTACAAGCAGCAGTTCTCATTGAATGCCCAAGGCTTCTGTTTCCGTTTGCGCGCCAGATCATGGCTGATGCAACACGCAATGGCAGCTTCCCTCCATTGATGATTGATCCGGTTGATTTCGCACAATTGTTCCGTCAGCGTTTGGCTGAGCAACAACAAGCGAACGCATAATAAGTTTATTGTTATAGCAAAAATTCAGGGCCTTTGATTGG
>CAZEPF010000219.1:0-4012 GCA_964514045.1 uncultured Rhizobiaceae bacterium | reverse complement strand
GAGCACAAACGCCACGGCGTTCAAACGGTTCAATCCAAGCCAGATACGCTCTAATTCATGAATAGCTGATTTTATTTTCGCGCCTCAATAACCTTAAACCCGTCGCGCTCTGCAATACGGTCAAATCGCTTGAACCTTTGTTCCAGTGTTTGCTCATAGGGTAAATTTTGGTTTGCGACCATTAGCAATCGCCCACCTGTGGGAAGCGTTGATGCTGCTACTTCAATAAAGCGTTTTCCAAGTTCAGGATCAGCAGAACGAGCTGTATGAAATGGAGGATTCATAATCACCCATTGATAGGGCGTCTTCTTAAACTCAGTGGTTAAATCACACCAATGAAACGAAGGTTTCAAACCCTCATAGGCTTTAACATTGTTCTTTGCAGCTTGCAGCGATGCGTAATCTGCTTCGTATAAAGCCAGTTCCGTAACCTTAGGCGCGTGCTTCAAAAGTTCATTGGATAGAAAACCCCATCCCGCACCAAGATCAGCAACGGGGCCGCCAAGGCGCTTGTCAAACTGTTCTGCCAACAGAAGAGATCCCTTGTCCGGACCATTGGATGAGAACATGCCTTCAGCAAATTCATACCCGTCCTGAGAATGCATGATGGATGGTAAGGGCAGTGTAGTTTCGTTCGATTTATCAGCCCAAAACACAACCGCATGATATTTGGAAAAGCTGTCGGTGATGGGCATTATTTTACCGAGCCATTTTCTGACTGACGCAATTCCATCGGTCTTGTCTCCCACAAGGATCAATCTCCCACCCTTTGGCAAGGTGTTCCAAAGGTTTGAAATTTGATGCTCATTCCATTTGCGATTTCTACCCACCAGAAAAATCACGCAAGGCTGCATTTCCGGTTTGGCGTCAGGTGGAGACACCCGAAATCCGGCTTTCTCAAGCCTTAATACTGATGCCCGATTTCCCTGCACGCAGACCAGCTTTTCTTTCAGATTGATATCAAGGTCTGGAAGAACTGCCGCATTTGAAAACAGGATTGATTGCGCATCAAATTCATCAGCAATACCCCGTTCCAAGCCTAGGACCAGCGCATGTTTACAATCGGGCTTCATTTATTACTCCTTACAAAAAAGGCCGGATTGTTAGTCCGGCCTTTCGTAAATTCATTTCAACGATTTAGTCGTCGTTTTCTTCTGTTTCAGGTTCTTTGGTAATTTCCTTACCCGTTTCCTGATCAACGACTTTCATAGAAAGGCGAACCTTACCGCGATCATCAAAGCCCATCAGCTTGACCCAGACTTTTTCGCCTTCGTTGACAACATCTGTTGTCTTCGCAACGCGCTCATTGGCAAGTTGTGAAATATGCACAAGGCCGTCCTTCGCACCAAAGAAGTTTACGAATGCACCAAAGTCGACGCATTTGACGACGGTGCCTTCATAGATTTCTCCAACTTCCGGATCATCAGTGATTGAGCGGATCCACTTAACAGCTGCTTCGATTTCCTTGGCAGCAGATGAAGCGACCTTCACTGTACCATCGTCTTCGATGGACACTTTCGCGCCTGTTTTCTCAACGATTTCGCGGATCACTTTCCCGCCTGAACCAATCACTTCACGGATTTTATCCGTTGGGATTTGGAAGCTCTCGATACGAGGTGCAAACTCACCCAATTCCGCACGGCTTTCAGAGATTGCTTTGTTCATCTCATCAAGGATGTACTCACGACCACCTTTCGCCTGTTCAAGAGCGATCTGCATGATCTCTTCAGTAATGCCTGTGATCTTGATGTCCATTTGAAGCGAAGTAATACCTTCGCTTGTACCTGCAACTTTGAAGTCCATGTCACCCAGATGATCTTCATCACCCAGAATGTCTGAAAGAACGGCGAAGTCGTCACCTTCTTTGATTAGGCCCATTGCGATACCCGCAACCGGCGCTTTCAAAGGAACACCAGCATCCATGAATGCAAGCGATGTGCCGCAAACTGTGGCCATAGAAGATGAGCCGTTGGATTCTGTAATCTCGGATACCGCACGAAGCGTATACGGGAACTCGTCCTTGCCCGGAAGGACCGCACGAACCGCACGCCATGCAAGCTTGCCATGGCCAATTTCACGACGACCTGTAAAACCAATGCGGCCTGTCTCACCCACGGAGTATGGTGGGAAGTTGTAATGCAGCATAAAGTTTTCTTTATAGGTGCCTGTCAGTGCATCAATCATCTGCTCATCATCAGATGTGCCGAGTGTTGCGACAACCAATGCCTGAGTTTCACCGCGTGTAAACACAGCAGAACCATGTGTGCGAGGCAGAACGCCAACTTCAGAAACAATCTGGCGAACTGTTGAAAGGTCGCGACCATCAATCCGCTTTTTCGTTTTTATGATAGAGCCACGAACAACGCTGGCCTGAACCGCTTTGATCACTTCACCAAGAACGTTTGCTTCATCGCTGGAAGATTCTTCTGTAAGAAACTCTTCTTTTGCTTTTGCTTTTGCAGCATCAAGCGCATTGTAGCGCTCTTGTTTGTCAGAGATTGTGTATGCAGCTTCGATGTCAGAACCGATCAGCGCTTCCACTTTGCCCTGTAGTTCTGAATGATCTGGAACAACATGCTCACGAGGCTCTTTTGCAGCTTTTTCTGCAAGCTGAGCAACGGCGTCAATCACTGGCTGGAATTCTTCATGGCCGAACATGACCGCGCCAAGCATTACTTCTTCTGAAAGAACCTGCGCTTCTGACTCAACCATTAGAACTGCGTCTTTCGTACCCGCAACAATCAGGTCAAGATCAGACTCGTCCATTTCGTCGATGTTCGGGTTAAGAACATAATCACCGTCAATCAGACCAACGCGCGCACCAGCAATAGGACCTTGGAAAGGCACGCCGGAGATTGAAAGCGCTGCTGAAGTGGCAACCATTGCAACCACGTCCGGGTTATTTTCAAGATCATGGCTGATCACCATACAAGTGACCTGAGTGTCGTTCTTATAACCTTCTGCAAATAGCGGACGGATCGGGCGGTCAATCAGACGAGACACAAGTGTTTCGTTTTCTGAAGGGCGAGCTTCCCGCTTGAAATATCCACCCGGAATTTTGCCCGCTGAATATGCTTTTTCAATGTAGTTCACTGTAAGCGGGAAGAAATCCAAACCCGGCTTTGGTGACTTGTCTGAAACAACTGCGCACATGACGGTTGTCTCACCGTATGTGACGATCACGCAAGCATCTGCCTGACGTGCGATTTTACCTGTTTCGATTGTAAGTGGACGCCCACCCCAATCTATTTCTACCATATGATGATCGAACATCTCTTATCCTTGTTCATACAAGCGCAGGCATTCGTTTAATCACGAACACCTAAATGCGCTAATGTTGTGCCTGTCTGTGATGGCAAACCCAAGGGCAAGACAACGAGGGACCTTTGATTTAATTGTTGAGGCCGCTTGCAATCCTGCCCCCCAATGGAAGCCGGTTAACGATACATTTTCCGAACAAACAGGCTGGAGCCGGAAAATGAAAAGGCGCGGCAGTCTATTGCCACGCCAAAATAATTATCGGCGGATGCCGAGGCTAGTGATGATGCCCTTATAGCGCTCTTCACTTTTCGCTCTTGTATAGTCGAGCAATTTACGACGCTGAGATACCATTTTCAGAAGGCCACGGCGGGAATGGTTATCCTTTTTGTGGTCTTTGAAATGCTCTGTCAGGTTTTTGATACGTTCTGTGAGAACAGCAATCTGTACTTCAGGAGACCCTGTGTCGCCTTCTTTGGTTGCATATTCTTTGATGAGTTCAGCTTTACGCTCTTCTGTAATCGACATCGGATATTCCTTTTTCTGTGAGGTCGAAACCTCTTGTTTATCAAGACGCCCGTAGCCAAGATGTCGTCCAGCAAGGGCCATAAATTATGGTTCTAAAACCAAAGAAACGGGCAAATTCGCCCGCTCTTGATGGGCTTATAGGGCAAGTAAGGCTAAATTGCCAGCCTTTTGTCTAGAGCGTGTCTGTCTTGGATTGAATCGATTTGATGGGTTGGATTTTTGATTT
>CAZEPF010000218.1:0-4028 GCA_964514045.1 uncultured Rhizobiaceae bacterium | reverse complement strand
CACCGTCTTCAGCAAGTTTACGCTCCACCACCATTTGCGTGGCAATTCCCGCATGATCCATGCCGGGCTGCCAGAGCACGTCTTTGCCTCGCATCCGTTCAAAGCGGATTAAAATATCCTGAATGGTGTTGTTGAGTGCATGCCCCATGTGTAGCGAGCCTGTCACATTCGGCGGTGGAATAACGATGCAATAGGAATCCTCGCCTTCCCTTATACCGCTTCCAGCAGCAAAAGCGTTGGCACCATCCCAACGGGCAGCAATTTTCGGCTCAACCTTGGCCGCATCGTAAGTTTTTTCAAGCATAGGAAACTGTCACATCAAATAGATTGGTCAGGGCTTTGGGTAAACAATATGGCACCTTGCAAGTCAACCTAACTGCATAGGGTCAGTTTTGAAATTGCATACCAAACAAAAACGACCACTGAATCAGTAGCCGTACAATAAAGTTTTACAAGCTACACTCTAACTGCCGCGTGCCACTCGCTCGATTTCTTCGCGAACAAGTTTTTCAACCAGCGTTGGTAGATTTTCATCCAGCCATTCACGCAACATCGGGCGAAGGATAGCTTCTGTTTTGGCATCCATATCGTCTTCGGCACTGCGTTTCAAACGGTCAAACGAGCCAGTGACTGCGTTATCAGCGCTTGGAGACATTAGTGCGCCACGGAATGCTTCTTCATCAGCGGTAGCTGTTTCAGCACCGTGTGAAGGCACGTCAACTTGTGGCGCTCGTGAAGGTTCCGGCATTGTAGCATCAGCCATCTGCACATCAGATGAGTGATCAACCACTTCCGCATGGCTTACACTCAAATCTTCGTTGTTATGAGACATCGTTTCCTCGACTGCCATAACAGGCTCTTCAGCTTGCGGCTCTTCATGGATTTCTTCTGCAGCGGGTTCAGCAAAACCCTCCGGCTCTTGTTCGGTTTTAGACTGATTACCTTGCTGCAAACTTGCTGCAATGCTTGCCAATGAGACACCTGCATTCGCAGTTGCTTCTGGCGCCGGCTGCTCTACAGGCACATGGCTGTGTGTTGATGAATAATCGGGCGCTTCAACCGCCTCGGTAGTTGGTGCTTCCATTATAACTTCGGGCACATGGGTAGCAGCATGTTCTTCATGTACTTCCGGTTTAGTTATTTCTTCCGCAATTATTGATGGACGAAGGTCAGCGTCTGACACTTGAGGCGGTGGAGAGACATCAGATGGTACTGGAGCGGATGCGTGAACTTCGTTGTCTGCCTCCCCCTCTTCTGCAATGATTTTCCTTATGGATGACAAAATGTCTTCCATTGATGGCTCTTTTGCTGCGGCTTCTGCCATAGTCCAGCTCCTATCCCAGAGTATTGCGAATAGCACATGATATGAGTGTTCGATTCGCACACGTCATTATTGCACAGAATATGCGAAAACAATCATTAAGGTCTCGTTAACGATAAACCACTGGTTTTATCAACAGAGAGTGCGTGGTTTAGGTTAAAAGCCTAGGTCAGAGCCCTAGTTACCGCTTGGAACACGCAATCCAAACCACTTGTCTTCCACCGCTTCTTTGTGAGCAACAGGATTGTAGTGCGCAACACGCAATCTAAGAGTAGAAGCACTTAGCCGACCAATTGATGACAGGATTGCATACCCTGCGGCCTTCACGTCGCGCGAAGAATTTGCCAATGCAATTTGCGCATTGATGACCTGCGTTTGTGTATCCAACACATCAAGTGTCGTGCGTTGCCCCGCGTTTCGTTCAGCAACCGCACCTTCCAGTGCGAGTCTTGAAGCACGTAGTTGTGCCTGGTTAGCTTGAAGGGCTGCGCTTGCGCCTTCATACTGGCTAAAAGCAGATACAACTGCAGCACGCACATTATCCACGCTTTCATCGACCTGAATACGACGTTGGCCTAAAACTTCTTTATTTTGGCGGATGGTCGCTGACTGACGGCCAGCCTGATAAATTGGAACTGTGAGCGTCGCAGTAACCGAAGAAGACGTTACATCAGAATTAGGCGTTGATGTCTCGAGGTTTCGCGATGCGTTCGCTCGCAGATTGACACTTGGAAGAAGCTGACTTTCGGCCGCCTTTACGTTGTAGATCGCTTGATCAACGATGAATTCAGTCGAGCGGATTGCAGGATGCTCCTTAAGGGCAATCGACATTGCAGATTTCATCGAACGAGGCACTAAGCGGCCAACACCTTTAACGGGTGATAATTTACTCGGCTCATTACCGATAATCTGACGATATACTGCAGCACTTGTTTTTAGATTAGCCGCCGAAAGACTAACCTGCGCCTGTGCAGAAGCCCGACTTGCGCGCGCCTGAGCCACATCAGTTCGAGTTGCCTCACCTTCGTCAAAACGCGCCTGTTCTGAGCGCACTTGCTCGTTCAAAAACGCAAGGTTTTTTCGCTGAAACCCAAGAATTGAGCGATCACGCAATACATCAAGATACGCGCTTGCACCGTTGAACAGAATATTTTGCTCTGCATTTCTAAGCGCTTCCTGGCTTGCACTAACAGCTGCCAAGGCTGAATCAACATTATTGCGTGTTAGAAAACTATCCCAAAGTGTTTGGTTGATCGTAACCCCAAACCCTCTTGGCTGCAGCGTAAAACGGGACAAATTGGATTCAATTCGCGTCAATCCAACATTTGCATCCGCTGTTATGGTTGGACGATAGCCAGATTTTGCAATTGCGATACTCTCGTCAGCTGCCCGCGTGGCTGCTCGTTGAGCGTTAAGAGTGGGATTGTTGTTATATGCTGATGCAAGAGCACCATTTATCGTCTCAGCCATGCTGATAGCTGGACTGAAAACACTTACTGCAAACACAAACGCAGAACCAATTGCACGCTTCATCATAAAGCCCTTATCGCCGGATTTACTCGCGACCTTTTTGAATAGATATAACAACTTTGTATAGTTAATTTTAGTTAATAAGACACTAGATCATCGAAAACGATAAACCAATGCGATTTGTTAATACGCTGTTGGAAAAACCGCCCCTGATTGTCGCAGTTTAATTTAAAACCGTTACGCTCCCCTAAACAAAACGCGGTTACAAGGAAAATTCTGGTTTAATTTCAAAACCCGGAAGTTGTTTCATTGCGCAATTTGCAAGCACTCGCGCGCTGGACAGTCCGTCGGCTTTTTCCACAACCGTGAGTTTTGCGGAATTTCCATTACCTACAACAGCAATCAATCTGCCGCCCTCAGCGAGTTGATCAATAATCACTGGTGGCACTTTGTCGACGCTGCCTTCAATGATGATTGCATTATAGGGTGCTTCCTTATCATGGCCACTTGATAGTTCTTCCTGAAAAACCATTACATTATCAAAGCCATTTGCCGAAAGTGCAGTCGAGGCAAACTTGCTGAGACGTTCATTGCTCTCGATAGCGAATACGGAACTTGCAAGGAGAGACACAATCGCAGTTGAATACCCACTGCCCGCTCCAACCATGAGTACAATATCATCGCTGTGAATTTCTGCTGCTGCAATTAAAGCTGCTATATCAGCCGCCTGCCCGAGAAAGCGATCTGTGCCGCCAATATCATCAAGCGGAATTTCCCGATCTGTGTAGGCAAGATCTATTAGACTTTCAGGGACAAATTTCTCACGCTCAACTGTTAACATCGCACTGATGAGCGCGTGTTCGGTAATGTCGTTGGGACGAACCTGGCAATCCACCATTTTTTCCCGTGCTGCGTGTGAATCTTTCATCTGATTTTTCCGTGACACTGATTCAGTTTGGAGGCATCGCCCGGAATCGAACCGGGGTACACGGATTTGCAATCCGCTGCGTCACCACTCCGCCACGATGCCATTCCAGCCAGCCTTTTCGAAAACTTCCTTGGTAAAGTCAAGCTGATAACGGTGAGAAACCCACGTAATAATAGATGCGGGTCGTTATGAGTGATGTTTTTTGGAAAAGTGGCTCCCCGGGCCGGATTCGAACCAGCGACCAATTGATTAACAGAATTCCGTTCGATCCGAAAAAGACCAATGATTCAAAGGGCTTAAAAGACCATT
>CAZEPF010000217.1:0-4036 GCA_964514045.1 uncultured Rhizobiaceae bacterium | reverse complement strand
AATCAAAAATCCAACCCATCAAATCGATGCAATCCAAGACAGACACGCTCTAGGTTATGTGGGCATCCGTTTGGCACTAATCATCGGTTTTGCCTCTCCAACTACATGCACATCGCGTTGTGGGAATGGAATCGTAATATTGTTATCGCGGAGTGTTTCCCAAATAATCACCATTAGGTCAGCTGAAATACGGTTTTTACCATCATCAATGCCTTCTATCCAAAACTCCAACGCATAATTGATACCGCTATCACCAAAGCTTCGTAGTTCCAGATCAGGTTTTTCGGGGTCTTGTAAGACGCCTGGATGCTTTGAAATTGCTGGAATAATCAAGTCAGGCAGGGTTTTGATGTCGGTATCATAAGCAACGGAGAACTCGACCTCATATCGCTGTCTTGGATCATCACGTGTCCAGTTGATAAACACGCCCGTGATGAATTTTTCATTCGGCACCATCAATTCTTTACCGTCGAAAGTTTCAAGCGTTGCGGAGCGCATATTGAGCTCTTTTAATATGCCCATGCGACCGTCATCGAGTTCTATAAAATCTCCAACAGTTAAGCTGCGTTCGATCAGTAAGATAATGCCTGAGATGAAGTTGGATGCGATTTGCTGCAGACCAAAACCAATGCCAACCGCTAATGCACCGCCAAAAACCGCAATAGTTGTGAGATCTAGGCCCAAGACCTGCATGGCTAGTATGAAGATGGTTGCAAACAGAGCAATCTGGAACAGTTTGGAGAAAAGCTCTTTGGTGCCTGTATCCAGTGATTCTTGCTTGCGGATTATGGTCTGACCCTGACGGTTGGATAAGCTTCCTAACCAGAAGAAGAACCCTGCCACCAATGCAGTTTTGATCAGAAAATATAAAGAAAGACTTATGTTTCCGGTTTGAAACGAAATGCTGTCCAGAAACTCGATTGTTTCGTTAAGATAACCAAAAGCCTGTAGCGTTGCGACAGGTATGGCAAAATACAGCGCCAGTTTTCGTAATATAGGGTGAGCGATATATTGATTGATTGCAAAATATAGCAAAAAGACGATTGATATGCTTTTCGCAATAAGCACTAACCAATTGACGCCCATGGCTGACAGGGCAGCCGATGCAGCGAAGCCTAATATAATGTAAGCTAAAAGCGGGAAAAGCAGGCTTTGCGCGTTGTAAACATGGGCATGGGCTTTGGTGAAACGTCCTTCACCAGTAGGTGCAGAATTTAACCACGGTATCCGGCCCTTCAAATACCGCGTCAGGATGCTCGCGATAAATAGTGCCGCAACAATTGCACCAACCTGTGCATAGAATTGCGGGCTGGTTAGCCAGACGGTCAATTTCTCAAGAAGTTGCAAGCCTAAGGCCTGCCAATATTCTGCTGTGAGGTACTGTTCCATACTACTTTTTTCTAAAATACAGAGCTTCTCTTATCTTAGTACCGTAAGGCAGTTGCTCTTCCAAGTAGCAATTGTTCTTGTCAGAAAATGCTATTCATATACTAACGCGCTATGACGTATTTCTCATTCCTGAAGAGCGATGCCCGCTGGTTGTTTGGCGGGTTTTTATTGTGCTTTTTTTCATCTTTTGGCCAGACGTTTTTCATCTCTTTGTCAGGTGGGGCAATCCGTGAGGAATATGGACTTTCTAATGGTGAGTGGGGCTTGCTTTATATGATGGCAACGCTGGCGAGCGCGATGACATTGCCGTTTCTTGGGCGCATTGTAGACGTGCTATCAGTCTCTAAAACTGTGCTGATCATCGTTCCTGCACTTGCCATTGCCAATCTGTCGATGGGATATTCAACCTCGGTGGTTTTGCTGGTTCTAACTCTATATGTTTTGCGATTGTTCGGGCAGGGAATGATGACCCATACGTCGCTTACTGCGATGGGGCGATGGTATACTGCTCAACGTGGTCGAGCTGTTTCGGTGGCTGTCATTGGCCACCAAGCAGGTGAAGCTGTTTTCCCGATTGTGTTTGTCTATGTGATTTTGATTGTCGGCTGGCGCGGCACGTGGATGATGTCTGCTGCAATGCTTATTCTGGTTGCGCTGCCACTGATCTATGCGTTGATGAAAGCAGAGCGTACGCCATCTGGCGAAGAGGTTCTAGCAGAGCAGGCTCGTACACGAAGCTGGACCCGCCAGGAGGTTCTTCGTGATCGTTTGTTCTATTTGTTATTGCTAGCAGTTTTAGCGCCACCCATCATCGGTACAACGCTTTTCTTTCATCAGGATTATCTGATCGAGTTGCGTGGATGGGACAAGCTGCAATTCTCACTCTCATTCTCACTGATGGCGGGTTTTACGTTTGTGTTTGCGTTAATCTCGGGCGTTTTGATCGATCGGTATAGCGCGGTTCGTATGCTGCCATATTTTTTGCTACCGTTATCGATTGCCTGTTTCGCCATGTGGTTGATTGATGGCGTATGGGGAAGTTTTGTCTTTATGGGGTTATTGGGAGTTTCTTACGGAATCTCATCCACCTTGTTTGGAGCCCTTTGGCCAGAGATTTATGGCGCTGAACATTTGGGTAGTATCAGGTCTATCATTATCTCTTGCATGGTGTTTGGAACGGCCATGGGACCGGGGCTAACCGGTTATCTAATTGACCAAGGCGTTTACTACCCCCTTCAAATTCTGGTAATGGGCCTATATTGTTTATGTGCAAGCGCTTTAATGCTGTTTGTGTCACGCTTAATCATTCAAAGAAAACTGGCCGAGGCCAGCTAACCAAACCGGAAACTCCATGACTGTACGTGTTCGTTTTGCTCCGTCTCCAACGGGTAATATTCATATTGGCAATGCTCGCCCTGCGCTAATCAACTGGCTTTATGCGGTGCAACACTCAGGTGAGTTTGTGTTGCGGTATGATGATACGGATGTACAACGATCTACTCAGGAATTTGCGGATGGAATTGCCCGCGATCTGGATTGGCTGGGGATAAAGCCCCATATTATCGAGCGTCAGTCAGACCGTTCTGAGCAGCACGAAGCAGCAACCCAAAAACTAAAGGCCGCTGGGCTGTTATACCCTTGTTATGAAACTCCAGATCAATTGGATAGACAGCGCAAGCGTTTGGCTGCGCGTGGGCGACCGCCGGTGTATGACCGCTCTGCGCTAAAGCTGGATGATGAGCAACGTAAAGAGTTGGAAGCAGAAGGCTTGAAGCCGCATTGGCGTTTTTTACTTCCCAATTTCAAGGATGATCCGTTTTCTCCAGAACGTATTGATGTCACTTGGGAAGATGAAATCAGGGGTACGCAATCTATTGATCTATCTTCCATGTCTGATCCTGTCCTCATACGTGAGGATGGATCATGGTTATACACATTGCCAAGTGTAGTTGATGATATTGACCTTGGGATAACCCATGTCCTGCGCGGTGATGACCACGTCACGAATACAGGCGCACAGATCACGATATTTAGAGCGCTTGGTGCAGAGCCTCCAATTTTTGGGCATCATAATCTGCTCACTACTGAAAGCGGCGAGGGGTTATCAAAACGTCTTGGTTCGCTGTCTATCAATACGTTGGCAGAAGATGGTTTTGAACCAATGTCGGTTGCGTGCCTTGCGGTGTTAACGGGCACGTCTGGTCCTGTTGAACCATTAACATCGCTTGATGAAATGGCTGCAAAATTTGATCCAAAGTCTGTCACCAAGTCGGCTGCAAAATTTGACCCTATTGAATTGGAAAGCCTCAATCGACGCATTGTGCACCAAATGGAGTATGCAGACGTCTCTGGGCGATTGTCTGATCTGGGTATTGCTGGGGATGAAGAGTTCTGGCTCGCAATTCGAGGCAACCTTGTAAAGGTCTCTGACGCAAAAGAGCTTTGGGATATTGTCGAAAATGCAACCCCAATCATCGATGCTGATGATCGCGAGTTTATTGATGCTGCGCGCTCTTGTTTGCCTGAGGGTGAGTTTACACAATCCACTTGGAGTGAGTGGTTGACCGAGATTAAGCAAGCCAGTGATCGAAAAGGGAAGGGATTGTTTATGCCCCTTCGCAAAGTGTTGACAGGCATGGAGCATGGG
>CAZEPF010000216.1:0-4102 GCA_964514045.1 uncultured Rhizobiaceae bacterium | reverse complement strand
GGCACGTACCGCTTACCAGCCATGAAACCTACTACATGGCTGAGGGTAAAACCTGCGATACGGTAACAAGTTCTGTTTTACGGATTGACACTGACACCAGCTTGTCGGGCTGGGGTGAAGTTTGTCCGATACCGCATTATCTCCCAGCCTATGCAGGCGGCGTTGCACCTGCACTTGAGGAACTCGCACCTGTTTTGATTGGCAGGGAGGCACTGGGGCCACAGGCGACCATGCTTGCTATGGACAAACACTTGCAGGATCACCGCTATGCAAAATCTGCAATTGACATCGCCCTTTGGGATATTCTTGGAAAGGCATCAGGCCAGCCACTTTATACCCTACTTGGCGGGCGTATTACCAAAGAGCTGCCGCTCTATCATTCGATCACTTGTGTGAAACCTGAGCAAATGGCCCGCATTGCCAAGGTCGCATACCAAACCGGTATCAGACAATTTCAGGTCAAGCTTGGCGCGGATGCGGATTGGCGGGCGGATGTGGAACGATTACGCGCTGTTCGTGATGCGGTTGGAGAAGGTCCGCTTGTTTACGGAGACTGGAATTGCGGCACTGCAAAACTGGATGCAATCCGTGTCGGGCGGGCAGTCAAAGATCTCGACATCATGCTTGAACAGCCTTGCGAAACAATCGCGGATTGTGCGGACGTAGCAAGATCAACAGGCCTTCCCATGAAACAGGATGAAACCGCCCATGATTTTGCCACCATGCTGGAAGCTTCACAATCGGGCTGCATGGATGTTTTAGCACTCAAACTCTCAAAATTCGGTGGCCTGACCAAAGCTCAGAGTGCGAGTAAGTTGGCCGTGAATCTGGGTACAAAAATGTGCGTTGAATGCACTTGGGGCTCCGACATAGTCACCGCCGCATGTCTTCATCTCGCCGCTACCATTCCGCAAAAATTTCTTCTCAACACTTGTGATCTTTCCGGCTATGTGACGCCTCACATTGCAACAGATGGTCCTCAGCGCGCAAACGGAACCATCACCGCCCCTGATGCTCCCGGGCTTGGCATCACGATTGATACAGACCTGCTGGGCAAGCCCCTACTCGTATTGGAATAGACATGATGAAGATTAGTACACAAAGTGAATGGATTGAACGTGCAAAAACGGTTTTACCGGGTGCGGGATTTGGCAATTTTGATCCAGGTATCATCATATCCCATGGAAAAGGCTCACGGGTTTGGGACGAAGACGGTAATGAATATATCGACTACTTGATCGGCTCAGGCCCGATGCTTCTGGGTCACGGAAACGAAGAAGTTCAGGAAGCAGTATTCGAGCAAATTCCAAAGGGCATGACATTTTTCGCCAACAATTCTGCTGGAATTGAATTAGCCGAAGAAATCTGCCGTGCTGTGCCATGCGCGGAACAGTTGCGCTATGTCTCAACCGGTGGCGAAGCAGACATGTATGCCATGCGCCTTGCCCGTGCCTTTACCGGACGCGACAAGATTATGAAATTCGAAGGCGGCTATCACGGCATGAGTGCAGAGGCGCAGATGAGTCTAGCACCCTCGAAACTGGTAAACTTCCCCACCCCAGTGCCAGATTCAGCTGGTATTCCAGAAGCGGTGCGTGATGAAGTCTGGTCAGCCCCTTTCAATGACATCGAATTCCTGCGTTCTTTCATGTCCGAACATGGCAAAGAGATTGCCGGAATAATTGTTGAGCCACTTCAGAGAATAATTCCACCTGCTCCAGGCTTTCTCGAGGCCGTACGCGAGGAGTGTGACAAACATGGTGTTGTGCTGATCTTTGATGAAGTGGTCACCGGATTTCGCTTCTCCTATGGCGGCGCGCAGGAACTTTATGGTGTGACACCAGATGTTTGCACCCTTGGCAAAGTGATTGGCGGCGGCTTTCCGCTTGCTGCCATTGTCGGCAAGGCAGATATCATGGCCCACTTTGACAAGAATGCAGTTGGTGCAGACAAATGGTTGATGCAACTTGGCACGTTATCGGGCAATCCTGTCGCGTCAGTGGCGGGGTTGAAAACACTGGAAATCCTCAGACGCGAAGGCACGTATGAAACTCTGCGGAGTAGCGGCAAGCAGATCATGGCAATGATAGAAAAACATCTGGGTGGAGCCGGAATAGCGCATCAGATCGTTGGTGATCCCACACTTTTTGATGTCGTATTTACGAAAAAGAAGGTGCAGAACTACCGCGATGTTCTCTCAGCGGACAGTGCAACAAACATTGTTTTCAATAAAGCGTTACGCTCTAAGGGAATTTTCAAGTCGCCTGGGAAATTATATCCTTCTTTGGCGCTAAGTACGCATGACCTGGAAATTACACAACAAGCAATAGAATACGCAGTGGGTTCGCTGGTAGAAAATAATTGATGGGTATGATTGGTGGTGACACGGAAACACAGCCTTGGCAAAAGACACAAATCAATCCATTTTGCTATTTCAAAACATCGCCTGAAATCATTCGACTTGCTACAATAATGTACGTTCGCTTCAAAATGTAGAAGATCTGCTACAAGATTGAGTAATTATCACGCTTTCCCTTCGAAGGTGATCTGATGCGATGAAGCGGATGGGTGGGTGAGTTTGGATTTGGATAGACCATGAAAACAGATGTGCAAGTGGCAGTAATTGGTGGCGGTATTATCGGTGCCGCGGTCTTGTATTGGCTGGCTAAGCTTGGTTGGACGGACACAGTGCTTCTGGAACGCCGGGAACTGACGTCTGGATCGACATGGCACGCGGCAGGAAATACGACGTATTTCGGGCCTTACCCCAAAATGACGGCTCTGTTTGCGGGATCAATTCGTACATATTTGCAGGCCGAGCAGGAAACAGGCCAGTCAGTCGGCTTCCATGAAACTGGCAGCTTGCGACTGGCAGCAACGCAACGTGAGTTAGAACTGTTTCACGCTTATGCGCCACGATATGAAACCCTTGGTATACCGTTTCATATCCGAACACCTGAAGAAGTGGCCGCGCTCCATCCGTTCATCGACATCAGCAATATTTTTGGTGCAGCCCACACGCCGACTGATGGTCATGTGGATCCAACGGGCGCGACAAACGCATTGGCGAAGGGTGCCCAGAAGCTGGGCGCAGCCATCCAGCGGCACTGTCCAGTTGGCTCGATCAGCCGAACAGGCGACAAATGGGTTCTCGAAACACCGAAAGGAATTGTAACTGCCAAAAACGTTGTCGTCGCAACGTCGTTCTGGGCACGCGAGATGTTGAACCCCCTCGGCCTAAATCTACCGCTGTACCCGACCCAGCATCACGAGATCATCACGGAGGCACTGCCAGAAGTCGCCTCTTTAGATACGGAGCTACCATCGATGCGCGATAGCTGGGTGTCCTGCAATGTCAGGCAGGAACGCGAAGGGCTGCTGATTGGCATTTATGAAAAAGAACCGGAGTTTTGGGGTCTCAATGGGATACCTTCCGATTTCAAGGAGGAATTGCTGCCACCAAATCTTGACCCGTTGATGCCACATCTCGAAAGGCTGATGGAGCGGATGCCTTTGTTTGCAAAAGCAGGCATCAAAGTCGCCAATAACGGGCCTATGTGCTTAACGCCGGATGGTCTGCCCCTCATCGGTCCGGTTCCTTCGATGGAAGGACTTTGGTTGGCTACCGGCTTCAATGTCGGCATCGGTACCGGAGGCGGTTCGGCTGAAATTCTAGCGCACTGGATGACAAGAGGAAAACCGCCAAAAGGACTGGAGGCGATCCACGCTGATCGATTTGGCAACAATATGAGCCAGCCAGAAGCTTTGGCCTCTATTCAGCGTGTTTACGCGCGTGGATATGAATTGCCTGATAAGATTTAAGATACAAAAAAGCGGAGGAGCGGTCATTCACCAAACTGGAGAGGACGGTAGGTTTATCCTCTGAGCCGATGTTCATCTGTCACAGAAAACATCGCTTTTGCAGCGCATACGGCTAATGCGAAGGGCTCTCAAAGAATAGCGGCAACTTTTCGCGGCACGTGTCCTACCGCGCCCGCTATTCAGAAACTGGTTCGAATTTGTCTCACACCACCCTGACACTTCCCCTTTTAGAGCGTATCTGGCTTGGATTGAACCGTTTGAACGCCGTGGCGTTTGTGCT
>CAZEPF010000215.1:0-4138 GCA_964514045.1 uncultured Rhizobiaceae bacterium | reverse complement strand
CTTAGCGAAACTGTGTCTGCAAAATCGATCTGAGATCGGAGAATAAAGTTATTGCCCGAGATCCATTTTTCATCAGTCAGGTTAGGTCTCTCAAACTTTGGCCCATATTCGCGGTGAGTTGTAGTTGCTTCAAGTTCAACCGTCATTGGCTTGAGAAATGCGACATTGGAAAAGTGCAATACGCCAATTGATGTTGCCAATAGCAAGGCCGGAATTAAGGACGATATGTAAGAATGCTTGCAGTTAAATATCATGATACGTTCGCGAGATATGGATAACGTATACTCTGACCAGATTACACTCCATATCCCAACAAACAGAAGCACTGAGGGCGACACGAAACTGACACGCAGAAAGGCATAGTAGATTAACCGGCTAAAACCATCGAGGCCGATTTCTTGCGTATCGAGCGACATTACACTTTGAAAATTTACAGAAACATCCAAAGCCACAACAATCATGATGGTGACGAGAAAGAGAATAGATACTCTTTGAAAATATAGACGGGTGACGAAGCGTGTCCTTTTACCGATAAACATCTGTATTAAGGAGAGTAACCCGTCAGTCCTAGTGGGATGATCTAGAGAAGAGGGAATTGCCATTCCTCTTTTTGCCTTGTTCAATTTGGAACTTTGTATTTCCAGCCTAACTGGGTTCAAAAAACCATAGTCTATCACGATCATGATATACAATCCCATATCGGGACTGCATTTCATTGTAGGGTTTTGCAATACTGATCGAAGGGTGAATTTTCATATTCGCCTGCAATTCGTGCCAATTTTTGAATCGTTTTAACACTGGCCAAAGATGTTGCTATTCAAGCGAAAAGACTATTATAGTCTGGCCAGCATCACGATCAGAATGAAATTCGATTTACTTGATGGTCGTATAGTAAGACTTAGGCAGCGATTATTTTCCCATGGGAACAGTAGCAACAATTCTTCTGGCACTTTTCGGGTGCGCAGTGTCTTTCATATTGCTTCACAGTCTTGGCATGGCATATCTTTCCTATCAGTATCGCAAGCATAAGCCTTCAGTGCCGGAAGCAAGCGATTTGCCAAAACTGGATGATCAAATGCTGCCGAATGTTACGGTGCAGCTTCCAATATTCAACGAAAAATATGTCATTGAAAGGCTGATCGATGTTGTCGCAGGTTTTGACTACCCTCAAGACAAATTTGAAATCCAAATTTTGGATGATTCAACAGATGATACGAGTCAGATTGTTGCCAACAAGGTAAAAGAAATTGCTTATAAAGGATTTCAGATATCTCATGTTCAACGAAACTCTCGCGATGGATTTAAAGCTGGCGCATTGAAGTATGGAACTGAGCAGGCCACCGGTGAACTAATTGCTATATTCGATGCTGACTTTATTCCTGCAAGTGATTTTCTGAGGAAAACAGTTCCTTATTTCGCGGACGAAAAATTGGGATTGGTACAAACACGCTGGTCTCATCTCAATGCAAATTATTCTCTACTAACCCGCGCAATTGGGTTTGCTTTGGATTTTCATTTTTCAGTTGAACAGGTTGGGCGCAACATGTCAGGCCATTTGATCAATTTTAACGGCACAGCGGGAATTTGGAGGAAGTCTGCAATATTGGACGCAGGCGGATGGGAATCAGACACCTTGACCGAAGATTTGGATTTGAGCTACCGAGCGCAACTGCGTGATTGGAAGCTAAAGTTCAGAGAAGAAATCATATCACCTGCTGAACTTCCAGTGACAATTGGCGCAATCAAAACACAGCAATTTCGATGGATGAAAGGTGGCGCTGAAAACGCACGAAAAAACCTGCAGCGGGTATTTTCATCCCGATTGTCGCTTGGAACCAAATTAACAGCCACTGTGCATCTCCTCAGCAGTCTGATTACCGTATCTATCTGCTACATGATTTTCTCAAGCGCGATATTGTTGTTCATGTACGGTGATCGATTGTCAGACACAATTTACTATTCATTGAGCGCACCACTACCCGTAATTTCCTTACTTTATCTTTATTCTTATTGGGTGGCTTTCTCTGAACGTCACGACGGACCAAAACTCACCTTGGGGCTTCAATACATTGGTACGTTCTTGAGTTTTGCAGCTTTATTTATGTCTTTAACGCCACATCTAAGCCGTGCATCGCTAGAGGGCGTGCTGAGAATTAAATCTCCATTCGTTCGCACGCCGAAACTGAATATTACAAAAAATTCTGACAAGTGGTTAGAAAAACTGGACTATGCTGGGACTGAGCTTAACCTATCCGTTCTAATCGAAATTCTGGCAGCCTGTATCTTATTGGCAGCAATGGCGTTTGCATTTTCTCTCGCGAACTATTCCTTAATGTTGTTTTTTGCGCTTCCAGCATCGGGGTTCATTGCGCTTACATTCTACAATTTTCATCATGGCAAGGCATGACGTGACGTTGGTTAGATTGCCTAAGCTAAAATGGAACTAGCACTGGTCATTCGACGTCTTCTGGTATTATGACAAAAGCAAATTGCGGATGGAAGAAGCTTCCATATTGCTTACTCCAAATAGCTTTTCCACCAAGTTCATTTACCAAATTCACCCAATATTGTGATGATCGAAAATAAAGATTCTCTTCTTGAGTTTTCATGTGTAAACCGGACCGCACCCTGTTTGCTACGATAGCCAGCCCGTAGAGCAAGAATGTGCTTACCGCATTGCGATCTACTGATTCCAGAACCACGACCGCGGTCCGCGAAACTCTAATTGCTTCTGCCAAAACCTGCTGTGGATTTTGGCAAAGATGCAAAGCATAGGATATTGTCACTATATCCTTGCTATTGGTTTGAAAGGGAAAGCTCAAACCGTCATATGTCGTTAGCGGCAATTTGCTCTTGTTGAGGTCGATGATATCCAGCAGCTCGACCTTGCTCCCTATTCGTGCAGCAATTTCTTCACCCACGTAGCCTTCTGCAGCCCCAACATCCAATACAGACATGTTTTCAGATAATGACGGTTCAATATGCACGAGGCCATTCAATATCATTTTTGACTTGTTTCGAGCCCTAATACGAAGAAAATGTTGAATAAGCAGTGGAATATCATTCCGGACTACAAGCACAATCCAGCCAAGCCATACGAATGCAACAGCTTCAATGTAGAGATCATGGCTATACCCTAAATAGGTTGTTTGTGATGCTGCAGCCAACCAAAACAAACTCCAGGGTACACGTTTGGCCAACGCAGCCAACGCGCAAATGAGAACAAAATACCAAGGATGAATGGTTGTGCTGAGCAAAATGAAACCACCAATTATCCAGATACATATTTCCTCCATTGGCCTTTTGGCTTCCCTGTCAATCCAGAACAGAACGCAGCACCAAAGTAGGAATATTGCCTGCATTATTTTTCCGACATGATGACCAAGATATAAATCAGTAATTGCAGGGCGCAATACATCATCCAGCAACCAGCGGACGCTGTAGTAAATCCCCGCGTTGAATTCAAACAGGTTGCTGTATAATTTTACAGACTGACTGATATTGCGAAGTCCTGAAATAAGTTCTTCGGGAGGATATGCAAAAGGCAACCAGACAAGTGCAGTCAATACGATTGGCACCGCGCTGTATCGCCACCCTACCCGCTGCAAAACAAAGGGTACTAAAAGAAGTGGATATAGCTTTACCCAGCCTGCCAAAGTGAAACCAACTAGCGATATCAGCTGCCTTTGATTTTGGATTGCCCACAGTCCGAGCAGCAGGAGACCTACAGCGGCTGCCTCAGTATGACCTTGACCCCAAGTCTCCACCATAACAACGGGGTTCCATGCATATAGAATGAGTCCACGCCATTGGACCATCCGAGTTAGCAAAAGAAGCCCTATCAATTCCAGTAAACCAAACAGTGCTTTTGTTAGAAAGAATCCAAGTGTACTTGACCCCGTTGACAACCATGATGCGAGGCCAAAGACAAATTGTGAAACTGGAGGATATACTGAGTAGTAGTTAGCCGAGTTCATTTGCTCGTATAATATAGAGCCATGCTCGTCAGCATGCAGCATATCAGAAGGAAGACTGAGATATGGGTTGAAACCGGATACAAGAAGGTTTCCATCCCACACATATCGGTAAAGGTCATCGGACAATGATGGCTCGAGAGCTAGGAAGGACAATCTACCTG
>CAZEPF010000214.1:0-4215 GCA_964514045.1 uncultured Rhizobiaceae bacterium | reverse complement strand
CAATGATAACGGCACGGGCATGCACGTTCACCAATCAATCTGGAAAGACGGTAAGCCAACATTCGCAGGTAACGAGTATGCAGGCCTGTCTGAAACCTGCCTTCACTATATTGGTGGCATCATCAAACACGCAAAAGCGCTGAACGCGTTTACAAACCCGTCAACCAACTCTTACAAGCGTTTGGTTCCAGGTTATGAAGCTCCGGTTCTGCTTGCTTACTCAGCGCGTAACCGTTCAGCATCTTGCCGTATCCCGTTTGGTTCTTCACCAAAATCAAAGCGTGTTGAAGTTCGTTTCCCTGATCCGACAGCCAACCCATATCTTGCATTCGCTGCAATGTTGATGGCTGGCCTTGACGGTATCAAAAACAAAATTCATCCAGGCGAAGCAATGGATAAAGATCTGTATGATCTGCCACCAAGCCAGCTTAAGCGTATCCCAACTGTTTGCGGTTCATTGCGTGAAGCGTTGGATAGTCTGGGCAAAGATCACAAATTCCTGCTTGAAGGCGATGTCTTTGATAAGGACCAGATTGATGCGTATATCGATCTGAAAATGGAAGAGGTTCTTCGTTACGAAATGACACCTCATCCGGTTGAGTTCGACATGTACTATTCAGTGTAACTTCCTCCCTTACACTAAGCAAAGAACCCCGGACCTTGGTTCGGGGTTTTTTGTTGCGTTGCATCAGGGTTTGCCCATAGTTTCTGCATCATGGCATTTTTTGCAATGCTATTAGCTTCGGGGGAATGATGAGCAATAAAACAGATCATGTCGTAGTTATCGGCGCTGGCATTGTGGGGGTCTCCACGGCCATATGGTTACAGCGGGCTGGCGTAAAGGTGACAATCATTGATCGTGAAGGCTTTGCAGCCGGCACTTCGTATGGTAATGCAGGCGTATTGGCAGCCTCTGCTGTCGTGCCTGTAACCGTGCCGGGTCTTTGGAAGAAGGCGCCGGGCATGTTGTTTAATTCTGATGAACCGTTGTTCTTAAAGTGGTCATACCTCCCCAAACTCATTCCGTTTTTATGGAAATATCTTTCCTATTCAAAACTGGAAGAGGTGCAGCGCATAGGGCAGGGTTTGTCAGAAGTCATGCATGACACATGCGATCAGCACATGGCTATCGCAAAGGGTACGCCTGCCGAACACTTCATTAAGTTAGGTGATTACATTCACGCCTATGACAGTGAGAAAGATTTTAAGAAAGATGCTTTTGGTTGGAGCCAGAGACGCAAACTTGGCTTTAAAGATGAAGAACTGACAGGCACCCAACTGGCAGAGTTTGACCCGCAACTTGCTGGCAAGTTTGGCTACGCTGTAAAGTGCCCTGACCATGCGCAAATCACTGATCCCGGTGAGTATGTCAGCGCATTGGGCCAGCACTTCTTGGATGAAGGCGGCAAACTTGTGATCGCCAGTGTCGACGAAATCACAACCGAGAATGGAAAGGCGCGAGGCGTGCTAACCGAACAAGGTATGATTGATGCTGATCAAGTGGTGATCTGTACTGGTGCTTGGTCCAAATCCTTGGCGGAAAAGCTGGGCACAAAAATAGATATGGAATCCGAACGCGGATATCACCTTGAGTTTGTGGACGCTAATGTAAACCTTCGCACAAACGTGATGGTGACCTCTAAAAAGTTTGTTCTGAACTCGATGAATGGCCGGTTACGCTGTGCTGGAATTGTCGAATTTGGTGGCTTGGAAAAAGGGCCGAGCAAAGCGCCGATTGAACTTCTAAAGCGCAACGCATTGGAGCTTTTTCCCGACCTTGAATATTCCTCCACCAATGAATGGATGGGCCATCGCCCGTCAACAACAGACAGTCTTCCGGTGATAGGCGCGTTTGAGAATACACCCAACGTATGGGCAGGATTTGGTCATCAACATTTGGGCCTGACGGGTGGACCAAAAACGGGTCGCTGGCTGGCGCAGCTTATCACAGGCGATACGCCAAATGTTGATCTTCAACCATATTCTCCAGACAGGTTTTAAGGGTACACCATGGAACAGGCACAGCATTTTCTGGAAGAAAACGAAGCACTTTTTGCGGTCTTGAAAGACTTGGAAGAGAGCGATTTTACACGTGCCACGCTCTTCAAACAGTGGACCATCAACGATGTGTTGGTTCATTTACATTTCTGGAATTTGGGCGCTGATCTTTCCTTGAATGAGCCCGATGCTTTTACTGCGATGTTTGAAGAACTTCATAGTGCTTTGCAGGCTGGAAATTTGCGCAGTCACGAAAACAGTAAAATTGCTGAACGGGGCAGGGTACTACTGGATATATGGCTTGCCCAATCCCGAGACATGGGCGCACGATGGCAGGGTCTTGATCCTAAAACCCGTGTGAAATGGGCGGGGCCGGATATGTCGGTTAGAACCTCAATTAGCGCGCGGCAAATGGAAGTCTGGGCACATGGCCAGTCCATATTTGATCTCTTGGGCATAGAGCGAAAAGACACAGACCGTATCCGCAACATTGTCATGCTTGGGGTCAACGCATTTGGATGGAGCCATAAGGTCCACAAACTGCCAATCCCACAAACCGTGCCAACCGTTAAACTCACAGCGCCTTCTGGAGATGTCTGGAATTTTGGCGAGGGCGAAGACCGTATTGAGGGAAGTGCGACCGAGTTTTGTCAGGTCGTAACACAAACACGTAATGTGGCGGATACTGACATTAAAATGACAGGTGAAACCGCAACTACGTGGATGCAAAATGCGCAATGTTTTGCGGGGCCACCAGAAACACCGCCTGCGCCTGGTGCGCGATTTAAGTCCTAGCCTTATCCTGCTGTTCCAGCGGTTTACAACGCGCTTTACTGTCCTATTTCCATATGGGTAATAGGAGTTTGTTGGCATGTTTATAAAAGCTTATTTGGCCGGTGTCGTAGCGTTTTTGGCGATTGATTTTGTCTGGTTAAAGTACATCGCGTTTAGCTTTTACCGCTCCAATATGGGGCATCTAATGGCGGATAAGCCAAACCTTGTGGTGGCTGCACTGTTTTATCTTATTTATGTTGTCGGCGTCGTAGTTTTGACGGTGAACCCTGCCTTGGAAAAACAACAATGGACGATCGCACTTCTGTATGGCGGTCTGTTTGGTTTTGTTGCTTACGGCACGTATGACATCACCAATCTTGCAACGCTGAAAAATTTCCCGCCGATTGTCGCTATTGTGGATATCATCTGGGGAACCGTGCTGACTGCATCGGTTGCAACAATTTCCTATTTCGTTGCGTCGAGTTTTCGCTAAACTAGGGTCATGACCTATCAAAGCACATTCTTCAAAGTTGAAATTTCGGACGCAATTGCACACCTGATTCTGGCTAAGCCTGAAAAGGCAAACGCCATGACACCAGACTTCTGGGAAGACCTTCCGAGACTGGTGCGAGAATTAGAGCAAGACTCTGCTATCCGCGTGGTGGTAATTTCTGCGGAGGGCAGACACTTCACAGGCGGCATGGATTTATCGGCCTTTACGCCTATCATGGGACTGACAGAGCAGGAACCTGCCAGAGGCGCTTATGAATTGCGCAAGGTGATTTTGAACCTGCAGGATAGTTTTACAGCCCTTGAACAAGTTCGAATGCCAATCATAACGGCCATTCAGGGTGTATGTTTGGGCGGTGGCATTGATTTCATCACCGCTGCCGATATTCGTCTGGCCTCGCAGGATGCGTCATTTGGCATTGAAGAAATTCACATTGGCATGACGGCTGATGTTGGCACGTTCCAGCGTCTGCCAAAACTGATTGCACCCGGTGTCGTGCGGGAACTGGCATTTACGGGTAGGCGTTTTGATGCGCATGAAGCAAAGGCGCTTGGGCTGGTAAATTCAGTGCATGAAAATCACGCCGCAGTGGTGAGTGCTGCCATGACAATGGCGGCTGATATCGCGGGCAAGTCGCCCTTGGCAATTGCAGGCATCAAGCAGTCCTTGAACTACGCTAGAGATCATTCCGTTGCTGATGGACTGGACCAGATTGCAACGTGGAATTCAGGCATGTTACGTCCTGAAGATTTGTCCCGCGCTCTGAAAGCGAAAATGGCAAAGAAAAAAGCCGAGTTCGAAGACTTGCTGAAACCTACGGGTACTTAGGGTCCTGACCCTAGGCTTTGCCACTAAAGGCACTTTCGACAAGCTATAATTCTAGAGCGTATCTGGCTTGGATTGAACCGTTTGAACGCCGTGGCGTTTGTGCT
>CAZEPF010000213.1:0-4340 GCA_964514045.1 uncultured Rhizobiaceae bacterium | reverse complement strand
ATCACGCATCTTTATTGATCGCCGGAAACGATTCTACATTCATGAACAAAGTAGCGCTTGATACAGGGCAAAATGCAGATACCAAGAAACCAAAACCTGAAAAAAACAAACCAGCTAAGAAGCAATCGCACATTCATCAGGCACGCAAACCTTCTGTAAGAACCGACCTACACAAATCTGGCCCCATGGCCGACATGCTGAAAAAACTGTTCGGGGACAAAAAGTAATGTCCTGCCCGTGCGGCACAGATAAACCATACGAAACCTGCTGCGCCCCATATCACGATGGCCAAGCAATTGCCCCGACAGCACAAGCCCTGATGCGATCGCGATATTCTGCCTTTGTCAAAGCCAGGATTTCTTATCTTAAAGATACCACTTGGCCAGCCCGCCAAAAAGATTTTGATGAAACAGGCTATCTTGATCGCGCGACCAACAGCATTTGGCTGGGGTTAACCGTCCACAATCATGAAGCTGGTACGGAGACAGACATACAAGGAACCGTTACGTTCACCGCTAAGTCGATGGTAATGGGTCAGATTTCTGAGCAAACAGAAATTAGCCTGTTCAAGAAAAAATCAGGGCGTTGGTATTATGTGAAGCCGATTGGCTGAAACCATACTTGCCCTTCTATCTCGCTTCCAATAAAGCATAGCAACAGACTTTAGATATTGTGAAAGGCCCATTCCATGGGATTTAAATGCGGAATTGTCGGCCTACCCAATGTCGGTAAATCAACCCTGTTCAACGCTCTCACAAAGACCGCCGCAGCGCAGGCAGCAAACTATCCATTTTGCACCATTGAGCCAAACACAGGCGAGGTGAACGTTCCCGATAATCGCCTTGATGACATTGCAAAAATAGCCACGTCAAAAGAGATTATCCCAACACGGATTTCGTTTGTTGATATTGCCGGATTGGTTAAAGGCGCCTCAAAGGGCGAAGGGCTGGGAAATCAGTTTCTGGCAAACATTCGTGAAGTTGATGCCATTGTTCATGTGCTGCGATGCTTTGAGGATGACGACATCACCCATGTGGATGGACGCGTAAATCCGGTTGAAGACGCAGATACGATTGAAACCGAATTGATGCTTGCTGATCTGGAAAGCCTTGAAAAGCGCGTGGACCAGACCCGAAAAAAAGCGACCAGCAAAGACAAGGAAGCCATGTCTATGCTTCCCATGATGGAGGCAGCAGTTGAGCTACTCCAAGATGGAAAGCCCGCGCGTCACCTATTGGATGGTATCGCGGCGGAAGATTTGAAAATTCTGAAAACGCTCAACCTGCTAACGTCAAAACCTGTTCTTTATGTCTGTAACGTAGGTGAGACAGAAGCCGCTGATGGCAACGAGTACAGTTCTGCCGTTGCTGATCTCGCCGCAAAACAAGGCGCAGAATCTGTGGTAATTTCTGCCGCGATTGAAGAAGAAATCGCGCAACTGCCAGATGAAGAACAGGGCGAATTCCTGGAGATGAACGGATTGGAACAGTCCGGTCTTGATCGCTTAATCGCTGCGGGATATCGCCTGTTAAACCTCATCACTTATTTCACCGCGGGACCAAAAGAAACACGCGCGTGGACAGTGAGCGAAGGTTCTAAAGCCCCACAAGCCGCTGGTGTCATCCACACGGATTTTGAAAAAGGTTTCATTCGCGCCCAAACCATCGCCTATGAAGACTATGTGGCTTTAGGTGGCGAAGTCGCCGCCAAAGAGGCTGGCAAAGCCCGCGACGAAGGCAAGGAATACGTGGTTCAAGATGGCGATGTGATGTTGTTCAAGTTCAACGTTTAAATTTCATCATCACTCTTTGAGTGAGTGAATTACCTTGCTGTCTTGCGGAGCTTGATCGCGTTGAAACATACCATAGTCCCGTATCACGCCAGCGACCCGTAACCTATAGTCGCTGAAAACTCCGGAACGACCTTTTGACTGCGCACCTCTATGCGCGGTCAGCGTTCGCCAATTCTTGACTGCCTCCTCATCGCGGAAAAAAGACAGCGATAAAAGTTTGCTGGGATCGGTTAAACTCTGAAATCTCTCCACGGAAATGAAGCCATCAACTTCCTCCAACATTGGACGCATCTCAGCCGCAATATCGAGATAGTGCTCTTTCTTTCCGTCTGCCGGATGAACTTCAAAAATGACAGCAATCATGATTGCACCAAAGCGCCATGTGGTGACGATGCAATTTTAAGCCAGGTTCGGTCCTCTCGCAGTAAAAATTTTCTCTCCTGAGCAAACTCATAGTTTTCACGGCCTAACGGATCGCGTGATAGCCGTTCACGATATGCCTCATAGGCTGCAAGGCTCTCAATATTATAGATCCCATAAGCAAGTGTGCTGGAACCTTCATGCGGCGCATAATAGCCCACCAAGTCCGCTCCACAGCGTGGAATTGCTTCACCCCAGTTTTGAGCATAGTGCTCAAAATCAGTTCTTTTTGTCGGATCAATTTGATACCGGATAATACAAGTTAGCATGTCAGTCTCCATACAATTTATGCTCTTACATATTAGCATATTGCAGCACATCAATGCTTCGACTATGGTCGAAGTATGAAAGAAGGGCCAGACATAGCACTGTTAGGATCTCTGATCGGAGACCCCGCCAGAGCAAACATTTTGATTGCTTTAATGAGCGGTAAGGCACTCACAGCCACAGAACTTGCAACCGAAGCAGGTGTTACGCTGCAGACAACCAGCTCACACCTAAAAAAGCTGCAAGACGCTCAACTCATACGCCAGCGAAAGCAAGGACGGCATCGTTACTTTGAATTAGGCGATAGTGATGTTGGTACTGTTTTAGAATCGATGATGGGGCTGGCAGCCAAACGAGGCTTGGTGCGAACCCAAACGGGTCCAAAAGATGGAGCGCTTAGGAAAGCACGCATCTGCTATAATCATTTAGCTGGCGACTTAGGCGTTCAAATTTTTGAGGCAATGGTCTCTAATCGGCATCTTATGGAAATCCATGACGATATCCAGTTAACAGATACAGGTCAGCAGTTCGTTGAAAGTTTTGGCATAGACCTGAGCGAAATTTCCAAAAGTAAAAGACCCTTATGCAAGTCATGCCTTGATTGGAGTTCACGAAGAACCCACCTCGCAGGTGCGCTCGGAACCGCATTCCTGCAACGCTTTTATGATTTGAAATGGGCAACCAGAGTAGAAAACTCACGCATCATAAATTTCTCGTCGCACGGAGAAAAAGCCCTCTTTCAGGCGTTTGAAATCAAACAGGGTTAGGACAACACCCGCCCGCGCGGCACAACCTCATAGCCCTGCTCTTCCGGCTCTTCGTCTTCCAGTAAAGCGGGGAAACCAGATGCGGTAATATCCAATCCCGTAGCCTCTTCCAGACGTCTGATAATGTCGTCAGAATTGGCCCGTTCACCGTAACGCTTTTGGCCATCTTTCATAATGTCAATGATCATCGGGGATAATTCCAATGGCACGTTATTATCTTCGGCAAGTTTTTGAAACAGGCCTATATCCTTCAACACCAAATCCATCGTGAACTCGATATCACGGCTGCCATTGAGAATGACCTGTCCTTCTGTTTCCGCAGCAAATGAAGTACCCGACGAAATCACCATAGCTTCCCATGTCGTCGCCATATCCAGTCCGGCTGCTTTCATCGTCACAAACGCCTCACACATGGTCAGGAGATTGGCTGTCGCCAGATAGTTTGTCATTACTTTGAGTTTTGAGGCAGTACCGATCTCACCCGTATGAAGAACACGTCGCCCCAAAACCGTGAGAAACGGCAACATCTTTTCAAACGTTTCACGCCTACATCCAGCAAAGATTGAAATATTGCCCGTGGCCGCACGGTGACACCCACCCGAAACAGGACACTCGATTGCCTCGCCACCTTTGGCCTCAACAAGTGCTGCCAACCGCACCACTTCGGACTCGTCCGTGGTAGACATTTCCGCCCAGATTTTACCCTCAGACATACCTTCAAGAATACCGCTTGGCCCTTCCATTACCGCAGAACATGCGGCAGGGCTTGGAAGGCATGTGATAACAAGATCACAATGCCCAATCATCTGCTTGGGCGTATCTGCCCATTTAGCACCAAGATCAAGAAACGGTTGAGCAATGTCTTTGTCTAAATCAAGAACGGTAAGGTCTTTGCCATTACGCAAAAGACTGCCTGCCAGTTTTCCACCAGCATTGCCTAAACCAATAAATCCAACCTTCATCACACTCTCTCCTATGGTTGAAGAGAACGTCGGTTATTTGCACGTTTGAAGAAGCTGTAAAAGCGACGCAACAAGCGACACTAGAGCGTATCTGGCTTGGATTGAACCGTTTGAACGCCGTGGCGTTTGTGC
>CAZEPF010000212.1:0-4368 GCA_964514045.1 uncultured Rhizobiaceae bacterium | reverse complement strand
AGCACAAACGCCACGGCGTTCAAACGGTTCAATCCAAGCCAGATACGCTCTAGGATTTCTAAGCGGGCTTTTTTGTTGGGGCTGTAGAGGTTTCCTTAGCCGGCTATATATTGTTTGAGGTCTGCCGCATCGCGTTCAGCCTGTTCAATCTTGCGCTTTACCACATCACCGATTGAGATAATGCCGACCAGTTTTTTACCGTCGATGACGGGCAGGTGGCGGAATTTTCCAGCGGTCATTTTTTCCATCAGAGAATCGATTGTGTCATCGGGTGCGCACGAGATCACCTTAGCGGTCATGCAGGAAGATATGGGCTGATCTAATGCGCTTGCTCCGTTTTTAGCAACCTGGCGGACAACATCGCGTTCCGAAATAATGCCACACGTCATACCATCATTTTCTGTCACCACGATCGCGCCGATTTTGCGTTCGGCCAATGTCTTGGCAACGCCGCCAATCGTGTCATCCGGACTGGCAGTGATTACTGCATTTCCCTTATCGCTAAGAATTTCTGAAACGGCCATAAATATCCTCCTCATTGCATCATTGAAGCAGGATAACGCCAAAACAGGAAATTTCGCAAATCTGTTTTGTAATCAGATCAGTCGATTTGAAATTCTACCAGTATTGGCCAATGATCAGATTCCACATATTCCATGCGTTCTGCTTTCAAAATTCGCACCCTACCTTTCGCCGCTACTTGGTCAATTGGAAAACCAACCAGCCCCCTAACGGTAGGATGCCACATCTTGAAAAACCATGTCGGCCCAATGCCGGGACTGACCTCAAGATTTCCAGCAGAGGCAAAGCGCTTCACCGTGTGGGACCAAGGCGTTGCATTAAAATCTCCTGCAACCAGAGTATCGGGATCAAGGTTTTTAACTTCAGGTAAAATTGCTTCCAACTGCTCCGGTCCGCTTGCAGGCCATGGCCAACGCAAATGCAGAGAAGCGATGGTAATCTGTTGACCTTCGGGAGACGTAACGCGCGTCTTCCCGTAACTGCCATACGTTCCGCAATAATTGATAGAGGGGTCCATGGGCCATTTGGAATAAAGACGAACGCCGCCGCGCACATTATACTCAGGGCAATTATGCAGATAGGGCCAGTCTTCGCTTAACCGCCGCAACGGATGTTGCCAGACAACTGAGGCTTCCGAGAAAGATAAAATATCCGGGTCATGCTCAATCAGCCAGTCCATAATTTCACGCGTATGCTCATTATTCCACAACAGGTTGAGATGGATAAGCTTGTAGACGGGCTTGCCTTCAACCGCTGCGCGCTCAACTGCGGTAAACGGCAAAACTGCAGAACTGCCATAAAGGGCAATTGCACCAATTACCAAACACACCAGTGCCAAAAGCTGTGTGCGGAATATCAAGAGCACAACTGCCGCGACCATAAGCGATACGCCATAGTGAAACCGGAAATGCGAAAACGTATCAAGGGCCGGGTGTAAATGGCCAAGATACCCGATCCCGACCGCAAGCATTGTTGCGAGGGAAGCCAGAGCGACCAGTGCTATAAATAGTTTTTTCACGAAATAAAGATCACTGAAATGCGGTTTCATCAAAGGCGCGAAGCTTACGAGAGTGAAGCCGCTCAGGCGGCATTTCTCGAAGTTTTTCAAGAGTCCTTATGCCAATCAGCAAATGCCTGTCCACCTGTGTTCGATAAAAATCTGTCGCCATGCCCGGAAGTTTCAACTCACCATGCAGAGGTTTGTCCGAGACACATAAAAGCGTGCCATAGGGAACACGGAACCGAAACCCATTTGCAGCTATGGTTGCAGATTCCATATCAAGCGCAATGGCACGTGATTGGGAAAGTCTCTTCACCGGACCACGCTGATCGCGCAATTCCCAATTTCGGTTATCAATGGTTGCTACTGTTCCCGTCCGCATGATGTTTTTCAATTCATAACCGGATAGTCCTGTGACTTGTGCCACAGCTTCTTGGAGCGCCACCTGAACTTCTGCCAGTGGCGGAATGGGAACAGAAACAGGAATGTCATCATCCAGCACATGGTCCTCGCGCACATACCCATGTGCCAGCACATAATCACCAAGCGATTGTGTATTTCGCAAGCCTGCGCAATGGCCCAGCATAATCCACGTATGAGGGCGCAAAACGGCTACATGATCGGTGATGGTTTTTGCGTTGGACGGCCCAACACCAATATTGATCATGGTGATGCCGCAATGATCTTTTGTCTTAAGATGGTAGGCCGGCATTTGCGGAAGTTTGGATAATTCAGGCTCTAAATCCGCAGATGCTTTTGCGGTCGCAGCCGTTTCAATTACATTGCCCGGTGAAACAAATTCCGTATAGGCAGAGTTTGGGGTTTGAAGTTCATCTTGGGCGAACTTGATAAAGCGGTTGATGTAAAACTGGTAATTCGTGAACAGCACAAAGTTTTGAAAGTGATGCGGGCTGGTGCCCGTGTAATGCGCAAGACGGTGCAGCGAATAATCAACGCGCGGCGCGGTAAACGGTGCAAGGGGCAGATCACCATGTAAGGCGGGTTCAAACTCACCGTTTACGATGGCATCATCCATCAGGCTCAAATCTGGCGTATCGAAAAAATCACGCAAATTATGCTCGGTCGTCAGGTCTGCGCTGGCGTCCACGTGATCGCCTTCACGAAATGCAAAATGCACCGGCACAGGCGTGTTGGAAGTTTCCACACTAATGCCTACGCCATGATTTTGGATGAGAAGGTCAATCTGGTTTTCCAGATAATTGGAAAACAAATCCGGTCGGGTGATAGTCGTCGTGTAAGTGCCTGGTCCTGTGACGTGCCCGAACGAAAGTCGCGAATCGATACGGGCAAAACTATTCGTGTGAAATCGCAACATCGGATAAAATCCGCGATACCGCACAGCGTCCGATTTGCCAGACATAAAGTCTGCAAACTTTGCTCTCAGATAATCGGTTGTGGACCGATATCGCGTTTGCAACTCTCGCACTGCATCTTTTGCATTATCTACAAATACCACTTCTTGTATTGGCGGGGTTTCGATTGCAAGATTGGGATCACTAAATTGTTTCATGCCTATGCTTGTAACAAGCTTCAAAACAGGCTGCGAGTTGAAAATGAAAAATCAGCAGTTTCATTTTACTAAAAAGAGAACCGATTATGGATCAAACTAAGCCTATCGAACTTTATTATTGGCCAACACCCAATGGCTGGAAAATCTCGGTTATGCTCGAAGAATTGGGCGTGCCGTACAAGATGAACTACATCAATATCGGCAAGGGCGAGCAATTTGACCCTGAGTTTCTGGCGATTGCTCCCAATAACCGGATGCCTGCGATTATTGATCCTGAAGGGCCTGATGGAGAACCGATTTCGATCTTTGAGTCCGGTGCGATCCTTCAATATCTGGGCCGTAAGTTTAACAAGTTTTATCCAGATGACGAACGCATCCGTGTTGAGATTGACCAATGGTTGATGTGGCAAATGGGTGGACTTGGCCCGATGGCAGGGCAGGCGCATCATTTCCGGATATATGCACCAGAGAAAATCCCATATGCGATCAGCCGATACACGAATGAGGTTCGCCGTCTCTATGGCGTAATGGATAAACGACTCGCAGATCGCCCATTCTTAGCGGTTGAATATTCAATCGCAGACATTGCTTGCATCGGATGGGCAACGCTTTGGGAGAGGCAGGGCCAGAAAATTGAAGAGTTCCCCAATCTCAAGGCATGGCTGGACCGCATGAAAGAACGCCCCGCTGTTTTGAAAGGCGTTGCCATCGGCCTACAAAAACGTGAAGAGACCCAAGCTAAAATGCAGGATAAGGATCGTCAGGAAATTCTGTTTGGGAAAAAGGCTGACTAGGTTTACTGCATCCATGAGGTCACTCGTATTCACATATCTACTGGCATCCACGCTTTTGCTGTCCGGCATGTCCGCGCCAATGGCAGGGCAATTGTTGGGCAAGGAATGGGTCAACGAAGAAGAGATGAAACGCCAATCCGCCTTCGCACGGTCAAACAGTCTCTTGCTAGTTGGGTTAAACTGCAAGTTTGATGAAAGCGCCAAGGCGCCGGGTCGCGATGATGTTTTATTTCGCGCAGAGTTTGAGCAGGTCACGCCTGCACGCGCATGGGGCTGGACGATGGATGCTAATGTCGAACAGCAAGGCCCGGAACAACAGGCAAAGGCCGCAGGCTTTGAAATGGCATCAGAAGATTATTTCGAGATTTCAGGCGTAACATGGGTGCGGTGCAAAATCTGGCATCGCCCACAATAGCTACGTGCAGTACAAAAAAACCCCACCGAAGCGGGGTCTAAATCTGATAAGCTAGAGCGTGTCTGTCTTGGATTGAATTGATTTGATGGGTTGGATTTTTGATTTC
>CAZEPF010000211.1:0-4385 GCA_964514045.1 uncultured Rhizobiaceae bacterium | reverse complement strand
GAGCACAAACGCCACGGCGTTCAAACGGTTCAATCCAAGCCAGATACGCTCTAGATACCCAGGCCGCCAATACATACGTATTTGGATTCAACGTAATCCTCGATGCCCTGATAGCCACCCTCTTTACCGAGACCGGATTCTTTATAGCCGCCAAATGGTGCTTCAACCGTAGTAATCACACCTTCATTGACGCCCACAAGACCATACTCCAAACCGTCCATGACACGATAAGTAAGCCCCAAGTCTTGAGTGTAGAAATATGCAGCCAAGCCATAGTTTGTGTCATTGGCTTTTTCGATAACCTCTTCTTCGGTTTCAAATTTATAAACCGGAGCAACGGGTCCGAAAATCTCGTCACGTGAGAAGAGCATGGAATCATTTGCATTGGTGATGATGGTTGGCTCGAAGAAGTTTCCACCCAATTCATGACGGGTGCCTCCGGTTGCGATATCGCCACCATTTTTCTTTGCGTCTGCTACAAAGAGTTCACATTTTTCTACTGCTGCTTCATTGATAAGCGGGCCTTGTTGCACGTTCTCTTCTGTGTAAACGCCAACCTTTAGGGCAGACGTTGCTGCAGTTAGTTTTTCAACGAATGTGTCATAGATGCCAGCTTGTGCGTAAAAACGGTTTGTACAGACGCAGGTCTGACCAGAATTACGGAATTTGGAAGCAATTGCCCCTTCCACAGCGCGGTCAACGTCCGCATCATCAAACACGATAAACGGAGCATTCCCGCCCAATTCCATCGAGCATTTTTTCACCGTACGCGAACACTGTTCAAGGATGAGTTTGCCAACGCGTGTCGAACCCGTAAATGTAACTTTTCTGACGTGTGGATTGGTGGTGAGTTCCTCACCGATCTCCGCTGGATCGCCCGTTACGATGTTGACAACTCCCGGCGGGAAACCAGCCATTTCGGCCAATACGCCCCAAGCCAAACCAGAATAGGGTGTCGCTTCTGCTGGCTTACAAACAACGGTACACCCTGCTGCAAGTGCTGGTCCGATCTTTCGTGCAAGCATGGAGGACGGGAAATTCCATGGCGTAATACAAGACACGACACCAATCGGCTCACGGTTCACAAGAATACGGCGGTCCTTCCAAGGCGATGGAATTACATCGCCATAGACGCGGCGCGATTCTGCGGCATACCAGCGGATATAAGCAGCAGAGATACCAACCTCGCCCATTGCTTCTGCCATCGGCTTACCCTGTTCGGCAGAAAGAAGGTCAGCAAGTGCTTCCTGGTTTTCAAGGATAATGTCGTGCAATTTGTGAAGCATTTCAGAACGCTCTTTGGCGGTCGTCTTACCAAAGGTTTTGAACGCTTCTGCAGCAGCTTCCACCGCACGGCGGGTTTCGTCTTTACCGCATTCAGGTGCTGTACCGATCAACGTGCCTGTGCCCGGGTTAAACACCTCGAAGGAATTTCCTGAATCTGCATCTACCCATTCCCCTGCAATCAGGTTGGTTTGACGCATGAATTTTTCAGCTTCTGCTAGCATAATTCTACAACTTTCATTTTTGTGCGCTGCACAATTTTAATCTTGCCGACAACCTAGCGATCACTACGAAAGGTGCAAGTGAAAAATATTTGAAGTGATTTTCTATGCAGAATATACGCTCGAAAGATCCTTAAAACCCTTGATCTCAATCGGGTTACCCGATGGGTCCCTAAAAAACATAGTGTGTTGTTCGCCTGCCTCGCCTTCGAAGCGAATTTGCGGCTCTAGGATAAAATCAACGCTATTGGTCTTTAAGCGCTCGGCAAGCGTTTTCCAGTTCTCAAAATCCAGCACCAAACCAAGATGCGGCATTGGCACCATATGATCGCCAACATGGCCGGTATTTTCTGTTTTAAATGGTTCACCTAGATGCATGGAAATCTGGTGGCCGAAAAAATCAAAATCCACCCAGGTTTGCGTGCTTCTGCCTTCCTTACAGCCCATCACATCGCCATAGAATGTGCGGGTCTCGTCCAAGTCTGTCACGTTGAATGCGAGATGAAATAGAGAGTGCATATCAGTCCTTTTTATATGGTTTGTACTCAAGATTATTAACTGGTGAAAAGCAAGAGGATGGTTTGTGGAGCGGCGTAATTTTTCGGATAATAAGACTTGCTTACGATGCATGTTAGGAACTTCGATCCCATGTCGATCATTCGCCTGAATGAAACCATAGTAAACCGGATTGCCGCTGGCGAGGTGGTGGAACGTCCTGCGAGTGTCATCAAGGAATTGGTGGAAAACGCTATTGATGCAGGCGCAACGCGGATTGATATCGTCACCGCCAATGGGGGCAAAACACTGATGCGTGTGACCGATAACGGGCATGGCATGGATGAAGCCAATATCAAGCTAGCGATCGAACGTCACTGCACCTCCAAGCTAAGCGATGATCTGATGGATATCCGCAGTCTTGGGTTTCGCGGCGAGGCTTTACCCTCTGTGGGTTCCGTTTCGCGTCTTACGCTGACCTCACGCAAATCGGGAGAAGACACAGCATGGCGCATTTCAGTTTCCGGCGGTCGAGTGGACGGGCCTACGCCTGCAGCACTTACCTCTGGAACTGTGGTTGAAGTATCGGATTTGTTTTTTGCAACACCAGCGCGGCTTAAATTTTTGAAATCAGATCAGGCAGAGGCGAACGCGATCACGGATATGTTCAAGCGCATTGCTATGGCATTTCCTAAAGTTAGATTTTCCCTGTCAGGCTCGGATCGTTCGACTACAGAATATGCACCTGGTGATAGAGAAAGCCGTATCACGCAAATACTTGGCAAAGAGTTTTTCCAGAACTCAATCGCAATCGAAGCAGGACGCGAGGGGATTGGCCTGTCCGGTCTTGCAAGTGTTCCAACCTATCATCGCGGGAATTCTCTTGCGCAGTATTTTTACGTGAATGGCCGTCCTGTCAAAGACAAGCAATTGCTGGGAGCCGTGCGTGGTGCGTATATGGATTTTCTACCATCCGGGCGCCATCCTAGTCTGGCTCTATTCTTGGACCTTGACCCCTATCAGGTTGACGTAAATGTGCATCCGGCAAAAGCAGATGTAAGGTTTCGTGATCCTGGCCTAGTGCGCGGATTGATTGTAGGTGCGTTAAAACAAGCGCTCTCTGAGCAAGGTCCGCTCACCAGCAAGGCAGGCGCAGATTCCATGATGGGCGCTTTTCGCTCAGGCAGGTTTGGTCATGGCTTTAAGCCCGATCAAGCGCACACTTCATCTGCAGGTAAAGACTGGGCAAGGCCGCTTGACCAACCGCTTCAAGAATTTGAACCCTCGTATGGTCAGCAATCCGGCTTCAGCGATGCGCCAATGCCCAGTGGTCGTGTAGAAGAAACTTCTTACGATTCTAGTGAAATTTCATACCCGCTGGGGTCTGCGCGGGCGCAAATTCACGAGAATTATATCATCGCCCAATCTGAAAAAGGGCTGGTAGTTGTTGATCAACATGCAGCGCATGAACGCATAGTGTATGAGAAACTCAAAGCCGGAATGAGCAATGGTATGGCGAGCCAACTTTTGTTGGTGCCAGAAATTATTGATCTTCCCGAAGAAGCAGTAAACCGGCTTGTTGCTTTCGCGAAGGATTTTGAAACACTGGGCCTGGAGCTTGAGGCCTTTGGACCGGGTGCGGTTGCGGTGCGTGGAACGCCATCTCTTCTGGGAGAAACCAACACCAAACAACTGATCCATGATCTTGCTGACGAAATTGCAGAATGGGGATCAGCAGATGGTTTGAAAGAAAAACTCGAAGTGATTGCCTCCACTATGGCGTGTCACGGGTCTGTACGATCCGGACGCATTTTAAGAGCGGAAGAAATGAACGCATTGCTGCGTCAAATGGAAGAAACACCCAATTCCGGCCAGTGCAATCATGGTCGGCCAACATATATCGAGCTTGACCTCAAAGATATTGAACGCCTATTTGGCAGATGAAATACTTACATTGTGACGCAAAATACCGTTTGTATTGCACTGACATGCCGAACGCGTTTCGAGTTGGGGCAAGACTCTGACAGTACAATATGCAATATATAACAAGGTGCAGTTTCTTTGGACTAACTCCAACAAACAAAACTGCCTTGGGGAGCTCGCATGATGAACCGCTTTGAAGGCCCAGGATCGGGAGAAGCAAAGTTAAAGTATATGGATGCAGATTTTCAGGTGCTTTCTGCTGGTACATTTGTGCGCTGCGCAGTATCTGGAACATCTATTCCGCTTGACGAACTCAAATATTGGAGCGTCGAACGTCAAGAAGCCTATGTGGATGTTGAAGCTTCCGTGCAAGCATCACAGGCTGGTTAAACCACCTGTAATAATCACACTAGAGCGTATCTGGCTTGGATTGAACCGTTTGAACGCCGTGGCGTTTGTGCT
>CAZEPF010000210.1:0-4406 GCA_964514045.1 uncultured Rhizobiaceae bacterium | reverse complement strand
GCACAAACGCCACGGCGTTCAAACGGTTCAATCCAAGCCAGATACGCTCTAGGTTCGCCAGACAGGATTTGTCCAAGCAGATTTGCCCTGATCATCCATGACGCTAATCCGCAAATAATCCGAGTGCGTCATGCCTGTGGTCTTGAGCGTGACTTCTGTCAGGTTCTTACCTTTTTCATTGGCTGTGCGTGAACCGTATCCAAGCACGGCAACATTTGCAGCAGGGGAGCATTTTATGTGAACCTGTTTGTCTTCCCATTGGACATCATGAATTTGCGGGCCTGTGCTTGAGTAATACCGTCCGGTTTTGAGACTATTCAGCAGTGCTTCCGGCTCGTTTTTTTCTGCCTTGACCATAACCCATCCTCCAAATGCGTCATCGACGACAAAATGCGCATCATCAGTAGCGCATAGGTTTAATCGCTGACCTTCATTGAGCAATTGATCAAGCACATAAAAGCCGCGTCCACGATCGCATTCGACTTCACATCCGTTATTGTATATTTCGACCGCGTGGGCCGCAGTAATGCTTCTCGCGTCATTCATGGACAGTCCTGACCACTCAGGATGAGCAATTGCAACAAATGCACCAGCGTCATGTGCACGTTTTGCGATTTCAGAACCCGTCTCCTGTCCGTCAACCGGAACAAATAGCGGGGAATTTGAAGGGGCAAAATCTGCGGGCAATCCGACCGCAAGAATGTGCCACAACTCTCCGTTCTCCATAGCTCCTGAATGGAGTTCAGCCCCTAGGATGGTTGTGAAACTATCGTCGCGATATGGCGTGGTATCCGTGATCGGATAATTGAAGGCACCTAGAAAGTGGTCGGTGAGTGCCAGAAAGTCATATCCCTGATCTTTGTATTTCTGGCACACAATTTGCGTATCCAATGCACCATCGGACTGATTTGAGTGGGTGTGCAAATTCCCACGGAAAAATTTGCCGGGTGATGTGAAGGCAGGGTCTTGCATGGATTAACCTCGTTGCGGACTTGAGATGGTAAACAAATGGTTTACTTTGTACTATTTTGGCTTGCAGGGATTTGCGGGTTGCTGATGTGGCTATGTGACTTGCTTGAGTAAGTATCGCGTATTTTTTGGGTGAAGAAAATGAAAAACTCTAATACCAACCAGCCAGAATATTCAGGCCCTGAGCTCTGCCAGCTTCAAGCGCATGAAGTGGTTTCTCTTCTTGAGCGCCGCGAAATCTCTCCCAAAGAATTGCTAAAGGCATCCCGCGAACGGGTGAAGGCAGTTGAGCCGCTTGTCAACGCAATGCCAACTGTGTGCTGGAAGCGTGCAGCTAAAAAGGCAAAAAAGCTGGATGATAAATATTCTAAAAAGCGGGGATATTTATCGGGTCTTCCGATTGGGATCAAAGATCTAACGCCTGTTAAAGGCGTTACCACAACTTTTGGAACGAAAGCTCTGGCTGACCATGTGCCGGATGTGAGCGATCCTTTGGTTGAGCGCCTTGAGAAACGCGGTGGTCTGGTCGTTGGCAAAACCAATACGCCTGAATTCGGGGCAGGCGGTAATACGTTTAATGATGTTTTTGGACCGACCCTGAACCCATGGAACACCAAGTTAAATGCGGGTGGCTCATCTGGGGGTGCAGCAGTTTCGCTTGCCACTGGCGAGGTTTGGTTAAGCCATGGGTCAGACCATGGTGGGTCATTGAGAACGCCGGCTGCGTATTGTGGAATTGTGGGATTGCGTCCTAGTCCGGGCCGTGCTGGCGGTTCGTCTGCGGATCAAGCCTTTATGATTGAGGGTGTTCAGGGACCAATGGCGCGGTCGGTAACAGATTGCGCGCTTTTTCTGGATGCTATGGTTGGGTATGAGCCGCGCTTTCCGATTTCCTACCCTGCGCCCAAGAAAAGTTATTTCAAGGCAGTCGAGCGTCCTTTCTCGCGCCCAAGAATTGGGTTTTCCCTTGACTTGAACGGCTTTGGTTCTGTTGATCGCGATATGGCAGAGCACCTTCAAAATGCACTTCTACTCTTGGAGAAAAATGGAGCAATTGTTGAAGAAGCTTCGCCGGATACGTCAAAACTGGATAAGACCTATCACACGCTGCGCGGAATGATGTGGGCAACGGGCGCACAAGTTCTGCCTGACGAAGTCTCGATGCACTTCAAGAAGACGCTTGTTGAAAATACCCAATTTGGTCAAGGTCTGGTCATGCAGAATATCGGGGAAGCTCAAATCAATCGCTCTCGCATTTATGCGGACATGCTGTCATTGTTCAAAAAATTTGATGTCCTTGCATTGCCTGTGGTGGGTTGTATGCCAAAGCCGCAAGTATATGAGTATGTGCCTTCTATCGGCGGTGATGTTTTCCATGGCTATATGGATTGGCTACGCTTTGCGTTTTTATCAACTGTAACAGGGCTTCCTGCGATCTCTGTGCCTGTGGGAATTGGACCCGGTGGTGTGCCTGTTGGTCTGCAAATGATAGGCAAACCCAGAGATGAAGCGGGTCTGTTACAGGTTGCGCGATTTGTTGAACTTGTTATGGGTGGTCCACTTGGTCCTATTGACCCGGTAAGCGAGAAACCAATGAAGTGAGCATGGTATGAATAATTGTCTGTTTGATGGCTTGTTAGGTAACGTAATTCCTGATGCGGTTCTTGCTAAACTTCCTGACGGGACAAACTATTCGTATCAAGATCTCCTCACTATGTCGGCCCAAATGGCCAATACGTTTGTTGCACTTGGCTTGAAGCAGGGTGACCGTGTTGCTGTTCAGGCACCAAAAAGTCTGGAAATGATCGCGGTTTACATTGCATGCGCACGAGCGGGTATGATCTTCCTGCCGCTCAACACAGCTTATACGGGCAAAGAGATTGAGTATTTCATTGAAGATGCGGGTGCATCGCTTTTTGTGTGTGATAGTGACAAGCTATCAGAGCTAGGACCTATCGCGAAAAAGCACGGTGCGAAGGTCGAGACGCTTTCTGCGATGCGGGATAATATGCCTAATCAGGGATCGCTTGCGCAAAAAGCGGATAGACAAAGCAATGAGTTTGAAAATGTCGCCTGTGACGGTGATACGCTAGCGGCAATTCTGTACACATCAGGCACGACCGGTCGCTCCAAGGGTGCGATGCTGACGCATGATAATTTGTTGTCGAATGCAAGTGTTCTGGTCGACTATTGGCACTTCACAAAAGATGATGTGCTGCTCCACGCATTGCCGATTTTTCATACGCATGGGTTATTTGTTGCGACAAACATCACGTTGAAGGCTGGCAGCTCCATGATTTTTATGCCGGGGTTCGATCTTGAAAAAGTTTTGGCCCATCTCGGCTCTGCAACCACAATGATGGGCGTACCAACTTTTTATACGAGGCTTTTAGGGTCAGAAAGATTTACGAAAGAAATTGCTGATCACATGCGTTTGTTTATTTCTGGTAGCGCACCTCTTCTGGCGGAAACGCATGTCGAGTTTGAAGAGAGAACAGGCAAGCGTATTCTTGAGCGCTATGGCATGACCGAAACCAATATGACCGCATCAAACCCTTATGATGGTACACGTAAAGCCGGAACGGTTGGCTTTCCACTGCCTGGCGTTAGCGTGCGTATTTGTGAGGCGGATACAGGCAATCAATTGCCTGACGGCGAGATTGGCGTTCTCGAGGTTAAGGGACCGAATGTATTTGCCGGATATTGGAATATGCCCGAGAAAACCAAAGAAGAGTTTCGCGATGACGGGTATTTCATCTCTGGTGATTTGAGCCTCATCGACGAGAACGGTTATGTGCAGATTGTGGGCCGTAGCAAAGACCTTATTATTTCCGGTGGTTATAATATCTATCCCAAAGAAATTGAACTTTTGCTCGATGAACAGGATGGCGTGCTGGAATCAGCGGTGATTGGTGTTCCGCATCCAGATTTCGGCGAGGGGGTTGTGGGTGTCGTAGTGGCCAGTAAAGATGGGCTGGACGCGGATGAATTGATTGCTTCTCTGTCGGATCAGGTTGCGCGTTTTAAGCAACCCAAAAAGATTTTTATCGTTGATGAATTGCCCCGCAACACAATGGGTAAGGTTCAAAAGAATATACTTCGTGAAAAACATGCGAGCCTTTTTCAATAGGCTGGTAAGACGAGCAGTTTTTATCATCTGAAGTTGTTAGCTAATAAGGGACTATCCAATGGAACTTGATCAGGCCATGCAGGAGCGTCGCTCTATTCGTGGGTTTACCGATGAGCCGATTTCGAAAGAATTGCTGGAAGAGGTAATCGCGCTGGCAAATCGTGCGCCTTCATCCATGAACACCCAACCTTGGCATTTGCATGTTTTAACGGGTGATCCTCTGGAGAAAGTTCGGCAAGGTAATACAGAGCGTATGCTGTCAGGTGTTACGCCAACCCGTGATATTGAGGATTATGCGGCTTATGAG
>CAZEPF010000209.1:2402-4508 GCA_964514045.1 uncultured Rhizobiaceae bacterium | reverse complement strand
TATGTAGGTCGTTCAACAGACTAAGTCCACCTTACCTGGGCTGTAATTCTTAGGGGTTCTGCAGATGTGGTTGTTTCTAGCGTTTTTAGCAGTGCCACTGATTGAAATAGCACTTTTTATTCAAGTCGGAGGCTTTATAGGACTATGGCCTACCTTGGCCGTTGTTGTGTTAACAGCTTTTCTCGGAACATGGCTTGTTCGGTCGCAAGGGGTCTTGGCTTTGGGACAACTTCAAACATCATTTTCCAAGTTGGATGATCCAACGGAGCCATTAGCCCATGGGGCAATGATTTTGATTGCTGGTGCTCTTCTTTTGACACCTGGGTTTTTTACAGACGGAATTGGATTTGCGCTCTTGATGCCACCTGTCCGACGCGTTGTTTTTCAGTATCTGCGCAACCGCATAAAAATGTACCAGTTTGATATGGGAAGACAAACACAACCGACAAAACGCAATGACGCTGACAACCCACTGAGAGGTGACGTGATCGAAACAGAGTATCACGAAGTTGATTCCAGTAAAAAGCCAGCTCATGACAGATCTGGTTGGACAAAGCATTGAGACAGATAGCTTGGCCTGCTAAGGCTGCAAAAACCAAATTTGCGCTGGGAGACTTAAATTGGCAGATCAAGATAACGGGAATGGTGCAACAGCACCGAATGCAAAACTTCAATCAACAACACCAGAACCCACTTCCAGCCCTCAAATGAGCATTCTGACTCAGTTTATTCGCGATATGTCTTTTGAAAATGTTCTTGCGCAACGTGGCGCAGGCGGTGAAGTGACGCCGGATGTTCAAGTTGCAGTAAATCTTGATGCAAAAAAGAGATCGGCCGACAACCAGTACGAGGTTATGGCAAAGCTCATCGTTACATCCAAGAACAAGGGAACCGAGGATAATCTTTTTATGCTTGAGTTAGAATATGTCGGTATTTTCAACATTGAAAATGTCCCAGATGATCAAATGCATCCGTTCTTGTTGATTGAATGTCCCAGAATGCTCTTTCCATTTATTCGTCGCATTGTAAGCGACATAACACGGGACGGTGGATTTCCTCCACTTAATCTTGAAACTATTGATTTCGTTCAGCTATACCGGAATGAAATCAAGCGTCGTCAGGCGTCGTCTGCACATGAAAAACTCACACCAGACGCATAGCTCTTCGATCACGCCTGGGTCTTCCATATCGCACCGTCTCCAAGGCCATTCACGAAGGCCGAATGTGCGTCGCGTTCTTTGTCCGATAAGCGTGACGGAAGTGGACTCGAACGGGCTTCTGGACGCCATATACTTGATATTTTGCCGTTTTTTGTCTCTTTTTTCTCTTCACCTGATAGACCAAAATCTGGCTGCCGCCCACCAATTAGTTCGAGATAAACTTCGGCCAAAATTTCTGAGTCAAGCAACGCCCCGTGTAGCGTACGTTGGTCATTTTTGATCCCAAATCTACGACACAATGCATCCAATGATGCAGGCGACCCAGGAAACTTACGTCTCGCGATCTGCAATGTATCTATCGCCTGCTCCCAAGGCAGGGCTGGCAGGTTTACCCAACCCAGTTCCGCATTGAGAAACTTCATATCGAATGCTGCATTATGAATGATGAGCTTTGAATCTGATATAAAATCTAGAAAGTCCCGAGCAACTTCGGAAAAAAGTGGCTTATCACGCAGAAAATCATCCCCTAGACCATGAACCTCGAACGCCTCGTTCGGCATCGCTCTCTTTGGATTGATGTACTTATGGAACGTATTTCCGGTCGGCATATGATTGAAAAGCTCTACACCACCAATCTCGACAATTCGGTCGCCTTCTTCGGGACTAAAGCCTGTCGTTTCGGTGTCCAGAACGATTTCACGCATGATTTATGGCACTCCTGACTCGACTAACTATGTCCTGAACTTGCTTTTGTGCATCATCGATTGTGTTTGTCCAAATTACATAGTCTGATCGAGCACGTTTTTCATGATCTGGCACTTGGTTTTCAAGAATAGTCTCAAATTCTTGCTCAGTCATTTTTCTGCGGGCAAGAACTCTCCGTTTTTGCTCTTCTGGCGATACAGATACACAAACAACAGCATCAACATACTGATCACCTCCAGTT
>CAZEPF010000209.1:0-2392 GCA_964514045.1 uncultured Rhizobiaceae bacterium | reverse complement strand
GGGAACGTCCAAAACAACTATTTCTGCATCTGTTTCTTCTATGAAGTTTTGCCGGTCTTTCGCAACAAGTGGATGGATTATTCTTTCAATTACTTTGAGATTATTTGGCGACTTTTCAATGATCTTCTTAAGCTTTGCCCGAGATACTTCACCCTTTATCACGGCATCAGGAAACGCATCAAACATCGCAGGAACGGCAGCACCTCCCTTCGAATAAAGACGATGCACGGCCGCATCCGCATCCCACACCACACATCCCATTTGTGCAAACAAATCCGCAGTCGTTGATTTTCCCATTCCGATCGACCCTGTAAGCCCCAAAACGAAACTCATCTGAGGGCTGCAGCTCGCGTAGCGCTGTCTACTTCTGGCCGTACGCCAAACCATCGCTCAAAGGCTGGAACAGCCTGATGGAGCAACATACCTAGTCCATCAACTGTCTTGCACCCTATTTCTTCTGCCTGAGCAAGAAGCTGCGTTTTGAGAGGAGCGTAAACCAGATCTGTTACAAGTGTTGTTTTCTTTAAACCGTCCAACGGCACGCGAAGAGGCGGCTTACCTAGCATACCAAGCGAAGTGGTGTTCACGACTATCGAAGCATCTTCCAACATGTTACCGGCCTGCACCCACTCAACAACTGTCAATCGTTTACCAAATTCTGTCTTGAGAGCTTCGGCTCTTACTCTTGTTCGATTTGAAATCATTATCTCTGGAACGCCTGTTTCTAGCAAAGAAGAAATAACCGCTCGTGCTGCACCCCCTGCCCCGAGGAGTGCAGCAGGCCCTGCTTTCGGGTCCCAACTTGGGGCGTTTTGTTTAAGGTTTTGGATAAAACCAACACCGTCTGTGTTGTCAGCATGAATCTTTCCGTCTTTACGAAAAATGAGTGTATTCGCTGCACCGATCAACGTCGCGCGGTCTGTAACCAAATCAGAAATCTCTAGAATTTTCTCTTTGTGCGGAACAGTAATATTTACTCCCACGAAACCAGCTTTTGGTAAAGCTCGCACAACGGTTTCCAAGTCTTCGGATGCGACATCCATTGGAATGTACTGACCTTCCAAACCGTGCATTTTCAGCCAGTGAGTATGGATCTGTGGCGATTTCGAATGTGCAATTGGTGTCCCAATAACACCGGCAAGCGGTATACGGTTATCCATTATGTCTCCGAATCCTCCATGAGGTTGAGATAAGATAAAATTTCGAAGAGAGGCAAACCTAGCACCGTGAAGTAATCACCACGAACTTGGGAAAAGAGGCGCACACCTTCCTCTTCAATCTTATATGCTCCAACAGAATGGCGGATGCTTTCCCAATTTCGTAAAACATAGCTTTCGATATACGCATCCGACATTTGTCTCATTGTCATCCGGGCAGTTCCAACATGCCGCCAAACCGCACTCCCGTTTTCATAAATTACAGCAGCTGATAGAAGGTTATGACTTCTACCGCGCATGGATTTTAGCTGCTGAACAGCGGTTTCTAGGTCTTGAGGTTTCGAGAGTAGCGCGTTTTCGAAACTTAGTACTTGGTCACAACCTAGAACCATAAAGTCTGGATATTTATTACTAATTTTTTTGGCTTTAAGTTCTGCCAGAGTGTCTGCGATATCTCTTCCTGACGCCTTCTCTGCTATCAAAGCATCCTTAACTGAATCTTCATCAATACGGGGTGTTATTGTTTCAAATTCAAGCCCAGCATTCTGCAAAAGCTTTTTTCGAATTGCTGAACCAGATGCGAGAATAAAGGGCTGTGGCATGTGGGTAATCCGGGGGACTTTCTTTTTATTCTTAAGGTATTGTTATCCGAGATTCCATTTTTCCTAAACTATCCTGAAAAATTCTGTCGTTTGGGCTTGTTTCACGAAAATTGTCAGAGTGTTAACAAGAATAAGTTCTAGATCTGGATAACTCAAACTTAGAGAGGGTTGTTCAATTTGATTATCAAATAAATGAATAGAGATAATAACGTCTAAAATATTGTTAATTATAGTTAATATTATATTTACAGTAAGTTTAAAAAAGTATCTACAAAGTTATCCAGATGTATCTAACTTTGTAGACGGTTCTATCAAAAACTAATAATCCACAGAATTTGTCATCCCTACAAAATCATCAACCTTTCTTATTTCTTTATTTTATTTATAGGGGGTCATAGAAGGATAGAGAAAACTATGTCTGATATTCTGGCTTCAATATATCCTTGGACCAAGTCACTTCACATTATGGCGGTAATTGCATGGATGGCAGGTCTTTTCTATTTACCTAGATTGTTTGTTTACCACGCTGAACAATCAACGCCTGGTGATAGCCGAGATGAAGTTTTTCAAATTATGGAATACAAACTCCTTAGGGTCATAATGAACCCTGCGATGATCGTAACCTGGGCGGCT
>CAZEPF010000208.1:1524-4517 GCA_964514045.1 uncultured Rhizobiaceae bacterium | reverse complement strand
TTGATGTTCCAAGCTGACACCTTGTCTGCGGTCTAGTTTTGGCCGGATGGGGCGGGGTACAAATCCACCTCCACAATTTGGGCAGACATTTGAAAGTATGTCCTCGACACAAGTGACGCAAAATGTGCATTCATAGGTGCAGATCATCGCTTGCGCACTGTCAGGCGGGAGGTCCATATCGCAGCATTCACAATTGGGTCTGAGTTCTAAGGGCATTGTTCAGGCTCCTAAATACTAAAACTAATGCTCGTCAGTCTCACCAATGCCAATCCATGTGGCTGTGGCATCGCCATCGCGCGCATTGTCATTCGTGTCTTGGGATTTCTGATCGCTTTTGATCGATTTACGAAATGCCCAAGAAAGCAAAAAGGCCACCGCAATGATGATCACTGCGATGGCCAGAAAGTAAGTTACTGGTTCCATACGAAACCGGATTAGCCAGCGTTTGCCATGGCTACTGCTGTATCAGACATGCGGTTTGAGAAACCCCACTCATTGTCATACCAGGTCAGGATAGAAACGAGGTTGCCGTCCATAACTTTGGTCTGGTCCATATGGAAGACGGATGAATGCGGATCGTGGTTGAAGTCGGAAGACACAAGCGGCTCGTCGGTATAACCAAGGATGCCTTTCATTGGTCCATCAGCCGCAGCACGGATAGCGGCATTGATCTCTTCAATGTTTGTTTCGCGTGATGCAATGATCTTCAAATCAACCACTGATACGTTCGGTGTAGGAACACGCATGGCAAAACCGTCCAATTTGCCGTTCAGTTCTGGCAATACTAGGCCAATTGCCTTAGCAGCACCTGTTGAAGTCGGGATCATCGACATTGCCGCCGCACGGCCACGGTACAAGTCTTTGTGCATTGTATCGAGCGTAGGCTGATCACCTGTATAGGAGTGGATTGTTGTCATCATGCCTTTTTCAAGGCCAACAGCCTGGTTGAGAACATGTGCAACAGGAGACAGGCAGTTGGTTGTGCAGGAAGCATTTGAAACAACTTTGTCGTCTGCGGTTAGTTCTTCATGGTTCACGCCATAAACGATGGTTTTTACATCATTGCCGCCAGGTGCAGAGATCAGAACTTTCTTTGATCCGTTCTCAAGGTGCATTGCTGCTTTGTCTTTGCTTGCGAAAATGCCTGTGCATTCCATGGCAACATCAACGTCACCCCATGGCAGGGCCTTCGGGTCGCGTTCTGCGGTCACTTTGATGGGACCTTGTCCAACGTCAATTGTATCGCCGTCCACGGTAACTTTGCCGGGGAAACGGCCATGAACTGAATCATAGCGCATCAGGTGTGCGTTGGTTTCAACCGGTCCAAGATCATTGATGGCTACAACCTGAATGTCTGTACGACCTGATTCCATGATTGCGCGCAGGACGTTACGGCCAATGCGGCCAAATCCGTTAATACCGACTTTAACAGTCATTTTTGTAATCTCCGTATTTTAAGTCACGCGTCAGTTTCTTCGACGCTTTCCAATTGCGCTTTGGCAGCCGTCACGACTGCTTCTGCGGTAATTCCAAAATGTTCAAACAGATCGGATGCCGGAGCGGATGCTCCAAAGGAATCCATCCCGATAAAGATACCTTCATTGCCAATGAACTGTTCCCATCCCTGTTTGATTCCAGCTTCTACTGCGATCTTAACGGGTGCGTCCCCAATGACCTGTTTTTGGTAGTCTTTTGATTGTGCGTTGAACAGTTCAACACACGGAACAGACACAACGCGTGCTGCGATGCCTGCATCTTTCAGTTCTTCCTGTGCGTTAAGAGCAAGTTCAACTTCCGAACCGGATGCAAAGATTGTGACCTGTGCATCGCCGGAAGCTTCAGACAATTCATAAGCACCCTGATAACAAAGGTTTTCCGATGTGTGTTCCGTACGAACAGTTGGAAGACCCTGGCGGGTTAATGCAATTGCGCTTGGTGTTTTTTGAAGCTCCAGAGCGATCTGCCAGCATTCTGCGGTTTCCACCGTATCTGCGGGTCTGAAAACATTGAGGTTTGGAATAGCACGCAATGCAGCCATGTGTTCAACAGGCTGGTGGGTAGGTCCGTCTTCGCCAAGCCCGATGGAATCGTGAGTTAGAACATGAATGACGCGAATGCCCATGAGTGCTGCAAGACGAATGGACGGGCGACAATAATCCGAGAAGATCAGGAAGCCGCCAGAGTACGGGATCATCCCACCATGCAAGGCCATGCCGTTCATTGCAGCGGCCATGCCATGCTCGCGGATGCCATAATGAATGAAACGGCCACCGTAATTCGATGCGTCCAATACATCGGTTTGTGCCGTTTTGGTGTTGTTTGATCCGGTAAGGTCAGCGGATCCGCCGACTGTCTCAGGCACAACTTCGTTGATTACTTCCAAAACGCTCTGCGATGATTGACGGGTCGCGAGTTTCGGCTTGTCCTTGGAAGTAGTCTCTTTGAATTTGTTGATTGCATCTGCCAACTCGCTTGGGAGTTCACCGCGCATCCGGCGTTCAAATTCGCCGCGCAGTTCGGAATCAAGCGCCTTATAGCGTTTCTCCCAAGCCTTGTGCTCTTTACAGCAATTCAAACCTGCCACGCGCCACGCATCCAGAACATCTTCCGGCACTTTGAATGGCTCATGGTCCCAGCCTAATGCTTCGCGGGTGAGGGCGATTTCTTCATCGCCTAGAGGTGCGCCATGCGCCTTTGAAGTCCCTGCACGATTTGGCGAGCCAAATCCGATGGTGGTCTTACAAGAGATCAGCGTTGGCTTATCGCTTTTTTGTGCCTTCTCAATCGCATCTGCAATCTCTTCATGGTTATGACCATCGATGTGCAATGTTTTCCAGCCAGATGCCTTGAAGCGTGCGATTTGGTCGGTTGAGTCAGTTAGCGAAACCGGACCGTCGATCGAGATCGAGTTATTGTCCCAGAACACAATCAGCTTGTTCAGCTTCATATGGCCAGCCATCGTGATAGCTTCCTGGCTGATGCCTTCCATGAGG
>CAZEPF010000208.1:0-1514 GCA_964514045.1 uncultured Rhizobiaceae bacterium | reverse complement strand
CAACCATCGCCTGCAAGGCAATATGTAAAGTGGTTGCAAAGATCATCGCCAAAGTCTGCGTTCATCTTGCGTTCTGCGATAGCCATGCCAACCGCATTGCCAATGCCCTGACCCAGCGGGCCAGTGGTTGTTTCGATGCCTTTAGCATGGCCATATTCCGGATGACCGGCTGTACGATAGCCTAGCTGGCGGAAGTTTTTGATCTGGTCGATATCAATGTCTTCATATCCCAAAAGATAGAGCAGAGAATAAAGCAGCATCGAGCCATGGCCTGCTGACAGCACAAAACGGTCTCTGTTTGGCCAGTCTGGATGCTTTGCATCAAAATCCATGAATTTTGTGAATAGAACCGTGACAATGTCTGCGGCGCCCATTGGCAGGCCGGGGTGACCGGAATTTGCGGCCTGAACAGCGTCAACGGAAAGAAACCGAATGGCATTTGCCATATCGCTCATCGAATTTTTGCTAGGCATATAAGCTCGCTGGATAAGATTAAGATTTGGCCAAATATGGCGGTCGAATTCTGCGCCAGTAGATAATTACTGAATGCTGTCGCAGACATATTCAGGACGGAAGCGTGAGTCAATGCAAGGGATAGTCTGCTAACCTCAATTGTGCGGATAAAGCGCATATAATCTTGAATCTGTGGGGAAGGTTGCCACGAAGTTGACTGTTTCTTCGAGTAAAGCGTAATGATAGTGGGCTAAGTGCTTGAAGTCTGGCTAATTCAAGGTGAATTGAACAGCGCAGAATGAAACGGGTAGCAGCTTTTTGAATTGTCTATCGAGTTGAGTAATGTCCGATAAAAATCCAGTTTCTTCTGCAGTGAAACGCTTGTCGCAAGCGGTGGATAGCCTTGAAAAGTCAGTGGAAATGCGATTGGAACGCGAAGCCTCACTTGGAGATGCGGAAGCCGAAGTGCAACGCATGGGTGCCGACCGCGCACGGCTTGCAGAATCGCTTGATGATGCACAAGAACGCTCTCAACAACTTGAACATGTGAATAAAGAAGTTTCCCGACGTCTTGTGGATGCAATGGAATCCATTCGTAATATTGTCGAACGCCAAAAACAGGTTGGGAGCTAATCCATGCCATCAGTGAATGTTTCGATAAATGGCAAAAATTACCGGATGGCCTGTGATGAAGGACAGGAAGAGCACCTTGAGATGCTGGCGAGTGAGCTTGATTCGGCCGTTAATAATCTCAAAGGCTCTTTTGGGGAGATAGGCGATCAGCGCCTGACCGTGATGGCTGGCATTATGATGACTGATGAAATGCTAATGCTGAAAAAGAAGACTGAAATGCTTGAGGCAGAGATTGCCAATTTACGAGAAACAGGCGCTCTTCAAAGCCGCGAAAAACAAACAGGCGACGATGAATTGGCTAGTAACATTGAAACAGTGGCCAAGAAAATTGAGTTGATTGCCGGTAAGATGAGTGGCGTGTAAATAACACCTTCTAGAGCGTATCTGGCTTGGATTGAACCGTTTGAACGCCGTGGCGTTTGTACTCC
>CAZEPF010000207.1:1158-4537 GCA_964514045.1 uncultured Rhizobiaceae bacterium | reverse complement strand
GAAATCAAAAATCCAACCCATCAAATCGATGCAATCCAAGACAGACACGCTCTAGGGTTAGGCCTAGCTCAGCTTGCTTGGCGATAGCGGACGTCATCTTCCAAATCGATGAATTCCACTTGAACCTTACTACCCTTGCGATTGATGATGCGGCAGTCGGCCCGCACTGAATCCGGCTCTACATAAAGCGTAAACGTCGATGGCACTCCCAGCCATCCCGTCATGCTCAATACGGCACCATTGCGTGAAAACTCTTTCACTGCACACGCTACCGGAGCAGCGCTTTCGTTGAAGATAACTTTGCCCATTCTGGGTATCCGCTTGTTAAGCGGTCTTTTTTGATTGCTTCCGGTTTGTTTTACTGGAGCTAATGTAGTTGCCTGTGCCGACATATGTTTTTTATTCCCAACCCTTCGAAACACTAAATCTATGGGGTTGTGGTTAATGTGAGATTAAAGTGACACATCTTCTTTTTTCTCTTTTATTTCAATTATTTATATATCTTGCATCAAAAATTTTGCGCACTACCGCACCTCTATCGGTTAAAACCAAGCAAGAAGTGAGATTCCATTCACATCTTGGCAACTCCCAAATGTAAATCTGCCGTCACTTGGAAAACAGATAGGAATATGATGTCACACGCCGCCCTTCAAATTGAAAACCTATCGAAAAGCTTTGACCGACCAGCGGTAAATAACCTTTCTATGACCGTGCGTGCGGGTGAATTTTACGCGCTTCTAGGCCCGAACGGTGCAGGTAAAACTACCACATTGCGTATGGTATCTGGCTTGCTTCAACCCGATGCAGGAAAAATCACAGTATTTGGCGAAAATGCTGCGACCAATCCAATTGATGTAAAACAAATCATGGCGTGGGTTCCCGATGAACCTATGATCTATGATCGTTTGACACCACTTGAATATCTTGAATTTGTTGCGGGCCTTTGGGGCATTGAGCAGGACACCGCCAAATCAAATGCTTCTGAATTATTAGAGTGGCTACGACTTGCGCCACATGCACACGAGAGATGCGAAGGATTTTCGAAAGGTATGCGGCAAAAAGTTGCGCTGGCTGGCGCGCTTGTTCACGATCCTAAACTGATCATTCTGGATGAGCCTTTAACAGGTCTGGATGCAGGTTCTGCACGGCTGGTGAAAGATGTGTTGCTGTCACGCGTTGAGCGCGGATGCACTGTCATTCTAACGACCCACATTCTTGAAGTTGCCGAGCGCATGGCAGAACGCATAGGCGTTATCGCGCGCGGTGGATTGGTTGCCGAAGGCACACTTGAAGAATTGCGCAAGAAAGCTGGCCGAGGCGATTCAAGTCTTGAAGAAATCTTCCTTGATCTTGTCGAAGACGAAACCAGCGAATTTACCGAGGCTGCATAATGATCAGCAATCCGGCTATTGGTTCGCTGGGCTGGTTTGCCCGACACGAATTTAATTTATCCTGGCGGGATTTTGTCCGCATGATGAGTGCTGGCAAACCGGGGCGTGAGCGTGGTGTTACAATCTTTCTGATCATCGCTGCGCTGATCACGCATGTTGTTGCATATCTTCTGCTGGACCCGACAAGTGTATCCGCAGTCAATCCTGATAAAAGTTTACTGCTATTGGTTTCAGGCTGCATTGCGCTGACATTCTCTTTGATGATGTCACAGGCTATGGAGCTTGTTACCCGTGTTTTCTATTCACGATCCGATCTTGATCTGATTTTATCTTCTCCCGTTTCAGAACGGCGCGTCTTCGCGGTACGTATCGGCGCGATTGCCGTGTCTTCCTCCATGTTGCCAATGTTGCTGTTTGGCGCAGCGATCAATGTCATGGCGATTTTTGATACGCCGATCTGGCTGGCCGCTTATCTGGTGATTTTCTCACTTGGTGCAATCGCAACCGCGGCATCGTTAAGCCTGACGGTTTTCATGTTCAAATCACTGGGCGCAAAACGCACACGGCTGATCTCGCAGATTGTGGCCGCAATCGTTGGTGCCGGGTTTATCATTGGTGTTCAGCTTGCTGCAATCGCATCCATGAACAGCATATCACGGCTTTCGATCTTCCAATCCGAAGACGTTTTAAACGCAGCACCTGCTATCGGACACGCAATGTGGATTCCAGCATACGCAGCAATGGGTGACTGGACGTCTCTTTTACAACTCCTCCTTGTTTCGATGGGCTTGCTGGCAGCTACAATACTCATCTTCTCCGGACGGTTTGGTGAATATGTGATTACGGCTGCAGGCCTGAGCGAAGCGCGTGGTAAACAAGAAACCGGCATTTCATCTTTCAAATTAAAGTCCATGCGCATGACGCTAATCCAGAAAGAATGGCGCTTGCTGCTTCGTGATCATTGGTTGATTTCACAAACTTTGATGCAGGTTTTATATCTTCTTCCGCCTGCTTATATGCTGTGGCAGGGATTTGGCGGCGTCGGCGCTTTGGCAGGTGTTGGCCTCCCCGTATTGGTGATGGCGACCGGACAATTGGCAGGCGGTCTTGCATGGCTTGCAATATCCGGTGAAGACGCACCACAACTGGTACAGACAGCACCGATTAACGTTGGAGCAATTATCCGCGCTAAAGTTGAGGCCGTGTTAAGTGCTATCGGGATTCTGGTGAGCCCGATTGTATTTTTCCTTTTAATTGCTGATCCTTTATTGGCTCTTATTGCCATTGGAGGAATTGCTGCCTCTGGCATTTCAGCGACCATGATTCAATTATGGTTCCGCAGTCAGGCAAATCGCGCAAGCTTCCGCCGCCGGCAAACCTCTTCAAAGGTTGCAACATTAGCCGAGGCTTTGTCTTCAATCCTTTGGGCTGGCACGACAGGGCTTTTAGCAGGTGGAGCATGGCAATTTGCACCCCTAACAATTGTGCTGGCGGTTGGTGTCTTGTGGACAGCTAGAAGTTTCCGTCCGTCACGAGATTTTTAAGTTCTGCTTGAAGGCAAGATTCTGATAATGTTTATGCATGGCACAAGCATTTTCAGACACAGGTAATTCCAAATCCAACTTGCAGGATTTCTCGGTTACCGAGATTTCAGCGGCATTAAAAAAAACCGTTGAAGACCGCTTTGGCTATGTTCGGGTACGCGGTGAAATCACAGGGTTTCGCGGTCAACATTCTTCAGGCCATTGCTATTTTGCCTTGAAAGATGATCGCGCGCGCATTGAAGCCGTGATCTGGAAAGGCTCATACAACCGCCTCAAGCACAAACCCGAAGAGGGATTAGAGGTTGTTGCGTCCGGCAAACTGACAACGTATCCCGGTTCGTCAAAATATCAGATCGTAATTGATAATCTCGAACCTGCCGGTGCGGGTGCCTTGATGGCGTTGCTGGAAGAGCGCAAAAAGAAGCTGGAAGCCGAGGGACTTTT
>CAZEPF010000207.1:0-1148 GCA_964514045.1 uncultured Rhizobiaceae bacterium | reverse complement strand
TTGCACCGGAACGCAAACAGATTTTACCGTATATGCCAAAGCGGATTGGTGTGGTTACATCGCCAACGGGTTCAGTTATCAGAGATATTCTTCACCGGATTGCAGACCGCTTTCCGCTTCATGTGACGGTTTGGCCGGTGCGGGTGCAAGGCGAAACAACCGGCACAGAAGTGAGCAATGCAATCAACGGGTTTAACTCTCTGCCAGATGGCGAACGGCCTGATTTAATCATCGTTGCAAGAGGTGGCGGCAGTATTGAGGACCTATGGGGCTTTAATGATGAATCTGTGGTTCGCGCTGCTGCAGCATCAGACATTCCTCTGATTTCTGCGGTAGGTCACGAAACTGACTGGACCCTGATTGATTACGCATCAGACGTGCGGGCGCCCACGCCAACAGGTGCAGCGGAACTGGCAGTTCCCGTAAAAATGGAGTTGGATGCAACGATTGCTTCTTACCGTGCGCGCCTGCAATCTGCATTGGTGCGTAGACTGGATCAATCCCGTTCAAATTTGAAAGCTGCTGCACGTGGCCTTGCAACACCGGATGCCTTGCTTGAATTACCAAGACGCCGACTGGATGAAGCCAGTGGACGACTTGGACGCGGACTTGATCTCGCAGCGCGATCTAAACGCGCAAGCTACGAACGGGTTGCCAACCGTCTTTCTGCACGCGGGCTGACCCTTTCTGTCACCCGCAATCGCGACCGACTTGAAATGGCAATGCGGCGTGCAACAACTGCACAGAAGAACCACATCACGGCGGCTAAAAGTTCATACTCGAATATTGAACGCAGACTGCCTTCTGCATTTTCTACCAGTCATGCCAATGTAAAACGCAGGCTAGATCAGGCAGATCGCCTCTTAGAGAGTTTTTCCTATTCCAACATCCTTGAGCGCGGATTTGCAATCATTCGCGATAAGAACCGCAAGCCAGTTATCCGTGCAGAACGGTTGAAATCAGGGGATGCGTTTTCTATCCAGTTGAAGGATGGGGAATTGGATGCGGTGGCCGCTGGTGTTTCCAAAGCAAAAACCGAAACACAAACTGCTAAATCAGCAAAATCGTCCAAGCCAAATCAACAAGGTGATTTGTTTTAGAGCGTATCTGGCTTGGATTGAACCGTTTGAACGCCGTGGCGTTTGTGC
>CAZEPF010000206.1:0-4637 GCA_964514045.1 uncultured Rhizobiaceae bacterium | reverse complement strand
ATCAAAAATCCAACCCATCAAATCGATGCAATCCAAGACAGACACGCTCTAGAGTGGGCCTTTTTGTTTTTGCGCTCGGTTTGTGGACTTATCTTTGTTGACCCCAAAGTGAGGGTCTCTTAGGTTCGGGCATCATTTGGATGCGACTGTGCAAACTCTACCTCCCTTAACTGAATTACTGCCTTATCTGCCATTGCTCCTGCTTGCGAGTGCAAGTGCTGGTTTTCTTGCAGGCGTGTTTGGGATAGGCGGGGGGGCTATTTTAGTGCCCGTCTTTTATCAACTTCTTAGTTATCTAGGCATTGATGAAGCAATTCGTATGCACATAGCGGTGGGAACATCTCTTGCGGTGATTGTGCCCACCTCTTTGCGTTCTTTTCTCTCTCATAAGGCACGTGGATCAGTGAACATGCCACTCTTGGTGCGGTTTGGCCCCTATGTGCCAGTAGGCGTTGTTATGGCCTCTATCCTGTCTGCATATGTGTCAGGGGGCTTTTTGAAGGTCGTCTTTTCGGTCTGCTCAATTTTGATCGCCCTCAAAATGTTTTTGGCGCGTGATGATTTCAAACTGGGTGATGATCTGCCAACCGGGTTGGCCAGCAAGTTTGCAGGGTGGGCAATCGGGTCTCTCTCGACCTTTATGGGCATTGGCGGCGGAGTATTTACCAATACGTTCATGACCAGTTTTGGAAGACCGATGCACGAGGCCGTGGCAACATCAGCAGGGGTTGGCGTGTTGATTTCAATTCCTGGTGTTATTGGTTATATTTGGGCGGGTTGGGGTGTCGCAAACCTACCGGATTTCTCGATTGGGTATATCAACCTGCTGATGCTGGGGCTTACAATACCAGTAACACTGGCTATGGCGCCTGTGGGTGTGAAGGTTGCTCACCTGTTGAGTAAGCGTCAATTGGAATTAGGGTTTGCAGTTTTTTTGACGGTAGTGTCGGTGAGATTTATTGCCGATCTAATCGGTTAAAAATAATTCGTCCCCGCGAAACTCAAATGACGACAGTGTAGTTAGAAAGTTCATCCCGAGCAGGCTTTGTGTAAGTGCTTTAGGCTTTGCAACCAAGACTGAAACGTTTTCACGCTCAATGTCGCCAATGGATGCAAAACTCAAACGCGCTCTGGCGGCAAATGCAGTTCCGTTTGCAGTGCTTGTAGGTATCGTAAAACTAAGATCATCCACAGCAATGCCAACGCGTTCTGCATCCAATTGGGTGAGAACAATGCTGGTCGCGCCAGTATCGACAAGCAGCACAATGGGCTGTCCGTTCAGCTTCATTCGTGCGATGAAATGATTGTCTGCACCTTTTGAAAGGACGACTTGTTGTTGCCCGTCTATGGATTGTAATGCGCGCGGACTTCCCGGAATAAGACCTGCCGTCATACGTGAGGCAATATCCTGAAGGTCAAATCTGAATACATAGCCTGCAACCAAAGCAAGAATGATCAAAGCCCATATGGCAGCGTTTCTGGCGGCCTGCTTAAACTCCCCACGTCTTGGAATAACCGCGGTTGCAAATAATGCGCCCCACATTGAGAGGAGTGCAATTCGTGCGAACTGCGAATTTTGAATGCCAAATGTGGACGCGCCTTCGCCATCCAAAATCAGATAGATTACAATGGCCCCGATCAGGCCAAGGGCGACCCAGAGAAATGTCATGTGTTTGCTTCACGTTCGCGCTGCATTTTCTTGCGGCGGGTTTCGCGTCTTGGTTTGCGTTCGAACGTTTCAAGGCGTGCAGGTAGCTCTGACATGATGTTGCTGCGTTCGTTCTCAGAGAAATTTGACCATCCGGCAATTTCATCGCGGGTTCTGCCACATCCAAAGCACAAGCCACTTTTCATCTCGATAGAGCATATTAAAATACAGGGAGATTGAATTGCTGCCATCTTTGATGCTTTCATTCTTGGATATTAGTCAGAGCCAGACTATGTACTACTCCAACATAACTTATAATTAGCTACGGTTTGCAGCCGTGACAATAGCCCGTGAAGCACAGACTTCAAGAAATGATAATAAGATGAAACAGCGCGAAAGCGGACTTCCATTTGATGATATCCGAAACCTTGGTAATGCGCTTCCTGATGCCAATCTTGATGCGCAAAGCCATACACTTGAGCAGTTGCAACTAGACCAAACTTTGCTGGGAAGCAGGGTAGCTGAAATATGTTCTTGGTATTCTGCGTGGAGTGGTCGTTCGCCTGTTATCCATCGGCCATTGCTTACGGTTTTCGCCGGTACGCATATGCTGCAAGATCGGCTTGATGATGGCGCTGTATCCAAGCAGCTTTTGGATAGTGTCACTGCTGTTTCTCAAGGCGATGCTGCAGTTAATCGTATTTGTCATGAACATGATATTGGCTTGAAACTGTTCGACTTGGCATTGCAAATTCCTGTGGCTGATATCTCACAAGATGCTGCCTTGGATGAAAAAGGATGTGCTGGCACGGTCGCCTTTGGAATGGAAGCTATTGCAGGTGGTTCTGATTTATTAGCCCTGTGTGCCATTGCGAAAGACACTGACCCGTCAGCATTGGCAATACTTTGTGCATTAGGCGATTTTCATCTGGATGCCCTGCCTATTGCATCCTCTACTGCAGGGGAGAATGTAGGCGAGTTGATTGAGCAGGCTTGTGCACTGGCTAAACCGCATTTGTCTAATCCGCTAGAGGTTCTCAGGCGGTTGGGCGGACGTGAAACCGCAGCAATTTGTGGTGCAATTCTTGCAGCAAGAACGGAGCATGTGCCTGTTGTTATCTCAGGTGTAACGGGGCTGGCAGCGTGTGCGGTTCTAAAACACTTACAGGCAGATTCCATAGGGCATTGTATTCTAGCAAGTGGTTTTGAAAACACGACGTTAAATGATTATGCGGACACTCTGGGATTAGTGAAGGTTGTGGATCAACCCCTGAGCCCAATCGCAGAGGCAAATGCTGCTTTAGCGGCCGGGCTTGTTAAATCTCTATGCAAACATTTTTCAGCTGGCGTTCAGGCGACTAGTGAGTTCTTGGATGGTGCCGAAGTCTGAGTTTGAATTTTATTGCGCGTCATCACGCGTTCTTTCGGCAGATATGCTATTGCACGCGTTCCTTTGCGCAATTCGGATTTTAGATCAAAGCGACCCTGATGAACGTGCAGTAATGCCTGAACAATTGATAAACCAAGGCCTGTTCCTTGCTCGGCATCTTTGATTGCGATGCTGCCTTGACCAAAGGAAGACAGAACAATCGGGATTTCCTCTTCAGAAATGCCGGGTCCTGTGTCATTGACGGAAATGTACTGACCGCCTTTTGAAGTCCACCCAATCATGATGGTAATCTTGCCACCTGGCGGTGTGAATTTTAGTGCGTTTGAAAGCAGGTTCAGAAGGATCTGTCTGATTGCGCGTTCGTCCACCCAGATCATCGACATGTCTTCTTCATAGCTGGTAGTCAGCTCGATATTTTTCTGCTTTGCCTTAACCTCCAACATATGGCGGGCCTCTTCTGCAATTGAAATCAGGCTGAGAGTTTTCTCTTCCAGTTCATGCTTGCCTGCTTCAATGCGTGATATATCCAGAATTTCATTGATCAGCTTCAACAGGTGAGAGCCGGAATTATGAATGTCTTTTGTGTAATCAAGATAGGTTTTGTTTCCAATAGGACCTAAAACTTCATCACGCATGATTTCTGAAAATCCGAGGATTGCATTAAGCGGCGTGCGGAGTTCGTGGCTCATGGGTGCAAGGAAACGTGACTTTGCCATGTTTGCCTCTTCTGCACGCTTGCGGGCTTCTTCGGAGAATGCTTTTTCGGTTTCTAACTCAGCGATCAGTGTCTCTTTTTCTGTGCCGTGTTCAAGGATTTCCATGAGAGATTCTTTGAACCGTGATGTAGTGAAATAGAAAAACGCTAAAGAAGCGATCAACATGCCCCCCATCAGCATCATGGAGGTTTCTTGAGTGAGGAAAAATTTACCTGCCAAAATCAAAGTTGGTGGAGAGGCTACGATGAGGATGATCCGGCCCAATGAATAGCACATCATTGAGATGGCTGCGTTGAGAGCCAGAATGGCTGAGAATTGTAGCGTCGCGAGATTGGCTGAAGTTTGCAGAGTGAAGGGGAACGCAGAGAATGCGGACCAAACAACAGCAATTGCAATCTGGCACATCAAGAATCTTAAGCGCCATTTATCCAATTGATCGTTTTGGACCTCTGCGCCAAGAAATTTTGAGGCCAGAATAGAGTTTGCAAAATGAGCGGTTGCTGCAATTGCGGCCCACGGTAGTGCAATTGCCAACCCAAGCCATGGGACAGAAATAGCCGTTACGGCTAAAACCATCAAAGGCAAAATCAAGGCTGCTTTCACCTGAGATTGCGAAAACCCTTTTAAGAGTTCCAATTCATAGGCTTGTGGGGAAGTGCCAACTGCAGATAAACGCGAACGAAAATCGCGAACGGCACGTGACGATGCAGTACGCTTTTTGCTGACATCAACAATGTTTTTGTCAATATATTTGACTTCGCGGTTCATAATTTGGGTCGTACTCAATACTTTCGGCCCATGGCCAACTCATTAACAAAGCATGGCCATAAACGGTTAATATCCCGTTAGGACTTCGTGAAAGGATTCGCTTTGGCATCTGGTT
>CAZEPF010000205.1:0-4676 GCA_964514045.1 uncultured Rhizobiaceae bacterium | reverse complement strand
CCGTATCCTGCGTGAGCGTTGTGACAAATTCACGATGTTCGGTAGTCTCATCCAAAGGACGCTCCGGCAATTGTGTTATGCCATCCGGCTCTTCAAGCATGACACGAACATTGCCTTCACCAATGAACCTCAAGAAAAACTCGCTGCGATCAGGCACTGACACAACCCGTGCGTCTGTGAGCGTTGCACCATTATTGCCAGATAAAAAGATTGGCGGTTTGCGTGTGTAGCGCGGCGGTTTCAACCAGGCATCGGTGCGAACAGCAATTTGCGTTTCGGCGGACTTAACGCCCAATACATCAGCAAGCTTCCCACCACTGGATGAATACGAAAAGAAAAACGCCGCAAAAACAACAATGGGAGCCAGCGCACGAAAGGCCACGGGGTCAAACCGATTACCATTTGGTTTTGGCAGACCTGTCGTCATATCCTGCAAACGGTCAGCCATCCGGCTTTTATGCTCTTGCCAAAGTGCGGTAGCAAAACGATCACCATCACCCATGGCCATTTCATCGCTTTGCGCAGTCATCGGGCGATCTTCAAGCCGCGATTTTTCTTCGATGTGCCGAACCACTTCCTGATGAGACGGAAGTACAAAATGACGTAACGGCCAAAGACTTGCCAAAAACGCTGCGCCAAACCCAAGTTTGGCAAGAACGCTAAATACATTGGAAGTCTCGCTCGCTAACCAGCGCCAGCCACCTACCCATGAAAAAATCAGAAACGCGCAAATCACCAAAAATACAGGCACTAGCAATGGCCATATGCGTTCCCACACGAGTACGCCGCGTGCTGAAACTCTCAAAAGAGGGTGTTGGTCATGGTGAGGTTCTTGAGACAGTTTTCTAATCCAAACAAATTGATTGCCTTAAACTAGCACACAATCCGTCAATTTCGAGGCCAATTGAACCAGCTTTCAAACTTGTGATGAACGCAAGGTGACCTACAAAAGCCAGTGAGGAACGCTATCCATTGCAATCAGTGCATCTGAATCAACACGTGGACGCACCACATGGAACGCATCACCCTTTACCAAAACTTCAGGCACTAGCGCACGCGTATTATACGTACCGGCCTGAACGGCACCATATGCACCTGCCGAGCCAATAGCGAACAAATCACCCGCGTGCATGACAGGCATCATCCGGTCTTTCGCCATAAAGTCTCCGCTTTCACAAACGGGGCCAACCACATCAACGATTTGTTTTTCTGCACCCGTAGAAGGCTCGTTCACAGGGCGAATATCATGCCAAGCATCATAAAGCGTAGGACGAACCAGATCATTCATAGCCACATCGCCAATATAGAATGTTTTGCTGTCGGTTTCTTTGACGTAAATGACTTCACTCACCAAAACACCGGCATTTCCCGCAATCATACGGCCCGGTTCGAACACCACTTCGCAATCCAGTTTACGCACGTGCTTTTTAACAATTTCGGCATAAGCGGCAGGTTCAGGCGGTGGATTATTGTCGGCCTTGTAGGGGATACCGAGACCGCCACCCACATCCACATGATCAATAGCATGGCCCTGAGACCGTAAAGCGCCGATCAATCCATCAAGACGCGAGAAGGCAGTATCAAACGGCTCCAGTTTTTCGATCTGGCTACCGATATGCATATCAATACCAGTGACCTTAATCCCCGGCAAAGACGCTGCAAGCGCATAAGCTTCTTCGGCTTTCTCCCATGCAATCCCAAACTTATCGCCTGACTTTCCGGTAGAAATTTTCTCATGTGTTTGTGCATCAACATCAGGATTTATGCGAAGCGATACAGGCGCTTCAACACCCATCTCGCTTGCAACCTGCGAGAGCATCCGTAACTCTGGAATGGATTCTACATTGAAGCAGAATATTCCAGTTTCGAGCGAAAACCTCATTTCTTCACGGGTCTTGCCAACACCGGAAAACATAATCTTTTCAGGCGGCATTCCAGCAGCTAATGCGCGCTTCAACTCACCACCCGAAACAACATCGGCACCTGATCCCAAATCAGCCAGTGTTTTCAAAACGGCCTGATTGGAATTGGCCTTCATGGCAAAACAGATTTTGATATCAATATCGCTGAACGCATCGGCAAACACCGTGTAATGGCGTTCAAGCGTAGCGGTAGAATAACAATAAAACGGCGTCCCGACATGCTCTGCAATTAAAGGCAAGGGAACGTTTTCAGCGTGTAAAACGCCATCAATATACTGGAAGTGATTCATGTTGGTTCAGTCTGAGTTGAGATTATAGAAGCGGATCAAGAAAAAACGGCTCGTTCGGTTTTTCCGGTTTTCGCGTTTCTTCAATCTCATTTCCGTTTTCATCAACTGAAATCACAGCGGCAGATGGCGGCGGCTCTAGATTGCCACGACGACCACACGAAACTGCCACCAGCGCCATCAGGATCACCAGTGCAAAATTTGTAAGAAGTCGGCTGGAACCGTGTATCATCTACTCTTCCAAATGAATTGCTGAGCCATATTCGACACCATCAGGAAAATGTCAAATCCTGTTTGGCATACAATCCGCCTAGGCCCCTAGTTTCTCTTTCCAAAATTCCACCTGAGCAGAAACATTTTGTGGAGACGTACCACCAAAACTGGTCCGGCTTGCAACAGATGCCTCCACTGATAATACAGAATATACATCATTTGTGATGCTTTCGTGAATGGACTGCAATTGATCAAGCGAAAGTTCATCCAGCTGCTTTTGTTCTGCTTCTGCTAAAGCCACAGCCCTACCCGTCACATGATGGGCATCACGGAAGGGTAGTCCTGCTTCACGCACCAACCAATCAGCGAGATCCGTAGCGGTTGAATAGCCTGAACCAGCGGCTCTTTTCATGGCATCAGCATTGATCGCCATGTCCGAAATCATGCCCGTCATTGCGGCAAGTGCAACCTCAAGTGATGCGGCAGAATCAAAGACGGCCTCTTTATCCTCTTGCATGTCTTTCGAGTACGCCAACGGCAGACCTTTCAGGACGGTCAATAATGCAACCAGCGAACCGTTAATTCGGCCCGTCTTGGCACGAACGAGTTCAGCCGCATCAGGGTTTTTCTTCTGAGGCATAATCGAAGAACCCGTCGAAAACTTATCCGACAGGGTCACAAACCCGAATTGCGGCGTTGACCAGATCACGATTTCTTCTGCAAGACGGGATAAATGCCCCGCGCAAATAGAAGCACACGATAATAAATCGAGCGCAAAGTCACGGTCAGACACTGAATCAATCGAGTTGCGTGTTGGCTCAGAGAACCCCAATGCAGCCGCTGTTACTTCGCGGTCGATCGAAAATCCGGTTCCTGCCAAAGCAGCCGCACCCAATGGACATTCATCAGAACGTTTAAGCGCGTCTTCCACACGGGATCGGTCACGGGCAAACATCTCAACGTAGGCCAGACAGTGATGCCCAAAGGTGACCGGTTGTGCTGATTGCAAATGTGTAAAGCCCGGCATGACAGTCGCGGCATGAGTATCAGCCTTTTCAAGCAAGGCACGGATCAAGGCTTCTAGACTTGCTGATATACCAGTCATCGTGTCACGAACCCACATTCTGAAATCAAGTGCTACTTGATCATTGCGCGAGCGTGCGGTGTGAAGCCTGCCTGCCGCATCGCCTATGAGTTCGCGCAGACGGGCCTCAATATTCATATGAATATCTTCAAGCTCACGGGAAAACTTGAAACTACCACCTTCAATCTCTGACGAAATCGTGTCTAGCCCTGCGGTAATTTGTTTTGCGTCTTCCCTTGAAATAATGCCTTGTTCAGCCAACATGGCGGCATGTGCACGGGAGCCTTCAATATCCTGAACATATAATTTCTGGTCGAAATCAATCGATGCGTTTATTTCTTCCATTATGGCATCCGGTCCGGAGGCGAAACGTCCGCCCCACATTTGGTTGCCGGCATCTTTCTTAGTCATGGGATATCCCTTGGCTTGTAACTGAAATTACGGAAACGGTAATGAAATCAAAACCGATATTGATGATTATTGCATTCTTACTTCTGGCTGCTGGAGGGCTATACGCCATCCTTAGCGGGTCTGGCAACTTACAGACTGCCGCAAACCAAACTACCGACGAAAATCGCTGCGCATTTGCGCTGGAACATGGCAGAACAATCAATGCTGCAGCTACCGGAGATGTCGCCGCATTCCGACCCCTTGAGAGCCCGTTGGATATGACAGAAATTTCTTTCCTAGATAAAGACGGCGCTCCAAAAACGCTTGGGGATTGGCTTGGTAAAACCGTGCTTTTCAACCTCTGGGCAACATGGTGTCCACCCTGCCGCGAAGAGATGCCGTATTTTGAAACCCTGCAAACAGAAAAAGGCGGCGATGAATTTGAAGTCGTTCCCGTCAGTATTGATTTAGGCAACGCTGCAAAGCCAAAGAAATTTTATGCAGATGCCGGACTAAAGGCTCTTCCGTTTTTTCAGGATAATACGATGGAAGCTTTCCAAAGCCTGAAGCGAAAAGCGGTGGCGCTTGGAATGCCGACAACCATTCTGATTGACCGTAATGGCTGCGGATTAGGCGTTCTAAACGGGCCAGCCCATTGGGCAAGCCCGGATGCTAAACGGTTGATAGATGCAGCTTTGGCATTACCCAAACAGGGCTAGAGCGTATCTGTCTTGGATTGAATCGATTTGATGGGTTGGATTTTTGATTTCAGCTAGGAAA
>CAZEPF010000204.1:3977-4697 GCA_964514045.1 uncultured Rhizobiaceae bacterium | reverse complement strand
GCCATGGGCCACGCGACCGGGGAAGAACGGATTGCGTTCAGCTGCATCCTGATCCATATGCGCGTAAAATGTATCGCCTGTGAAGTTTGCAAATGTCTCGATGTCTTCAATCGAGATTGTGCGGGATTTGGTGTGGATTGTCTCTCCAATATCCAACTCGTGAAATGTGCGGGTAAAGGGATGAGCATCCGCGTTGATTTCCTTACTGCCCGGAATCCAGCTTGAGGTCACGGCCGTTAGAATATCAGGGCTGCCTTGAATGGCAGTGCGCTGCATATAGTGCATGACACCCCGAACGCCGCCAAGTTCCTCGCCGCCGCCTGCACGTCCCGGACCACCATGAATCATATGGGGAAGGGGTGAACCGTGTCCGGTGCTCTCTTTGGCTGAGGTACTGTTATTAAAATACAGACGGCCATTATAGGCAGCACTGCCAAGCACAATGTCTCTTGCGATATTAGGATCATGCGTAACAATAGAAGTTACCAAACTACCATCACCGCGATTGGCCAGAGCAATTGCCTGGTCAAGGCCATCATATCCCATCACCGTCGAGACGGGGCCAAAGGCTTCCGTGTCGTGGATGCGGGTTGCATTTGCCGGATCGCTACAGTGGAACAACATCGGCGGCAGGAATGCGCCTTGTGAGCCATCTGCACCTTCCACCTCAAAATCATTGGGATCACCAAATACCCGTTCAGCTTCCTGGCTGATGAGACT